>NZ_CCSE01000001.1:950625-1267500 GCF_000756715.1 Jeotgalicoccus saudimassiliensis
TGCTATACCGAGTTCCAGGGCGAATTCCCTACTCTGTGCGTAAATATCTTCACGCTCTGGTGTAATCATGACGTAATCCGCGTAGCCTGCGTGGTACAATTCTGCAGCTTTCTCCATACGGCCGGCATCTCCCCCGCCGAGCATAATAATCACATCGGCTTTTTCCGGTGTATCTGTGTCACTATGGTTAAAGCTGTCTATCACTGATGTCACCACCAGCATTAAAGCAATACAAAAAATAATGACTGCTATTCTTATTTTCATGTTTTTCTCCTGCGTGTTTTCTCTGTACTTTATAAATGATTATCATAGCACACACGCTTTAAATTGAAAGAAAAAACACATGAGAATCGGGTGAGTTATTTTAAAGTGACCGGATTTATTTTTACTTTGTCATTAGGTACAGCAGGAATATCGTTGAATTCAAAGTTGAAATCCTGTTCGGGGAAATCGAATTCCAGATGGTTAACCAGGAAGTCGAGTGTCTTACGCATCATAGCTATAGTGATGAACTCCCCTGCACAACGGTGGCCGAAGTCATAAGATCCGCCGCCCTGCGGAATAAAGTTAAAGGGAGTCTGCTGCCAGCCTTCGAATCTTTCAGGCATAAAGACCTCCGGTTGAACCCAGTCGTCAGGATGACGGTTGGTGCCGTATAACTCGACAGTATCATCCGACGTCTTTTCTCTAAAAAATTCGTGCCAGTATTTTTGAGTTAAGCTTTCAATCTCGTCCATGGCATTCTGATCCATTAAAGACATGAACATGGCTTTACGGTGCTGGTGCGCCTCACCGTCGAGACCCTGGACACCCCCCTGACCGAACAGCGTCTTTTTCACTCTGGCGGGTGCCGCATCACTGCGCCTGAAGCGGGTGTTGTCGTAAAAGAGTTCAGCAAGTTCACTGCCTGTAAGACAGATGGTCTTTTCACCGAGGATGCGGGTTTCGAAAATTTTTGTGTCTAACTCACTGTCACGATACATGACGAACTCGTAACCCTCTTTCAGAATACTTAAAGTCTTGTCAAAGCCAGAGTCTTTTGGCATATTTGAATTCATTTAACCACTCCTAATTAATATACTTTAATTAGTTTTACCTAGATGTAGATTTGTTACACTTATCTGTGAAAAAAATCTCAATTTATATTTGGAAAATTACAAGATAAAAACCAATTAACTGAAGAAAGACAAAAAGACACGCATAGGGAGTCATACATATCTTTAATAATTATAATTTTGAAAAAATCCTGCTCCCCCTTAAATATCCATATTATTTACTAGATCATAAACTTTCGGCATAGTCTTATTAATATATTCTGTATTAACTTTAAGGCTCTCCCTATTTTTCATTTCATGATCGTAATATTTCCAATCATCATGATGTACTTGAGGAGAAGGATGATGGAAAAATAGCTCTTTAACATTTAGTTCATCTTCTAAATTTTTTGTTTGTGCTTTCCATGCTCTTTCAGTGGCTACTCCAAATAGAATAATAAGGGTGTTTTCATCGAATCTATGCTTTATTTCATTTATTTCTAGCTCTTTTATATTGACAAAATAAATTCCTTTCTCTTTAAACTCATGAACTACTTTTTCAACATTAGTATACTTACTGAATTCAGTCATTTTTAATGGTTTACCTGCTAAAAAACTCATCACTCTTCTATAAGAAGTTATTTTATATAATCTCTCACAGTCTGAGTCTTTATGTTTCTTTTCATTGTTTAATTTCGGAATAAAAGCTACCGTGCAAAAATCATATCCTTTTAAACTCAATGGTCCATACCTTTTATTTCTCGGATACTTATCAAGACCTACAACAAGTACTCGAATATTTTCATTATGCATTTATATGCTCCTTTAAGCTGATTGATAATTAATCTATGCTACTACATTCTGCTATAACTTTAATTTTTGTATTGGGATAATTTCATCATTTGCATTATGTTAACAATTATCAAATTTCTTTAAAAAATATGACATATCTCAAAAAAAATCTTCTATGTATTTTAGTAGTAGTTTCACCTAATATATATTACATAGCTTTACCCTGCATATAGAAAAAATATATTAATGTGTTATGTAATAAAGTTAAGATTCAAAGATTTAAAAAACAAAAATCAAAACCCGTAGAATGGGACATATTTAATACCATTCTATATAAAAAGTCTGTAGCTCTACATTGAAATGTATGCTATACATTAAATATAGTAGAATATTATATGGGGAGGTTATTACTATTAGAAGACTGATAAAAAAGATAGTTGTATGGTCTGATTCACAAATACTGCAAATCTTTATAATTACATTATTATTTTTATTCATCTTCTTGCTTTTTATTTATACTCAAAATGATGTGCTTACACTAGTAGATGTTACTATTATATCTACATTTTTAATTACATTCTTTGTTTCCGTCTTATTCAACAAAAGTATCGATAAATTGAGAGTTCATGTAGAAGACGAGATTAAAGTGAATTATAATGCTGACAAATTAATGAAAAGATATCCAGCTGAAATTGAGGAAGGTAGTTTCTTCAAAAATAGAGGAGAGCTTTGTCCGATAATTGTTCTCTATACTCATGAACCTAATAAAGAAATACATATAAGCGATTCAGACAAACAATATGTTCTTCCTAATATCATTACTAATTATGTTGATAAAATATTAAATGCGCACAAAGCAAGTAAAATTAATCATAAAAAAATGGTGAGATTGGATGATGTTCGTAAAACAGATAAAGGTGTAGAATTATTCACGTCCAGAACTACTTATTTAGATACATTATTAACCAATAGAGCAATTGATTATACACTGGCTAATAGATTAACTATTCGTGATGTTCTTGAACCCGGCCCGTATATTAATGATTTAAAAACGTCTACACTTTCAAATCATTTAGGATTTAATATTATGGTTTTTGATAATGAAGACAATGTCATACTGACAAAAAGAGCAAAAAGTGTGACAACTGCTAAAGGTAAATGGAGTTTCGGAGGATCTGGATCACTAAAATTAGATAATGCATTAAACGATAATAGAGAACTGAAAATAGCAGGAATTGAGAAATCTGTAAAAGTAAATTTAGAGAATACACTTGGGATAAACTCTAAATACATAGATTTTAATTTAGAACGTGATCTAATCTGTGTTTACAGAGAAATGTTTGAAGGCGGAAAACCACATTTTTTGTTAAAATGCAGTATTAACCTATCGTCTGATAAAATCTATAGTACATTTGATACTTATAAACAGAAATTGACTAAAAAAAGGAAAAATAAGAAGGAACTGCATATTACTGAAATTAAATTAATGAACTTTTCCAGCCTTAAAAACTTAAATAGTCATAATAATCTCCGAATAGGTAATGAAAACCTTGAGCTTGCACATACTGTCTCATCTGCATTGAAAGTTGCTATTTATTTATTAGACAGATAGAGTCATAATAAAAACTAATAATCCCTTACTAATCGTTAATAATGAATTTAAATGCATAGAAAGACACCTACATGAAATATGAACTCCCCTGTCAAATCGACAGGTAAAAAACAAAATAATTGGACTTGTCAAGAAAACCTAAACACTAGGTTAAGAGACTTTTGTAAGTTAATCCTGATTATTTAGAGTTTCAAACTCTTTGGGGGATAGAAAGCCAAAAGAAGAGCGTAATTGTAACCGTCAAGTAGAATTCAACACTTGGGGGTGCGGACAAAATCTTAGACCAAAAGGTCTTAGGAGGTAGTCCATGTATACTTATGATGAAAAACTAAGAGCAATCATTCTTTATTTTAAATATGAATCATACGCGGTGGCACTGAATGAACTCTAAATGATTGACCAGGAAGTCGAGTGTCGTGCGCATGACAACTATAGTGATAAGTCTCACTGAACAGCGGTGACCGAAACCATAACTGCCACCTCCCTGAGTAATAGAGATAAACGGTGTCTGCTGCCATCCTTCAAACCGCTCTGGAGAGAATACTTCAGGATTTACTCAGTTGCTTACGGCGCTGCTAAGTTACCATAAAAACGCGATTTACGATACCACCTAAATCGCGTTTGTCATTACCACCTAAATCGGTGTATCGATACCATCAAATTGACGTAATGATTCACCACTTAAAATGAGTTTATATGATTTTGAACACGCACGATCTAAAATAGCGTCCGCAATCGCACCCCCACCTAATTTCTTGTGCCATTCTGCGGCGGACATTTGTGAACACAGAATTAAAGATTTCTCACGACTGCGTAATTCAAATACTTCCATAAGATATTTTTGTTCCTGTTCTTTAGTCGATGTTAGGAGGAAATCATCAATCACAAGCACATCTACTTTCATGAGTTTCTTCAACAATTTATCTAACGTGCCATGAAATTCAGCCAAATCAATATCATTCAATAACTCAGTCATCCGATAATACTTCCCTGTAAATCCAGATTCAATCGCATGATTGACCAAAGCATTGGCCAGATAACTTTTACCGGTGCCTGTGGCCCCTTGAACAATGACATTGCGATGATGTTGAATATAATGGTTGGTTGACAGTTGTTCAATACTTTCTTTACGCAAGCCTCTTCTGGATTCATAACGAATGTCTGAGATCTTTGCTTCTTTGTGTGACAGTGTCGCTTGTTTCCGATATCGTTCAATGCGGTTATCTTGTCTGATTTGATACTCTTCATTGACGATGACTTCTAAATAATCTAGTGGCGTCATCGCATGATTCTGCTCCGACAAGTACAGACTATGAAGTTGGTCCGCCATTGTCGTCAGTCGCATCTCACGTAACTGACTGATAATCATTTGTAAGCGCTGTTGATTATTGCTCATAATAATCAGCCCCTCTCAAAAAGGATTGTTCCGGACTTTCCAGGGTGCTAGACTTTAAGTGGGACGTGCCAGTGTTCAGTAATTGCGTGATTAAGCGATAACCTGGATGAGATGTACGTTCTAATGCATGATGGCAGGCAGCATTCAGGGCGGAATCTGAATGGATGTCTGCCAATTTCAATAGTGCGTGGACCCGTTTGTAGTGTTTTTGTTCCGAGCCATCCGAAAACATATTTTCAACGACTAAATGGACATTGGGACCAATATGTCGTGCCCATTTTAAATAACGCTGACTATTCCACTCGCCGTGTGTCGCACTATTTTTAGGTAAGTGTTCAATGACTGTCGTGTAGCCGCCCGGTATTTTATTCAATGTCTCGTGCTCACACAACATACGGTCTTGATGCCACGCTTGAATCTTTTCCCCATAAATTTTAAGTCTGAGACTCTGGCCAATATATTGATACGGCACAGAATACTGGTGTTTCTGATAACTAATATGGGAATTATTATAAACCTTCACTGTTTTATATTCACAGTATCCAAACGGGACAGTTGGCAAACATTGAAGGGTCGTACGCTCCATATCGTTAAACATAGAGAATCGAGATCCTGGTTTCTTTTGAAACGGTTTTTGATTAAAACGATTCAGTTCTTTTCTTAAGTAATCATTGTAATCATCCAAGCCAAAACATTGATAATTCCGCATGCGAGCAATAATGTGAGTCGTTAATGACTTGACCGTATTTTCAACGGAAGCCTTATCTTTTGGCTTGCGGACACGGGTCGGCAGAATGATCGTATGATAATGATTCGCCATCGATTCGTATGTTTCATTTATTTTAAGTGTCGTCCGGGTATGCTTCGTTACGCCTGTTTTCAAATTATCGGGAACCAGGACAGTCGGCACGCCCTGAAAATATTCAAACATCTGAAGATGTGCATTAATCCAGCTGGGTTGCTTCATATCATGACAGCCCATCGCAAATCCATATCCACTAAAGGGCAACACAGCGACAAACAAGTACCCATTTATCACTTCACCGGTATCTGAATCAATCCAGCGTATTTTTGTGCCGGCCCAATCTACTTCCACACGTTCACCTGCTTTATGTTTCATGACATGCGTAAATGACTTCTGACTCAGATAATCATTAAAATACTTTTTAAATTGCGTTAAACGATAGTACGGTTGACCATTATGCCGGCACATATCGACATACTCTTCCCATAATAACTGCATCGTCACACCCGGCTGAGCGAGCGACTTGGATAACGATGCGTAATCCGGCAGGGTGTAATGCATGTCCCGTTGCGTCGGTTTAGACTGCTTGGGGCCAAACAATGTATCCATCCGGTCGGCATCCCAGCCACTTAATTCTTTGTAGGTCAGTTTGTGCTGACTCGCGGTATCGATGGTACGTTTAATGACGCGCCGACCGGATCCGACCATGTCACTAATTTTTCTTTGACTGAATGATAATTCATTCAATCGGACAATTTCTAAATAATTGGGCATTAACTGCCACCTCCATAAATATTTTATGTCGCACAACAGCGGCATAAAATATTTATAGCACTAATTTAGAGTGAAAAGTTAAGCATAAAAAATAATCCTCTAATAGAGGATTAGGTGCGTCTGTATTATCCGATGTAGGTGGTAATGAAAGGTGCGATTTCAGTGGGATCAAACACTGCGACGCAGTGGTAACATTAGAGCGCCGTCAGCACTTTGAGATTTTACTATTTGAAAACCCCATATTTTTTAATCGGTGTATCTCTTGATAAATCATCCATTTTTCCACTCCATGTTCTCTCCCTCTCAATATACTCTGTCTCAGTATACCGAAAAGTGATTTCTAGTTTGTAAACTGTTGTGTCTTATTTGGAGAGAGCTGTTGAGTCTTAATTGTAGAAAACTGTTGAGTCTAGTTTAGCAATTACAATTTATTAAACAATATGCTTTTATATCATTAAAACAGTTAAACATTGAACTATTCGACTATGTAAACTGGTATAACAATATTAGACCCCATGGTGCATTGAATTATCTCACGCCAAAGGAGTATAAAGAAAACTTCTATAAAAACTGTCTAATATTCTGTTGACATACCAACTCGGTCTGAGGCGACGATGAGCATTCTTGAGTACATCGTGAGTTTTTATAATTATGAAAGAATTCATGGCTACTTGAATTACTTATCCCCGATGGCATTCGAAAAAATGTACGCGTAACAGGGAGTTCCTGGCATATTTAAAAGCAAATAATAAATATACCAGGATCAAAATTGTACAAATTTATAGATACTTAATTTACCGTGTCCGAAATCTTGACATAGGTCCATATATTATTGATGACACGACTGTACCAACCAAAAGCAAAAGCGCCTAACTTGCTTATCGCAAGTTAGGCGCTCAGATCTAATTGTTCATCAACCCTATTTGACGTAGAGCCACTTTAAACTTAGTAATTATTAAATTGACCTCAACCCTTTTATAACTTGTAAGAAGGTCATCCAGAGTATTTTTATACCCAGTATAAAACTGCTATTATCCACATAATAAATATCATACTCTATCTTCTTACCGTGATTCATATCACTTCGGCCGTTCACCTGAGCTTATCCAGTCATTCCCGGTTTAACTTTAAGTCTGCGTAACTGGTGTGAATCATAATACTTGGATATATCAATAATTTCAGGCCTGGGTCCTACAACACTCATTTTGTCCTTTAAGACATTTATTAATTAAGGTAATTCCTCAATAGAGTATTTTCTTATAAAAGCACCCATGCTAGTTACTTTAGGATTGTGACTAGATGCAGTTTTGAATACAAAATCATCTGGTACTTTATTTTCCAGGTCTTTTTAGGAATGATTGCAATAAGTGCTACCAAACTTACACCAATATCAAAAACCTCTTACTATTCTGTTCAATAAATGACTGAACTTCCTTGATTTTAATATGTTCTTCGGCGCTCAGATTAGACTCATTCCTTACTCCTCCAATTCCATGAACAATACCAATAACTCGGATAGGTTTAACTATCCTGTCAATTAACATAGGGATAGATTTTTTTAAAAGATATACTTGTCAGTTAATCAGAGTATATCTTTTTTATGCTTGGAAGTGATACTTATTATATCTAGTTTCGTGAATAATTCTTCTTTCTCTAATATTAGAATAATAAAGGTTATTAATACTTATTTATTATCCAACGCAACATTTCATAAGATTCTTTCCAACTATATATTTTAGGCATATTACTTTGATTAGGAGTTTTTTTAATAAATTCTATATACTCCTTAATCACTTTAATACCGGATTTAGCATCTAGTGGATCAAAATACCATCCGGCTTCTTTACAGATTTCTCTCGCAAAAGGTCTATCAGAAGTAAGTATGTTTTTTTTCGTTGAAATGCCTTCCACATAAGGTAAACAAAAGCTCTCAAGAAAGGTAGGGAGAAATACTCCATCGGATGATTTATAATAGTTATGTATCTTAAAGTAGTCTATTTGATTATAAAAAATAATGTAATCTGTTAGTTTCTCCTGTTTAACAGTGGCACCAAATTCGCTATCTTCTGATAAGGTTACATGAAATTCTATTTTCATATTTTCTTTTTTCGCTTTTTTCGTAACTTCTATAATATATTCTATATTCTTATGTTTCGCATCACTAGTCGGTACAAAAAATTTAAAATTACTACTTAAATTATAA
The DNA here is from genome assembly GCF_000756715.1 of Jeotgalicoccus saudimassiliensis. Lineage (NCBI taxonomy): Bacteria > Bacillati > Bacillota > Bacilli > Caryophanales > Staphylococcaceae > Jeotgalicoccus > Jeotgalicoccus saudimassiliensis. Next base: position 959,182 of record NZ_CCSE01000001.1, read on the forward strand.
GGATTTTCAAAAATAATTTTGTTTGTATCTATTGAGTCATAACCTGAAGGTATAATACTTATGTCACCTTTGAAATCATAACTCTTTAACAATTCGTTTTTCATAAAGTTTGTCTGCACTATAATATGTTTTACGATTTTAGTATTTAAACATAAACTTAAAAAGAATTTATCTAAGCTCATTTTAAGTTTCTCAAAAAAATTATACTGAATATAATCATTTTTAATTGGTAATAACAATTGCGCCTTATGAATCATTAAAATTTGATACACTCTTGGTATAATTAAAGGCATATTTGTAAAGTTGACAATCTTTTTTATTTTGTTTTGTTTAATAAATTTACTAATCTCTAATATTTTAAAAATATTTACTCTATATTTTCTAGGATTGTCTATAATTATAAATTTTTTAGCTGATGAATGAGATTTTGCAATTTCAAGATAATCTTCATCATTTGGTAACATAAAGAAGGCTGAAGTATCTTCTACTATAATTTTTTTAAGATAATTTAAGCCAACTGATTTACCTCCACCACTTCTTAAATTATCAAAGACATATAAGTTGACCATGTTAACACCTTCTATTTAAATTTGCTCAAGAAAATATTGAATAAAGAATTTAGTTCTCTTACTTTTAACAGAACTAAGCATCCAATATATGTAATTATTCCAATTATTAAAATTAAGATAAATGAAAACCAAGAAGTAAATAAGTCAATAAATATAACATGAGAATAATAAACTATTATACCCATTAATATAGATGCTACTAAGGTTTTAAGGATTATAATTATATTGTTTTTAAAACTGAAGTTTTTATTCTTCTTTTTATAACTTATTATAAATAAAATAGTAGTAATAACTGCGGATATACTAGTAGCTAACGCCAAACCATTAATTCCCATTATACTAGAGAGTATAAAGTTTAATGGGATATTTATACTCACTCCTAATAATGAGTTATACATTGGAGTTCTTGTATTATTATACGCATAAAAAGCCTGGTTTAACACCTCTTTATAGGCAAGGGCAAGCATGCCAAGAGAATAGTAAAATAGTGGACCTGCAGTAAGGTAAATTGAACGATCATCGAAATCACCCCGACCAAAAAGCAAAGTGATTATTTCTTCTGAGAATATCATAGTAAAAACTGAAACAGGTATAATCATAATGGCAATTGCACTTAAAGCATATTCCAATGTATGATTAAATTGCTTTCTGTTGTTTTCAACAGCAGCTTGAGACAGTAATGGATACATGACTGTTGATATAGATAGAACAAAAATTGATTGTACGAAACTATTTAACCTATTAGCATAGCTTAGTGCAGATATACCACCTTCTATGATTTGAGACGCTAAAGTACGATCAACAATCAAGTTAATTTGATGAGAAGAAGTTCCTATAAACACAGATAGGGCATTTCTAAATAACTTTCTGATAGATTTATTTTTGAAATTAATATACGGTTTATAATGAAAGCTATATTTTTTAGAATAAAAAAATAATATAAGGAATTGTACAGTACCGCCTAAAAGTAATCCCACTGGCAAGAAAATTAAACTATATTTACTACTTAGAACAATCATTATAACTATCAGAATATTTAGAGGTAATGATATCAGAGCTGGTAAAGTATGATTGCCTTTAATTTGGAAAAAACCACTTAAGATATTCATGAGTACAGTTAAGGACATCCCAATAATAGCGATTCTAGTAAATAGGATTGTCATGTCAAGAACTTCACCTTTGAACCCAGAGGCAAAAATAAATACAACTTCTTCCATAAAAATAATACAAACTACAGACAATAAGAGTACAAATACAAGCATTATATTTAGAACACTATTTAAAAATATATTTTCATTTTTTAAATTGCTTTTTATTTCTATTTCTTTATAAAGAGGAATAAAACTAGATTTCACTGATTTCCCGATAATTCCAAAAATCGACACGCAAATTGTTAATGATATTATATACGCATCACTTATATAGGATGTACCATAAAAATAAGAAAGTGTAAGATCTCGAGCGAATCCAAAAAACTTGGCTATTAATGTTAAAAATATTACTAAGATAGCTATTTTCTTCATATTCATTACCTTCTATTTCTAATTTTAAATATAAAATTGAAACTAAATGATTGAGTACTAGTTCTAGAAAATAGTATCTAGTTTATATAGTGGAATATTGTTATCATCTAAAACATTATAACTTACTACTCTTAATCCCCGTCCAAAATTCCCTTCACTATCGAGCGTTAAACATATTGGTAAAATTGCCTTAGGTATATTTATATTTTCTATACTAGATATTTTTCCAATAACAACGTATAAATTGTATGTGTGTTTTTTTAAAAGATAAAACTCATTTTTCTTTTTAGTATAATAGAGTTTTTTATTTTTTTTAGAATTTACTAACTTAGATATCCACTCAAAGTAGATATCTTCTATTAGATTAATCTGTTTAGAATGATTTTTTTGATTAAATAATAAGTATCTTTTACTAGCAATGAGTCTCCAGTTCATTTTGTTATATGCTCTCAGAGAATAATCATTAGGAAAACTATAAATTTTAGCTTTAGCATCTAGTTTTTTCATTACTATCTTCGTCATCTTTGAGAATAAACTTTTCCCTCTGTAACTCTCCATGACGGCAGTATCACATGGCTGATATGATTCCACGTACTCATTATCTATATACAAATCATTTCTCCAAAAAGCTCTACTAGCAATACACTCATTTTTGTAATAACATAGCACAATAAATGAACTGCCGAATGGATTCTCTAAATACTTTAATGAGAATTTTTCTAAAGTGAAATTTTCATTAAAAACATTATTCTGTATTTTTAAAAAGTCTGTAATAGATTCTGAGTCCATACACTTAGTTTTAATGACCTTATAATCAATTTTATCAGCTATATTTTCTATATTCATTTTTTTCACTTCTTTTTAATATTCTTTTAAACAGATAATTTAAATATAAATAATTGTCGTAACCTCCATTCAATTTTCTTCGGAAAACACTTAAACTATCCTCATTTTCGATTCCTACCCTTCCCATTACCAACTTCTTATTCTTCATTTTTTTCAAATTACCATCTGATCTAAATAACCTTATATATGGTGTGTAATTTAAAAAGTAATTAATTGCTTTTTTATTATATGCCCCGAAAGGAAAACAAAAATCAACAGGTTTTTTGTCCAGATATTTTTCATATAAGCTATTGGGATACAGTATTTCCTCTTGATAATTAGATTCATTTATGAATCTAGCGTCAATATGCGTGTGAGTATGCATACCAAAATCAACTAAATTACTTTTATACATTTCATCTACATTTGTCCAAGAGATGTATGCATCGTCATTCGTAACAGCATTAGTTTCTAAAAAAATATTAAATTTCATATTCATTTCTTTCATAAAAGGATAGACTATTTCATAATTATCCTTATAGCCATCATCAAACATAATACATACTTCTTTGTCGTTATAATTTTCTTTTTCTAATTCATTAAGTAATACTGTCTTGTATCCCATATCTTTCAAATACTTCATTTGATCTTTAAATATTTCGAAATTAATTTTCTGAAAGCTATAACCAGGACCATTTGTAACTTCATGATAGTAAATCATACTATTATTTTTTTTAATTGCAGTGATACTTGAAATAAATATTAAGATTTTTTTTATGTGTTTTTTCATAGAATTTCCTTTCAATATAAATGTTACTACTAGAATTATAAACTATAAATTATTTCATACATACTTTATTATTAATGTAGTCAGTATAGGATATAATAATTTTCAACACTTTATTTGGAACATTATCTACGTCATAAGCTGTAACTATGTAATTTTCTATAAGTTCTTGGTCAAGTATATTCAATCCTTGTAAAATCCCTTCTTTTTCTTTCTTCTATTCCTATCTCGTCTAGACGAATTATTGTATAGTCGTTCTTATTTAAATATTTCATTTGTTCAATGAATGAATCCTTATTAATTTTTTGATAGCCATCTCCCTCACTTTCAATTATCTCATGATATTAAATAAAGATATGTTCTTTTTTTATTTTAGTAATATTTGATACATAAATTAAGTATTTTTTGATTTTATTCTTCATAATTTTCCCTTTCAAAGTTAGTAAATATCAATAGTAGGAATAGAGGGAAAAACCTGATATTAAAAAATGTTCCACCTGTAAAGCTAAAAAGTATCAATACAGTAAAAATCAATATAATAAATATTTTATTAGTTCTATAAAAATAATTACTTTTGAATATCAAGAATAAAAATAGCAAGTAAATTAAAATACCAATAACACCATAGAATATGATCAAGTAACCTATGTCCCAATCAATTAAGGTTAGGTATCGAATATCACTTTCAAAAGGTCCTACTCCTATTAGTACATTAAACCAATCAAATTGATTCAACATAACCATAAATGATTCAAACTTATAATCTAATGAGCCTTCATAGTTTTCACTAAAACTTAAGAATCTTATTGTATTTAAATCAATACGATTTATCATGAATATAGATATAAAGGTTAGAACAATAATTATAACATTAGTAAGCAATATTCTTTTTTTTGAAAATTCAACCCTTTTTTTCCCAAAACTATACAATGCATAGATTGTTAGAATCCCTATCAAGATTATTAAGCCAGTTCTGGAACCTGTCAAGATTAAGGATGAAATAATTAAAGCAAATGATAGTAATTTCAATAATTTACTTATTACACTACTTTTAAATATAAAACAAATATAGATTGATATAAATAATAGTATGAATTTTGCAAAAGAATTAGGATTCAAGAATACTGAGCCGGCTCTGAATAAATTTAGACTTTCATACTTTTCTGATACAACAAGTTGGATTGAAGATCCGTAAACTAATGCAAGGACTTCATTAATGTTTATGAATTTAAAATATTGAAAAATAGCAATTATAGAAATAAAACTAAAAACTATTATCCAAGATTTTAAAAAGATCTTTTCATCAACTCTTAAGTTAAATACAGTAATAATTATGAAAATATATAAAATAATCCTGCTAATTTCTTCTATCGCATTGGTAGTAGAAAAATAATCAGAAGGTGAAATTAATATTTGAATGAGTAAAAGGAATATAAATATTACCAGCGGAATAATTGAACTGGATATTTTTAATCCCTCTTGTGCCTTAAATAATAAATATCCCGATATTACAATAAAAGTTATTATATTTAATGTTAGATGTGTATTAAACGGTACAAATATAATCATCAAAAGGAGTATTACATATATATAATTTTCTATTTTCCTATTATTATTCAATATAGATTACCTCATATTTTTAAATACACCCACAAGACAAAATAATCTCATATTTGTGTCCTAAGGGAATATTACAGTTGTTAATCTTTTTATTAAAAATTATCAATATAATATTAATATATCGTTTGGTAGAACACGATGGTAAGTCACCTAAAATTTTTCTTATTATAAATTTAGAGTTATTATAGTTGTGAATTTCTTTTTTTCCAAATCGTTTTATTAACGTTATAGCTGTAGTTCTTCATTAACTGAAAAAAAGTGCTTATATTATTCTCCATGTAAACAGATACTTGACCACGATATTGATTTTTTGACAGGTATATTGATAATTTGTGGTTTGGAGTACTTGTTCAGTTTTAATACTTCCTAGAACGATATTATCTTTGTCAAATACTTCCGTTTTTTCTGTACAATTCTTATTGAAACATAGATAAATAAAAACCTTAAAAGATAAAATGTATTTTTAAATATATTATATTCAGAAAAATTTAAAAGTAGTGGCTTCACTATTTTTATAAAATAAAAATACTCATTTTACTCATCACATGTATGCAATAAATCACATGAACATTATAATGACTACTTTTTTCTGTTTATAGAACTCATTAAAGTATTGAAACTGTTCACTTCATCCATATTTTCTTCTATATTTACAAATAACAAGATAAATCACTTAGTATTCAAGTCTAAAAAATTCAATACTTCACTTCATCGATTTTAACTCTGAAAATACTAATTGCTTCAGACATAAGTGATTACAAAGAAACTTTTCTTCTAATTTTCTTCATCATTGAAATATCTTCAAGTATAATTTGTATAGAAAAAGGTGATATCTCTCGTGCGATCTAAAGTATTTCTATTAATATTATATAAATTCTAATATTCCTTTCTCCAAATATTTTTATTTATATAATCCGTATAAGAAAGGATTATTTTTAAAACCTTATCAGAGACATTATCAGTATCATAGTCTTTTACTGACTGATTAACAGTGATATCTTGTTCCAGTATATTTAAGCCTTGTAGTACCCTTTCCTTCTCTAGACCCACCATCATAACTGTAGCTTCCTCCATTGCTTCTGGTCTCTCATGCGCTTCTCTGATATTTAACGATTTCAAACCTAATAAAGCTGTTTCTTCACTAATTGTTCCACTGTCGCTTAATATAGCTTTAGCACTCTTCTGTAATTTAATATAGTCATTAAAGCCTAAAGGTTTAAGTGTTTTAATATGACTATTGAATCTAATTTTTAATTCATCAATTCTCTTTTGAGTTCTGGGATGCGTACTTACGATAATTGGCATGTCGTATTCATCAGCTACAGCATTTAAGCTTTCAACTAAATTGCTAAAGTTCTTATCTGAACTGATATTTTCTTCTCTATGAGCCGATACTACGAAGTAGTTATCCTTCTCTAAACCAAGGTCTTTAACGACACTAGATTTCTCAATACTTTCTAATCTTGAAGTTATTACTTCTTTCATCGGACTTCCTGTTTTTATTACACGATCGGCTGGTAATCCTTCACGCAATAAATACTCTCGTGCAATAGCACTATATGTCAAGTTCATATCTGAGATATGATCAACAATTTTTCTATTTGTTTCTTCTGGTACCCTTTGATCGAAACATCTGTTTCCTGCTTCCATATGGAAGATCGGCACTTTTTTCCTCTTAGCAGCAATAGCACATAAGCAGCTGTTAGTATCTCCTAATACTAAGAATGCATCTGGCTTTACCTCATCAAGTACAGGATCAATTGCAATTAATATATTGCCAATAGTCTCTACAGCAGTTCCTGTTGCTGAGTTTAGGAAATAGTCTGGCTTTCTTAAATTAAAGTCATTAAAGAATACTTCATTTAATTCATAGTCATAGTTCTGCCCTGTATGCACAAGAATATGCTCTATTGCATCAGACTCTTCCAATTTATTAATTACTGCAGATAGTCTAATAATTTCAGGTCTTGTACCTACTACTGTCATAACTTTTAATTTTTTCATTATTATACCTCCTCAAAGTAAGTGTCTGGATTGTTTGGGTCAAATAATTCGTTAGCCCACATTACTGTCACCATATCTGAATTACCGAGATTCTCTATATTGTGTGTATATCCGGTGGGGATATCAACAACTTCAAGCTTCTCTCCAGTAACATGATATTCAATAACCTTTTTTGTACCATACTTCCTAAATCTGATAATGCCTTCTCCAGAAACCACTAAAAACTTCTCATTCTTCGTATGATGCCAGTGATTCCCTTTAACTATTCCAGGCTTTGAAATATTGATAGAAACCTGTCCGCTATCCTTTGTTTTCAAGAACTCTGTGAATGATCCACGGTTATCGACATTCATTTTTAAATCATATGAGAAGTTATCTATAGGTAAGTAACTTAAATATGTGCTGTATAGTTTTTTAGATAACTCTGTACTTAAATTAGGTACCATCTTGTTTTCTCTGCTTAACTTAAAAGATTCTAACTTATCAACCAGGTCTCCTAAAGATATTTCATAAACAGGGTTGATTTCTTTATAGCCTGTCTTTATCTCTCTACAGTCTGTAACTAGAGATTTAAATTCACTAATGATGTCATCAATATAAACTAAGTTAAGATTATGATTTTCATCATTAACTTTTATTTCTAAATTATGAGAGATATTATGACAGAAAGTAGCTACCACACTGTTATAATTTGGTTTACACCATTTACCAAAGACATTTGGCAATCTGTAAATAAATACTGGTGAATCACTCTCTTCAGAGAATTTTTGGATCAATTGTTCTCCTGCTTTTTTACTGCGGCCATAGGCATTCTCACTAGTTGCCTGTATAGACGAAGACAAGACAATAGCAGGTTTTGAACTCTGTGCTTTAATGATTTCTATAATTTCATTAGTAAAATCTCTGTTACCTTCCATAAACTCACTTTCATCTTGTGGTCTGTTTACACCAGCTAGATGAAATACAATATCTGCTTTATTTAGAAATTTCTCCAGAGATCCTCTTGAAGTACTTCTTACTACTTTTTCAAGATTAATATTTTCCAGTTGTTCAAATTCTGCAGCCAAGTTTTTTCCAATGAACCCATTAGTTCCGGTTATAACAACATTTATTTGTTTTTCCATTGCTTCAACTCCTCACGAACATATTCTAATTCCATGAGTTTCTCTTTAATCTCATCAACACTTAATCGCTTAGTATTATGCGAGTTGTACTCGTCCTGGGTGGATAATTCTTTGTCACCTTCGTCAAAGAATTTCTCATAATTTAAATCCCTTGTATCAGCAGGTACTCTATAGAAGTCACCTTTATCTTCAGCAACTAAATGTTCTTCTCTGGTTAAGAGGGTTTCATATAGTTTCTCACCGTGACGTGTTCCAATAATTTTAATTTCATTTTCAGCATTAAATAACTCTTTTACAGCTATCGCTAAATCTCTAATAGTAGATGCAGGTGATTTTTGAACCATAATATCTCCTGCGTTAGCATTATTAAAGGCAAAAACGACTAGTTCTACTGCATCTTCCAGACTCATAAGGAATCGAGTCATATCAGGATCTGTAACAGTTAATGGCTCACCATTTTTAATTTGTTCAATAAATAAAGGAATGACTGATCCTCGAGAAGCCATCACGTTACCGTAACGAGTACCACAAATTAATGTGTTTTCTACGGGCACTGTTCTTGATTTTGCAACAAACACTTTTTCCATCATAGCTTTAGAAATACCCATAGCATTTATTGGATATGCTGCTTTATCTGTAGATAAGCAAATCACCTTTTTAACTCTACTCTCAGTAGAGGCAGCTAATACATTCTCAGTCCCTATCACATTTGTTTTTACTGCTTCCATAGGGAAAAATTCACAACTAGGTACTTGTTTATAGGCTGCAGCATGGAAAACATAGTCCACATTGAAGAGTGCATTCTTGATACTCTCTTTCTCTCTTACATCACCTAAATAAAAGGATATTTTTTTATTTTTATACTTTTTTCTCATATCATCCTGCTTTTTTTCATCCCTTGAGAATATCCTGATTTCTTTTATATCAGTTTCCAAAAATCTATCTAGAACTGCATTACCAAACGAACCTGTTCCACCTGTAATTAATAAAACTTTATTATTAAACATATAATCACTACCCATTTCTAATCATATTTCGTTGTAAAATCTTAATTATATTTGATGTAGCAGGTTCTCTAGAGAAATTATTAGTTACAAATTCTCTACTGTTCAACTGGTATTGAGAAGTCAAATCCCGATTATGATACAGTTTCTCTATCGCTTCTGCCAGTAACTGAGGATTATCTGGGGGTAAAGCAATTCCACAATTTCCAGAGTTAACAAATTCACTAAGCTCACTATCCATATCGAAACATGAGACTATTGCCTGTCCTGCTGCCATAATACTCCAAGTTTTGCTTGGAAAACCATTATTCGATGTTCCTTTTCGACCTAACACAATCCCTACATCTCCTATGCTGTATGCATATGCTGCTTCTTCTAGTGGAACTAGGGGGTAAAGTTCGACATTACTCACTTTACTATTCAATATATATTCTTTAATCTTTTGTTTTCGTACTCCATTACCTAAAATTAAAAATTTAATATCCTTATATTTCTCTAGTTTTTTAGCAGCGTCAATTAATATTTCTACATTTTGAGGCAAACCTAAGTTACCACAGTAAGTAATATAAAAATTTTTAGGATTTAATTTAAATTCATTAAAAAGATGATTTTCCTTCCTTGATACTGGTTTGAAATTATTAACATCTATCCAGTTGTATACTACATCACATTCTGATTCTTTTTTTCCTATCTTAAGTTGTCTTTTCTTAAATTTTTCAGAAATTGTAATAATATGATTACTTCCATTTGAAGATATTCTTTCGATTAATCGTGCTAAAGAAAAGAGCGCAGATTTTTTTATTCCTTTTGTTGCTACACCTGTACTGATTAATGATTCTGATAAAATATCTTGCTCCCAGTATACTAATGGAATTTTTTTGAATTTAGAGGTAAGAACACTTAATGGTCCTATAAAGGGAGGCATAGAATGACTCATGATAATACTTACATTCTTTATAGTCAGGGTTTTCCAAAACATTTTTAACGAGATCAACAACATTCTTATCGCACGAAGAAAAATATTATTCTCTCCAACACTAACACTTATACGATGAATTTTTAATTTCCCTCTGTATTTCTCTTCATATTTTAGTGATTTATATTTATTTAATATATCTTTATTTACTCGTGTAGGGCTGGGCACTACTAACTCTACTTCGTGATTCTCTTTAATTAAATCTTCAATCAAATCAATTGCTAAATGATTTCCTCCTGAAATTTCAGGTTCGTAGCTGGGTCTTAACATTAATACTTTCACGAACTATCAGTCCTCTTTTATAATTTCGTTCCTAAAATTTAATAAGTTAGAATTTATCAATTTTAATAGCTCTTGATTATTTAATTCTGAGACAAAGGAATTGTGTGGAGTAATATATAACCTTTTCATATCCCACAATTCACTTTCTTTGGGCAAAGGTTCAGTTTTAAAAACATCAAGTGCTACCCCTAGAAATTTCCCCTGATGAAGTACGTCAATAAGATCTTCTTGATTAACTACTTCACCCCTAGAAACATTTATTAGTATCGAATTTTTCTTCATTACTTTAAGTAAATTTTTATCAATTAAATTACTTGTTTGTGAATTCTTGGGTAATAGTATAATTACAATATCACTGACTTTTAGTACACTTTCAAGTTGATTCACTCCAAAAGCTTCTATATTATTATCAAGTTGCTTTTTTATGGTATTTACTGCTAAAATATTCACCCCAAATGGCTTCAATCTTTTGGCGATTTCCTTTCCAATAGCGCCATATCCCACCAAAGCTACATTTTTGTTTTGAAGGGTCAAGAGATTTCTATTTTTTACCCATTGGTGATTCCTTTGTTTTTCAAAAAAACTGTATGTATCTTTATATATTTCTAAAATTTTTAATATAACCCATTCAGCTATAGGTATAGAATATACATTCTTAGCATTGTAAATCTTTATATTTCGGTTTTTAATTTCTTTTAATGGAACACGATCATATCCAGCGCTAGTTAATTGAATCATTTTAAGATTTTTAAACTTATTTAAATTATGATATTGAAATAAATTATTACATATAATGATATCGATACTAGAAGGATCAAAATGTAATTCTTGATTCTCAAATTGCAAAAATATTATTTCAAATCCTTCTTTTTCAATTTTAATATAATCATCATTTTCAAGGGAAAGCGCACCTGTTATTAATACTTTCAAATGAACTACCTACTTTCACCAATTTAAATCACAATTAAACAATAGTTAGCATCATTTAGTTGTAATTATTTCATTAACAATATTCTTTACTTTTTGTTTATTTTTTTCAAAATATTTATTATCTTTTGTAGTTAAAACATTTTCATAATTCCTTAAATTCTGGATTCCTTGTATAAAATCTTCTTCATATCTCGAATTAGAATCCTCTTTGCTTGTAAAGCTTCGTGATATTATCACCATCTGTGAACCTAACCTATAATGTTCAGCTAAAATTCTTTCTGCTGGTAAAGTTCCTTCTCCAATTTTCGCTATTCCACCAAATCCATACTTGATATTCTTTTGTTTAATTTTCTCTATTATACGCTCGACAGTGCCATTGGAAACTGGCTCAAACATAAAATTTAATTTATAACTTAAGTGTAAGTCGTTAAGCCCTATATGAATATAGTCAATATTCTTCAATTCTAATATAGAGTCTAAATTTTCTACCGCTTCACTAGTTTCTAAAAGTAAACATGTTTTTACCCTACCATTCACCTTAGAGATAAAATAATCTACTTCTTCTTTAGTCTTAAAATATGGCAACATAATAATTTCTGCTCCAGCAGAAATCACTTCATTTATTTCATTCTCTGTATTATTGTGTATTGGATTAATTCTCACAAGTAACTCAGAACTTATAATATTTTTTTTAATCTTTGATATATCTTCAATTGAGTGTTTAGATTTCACAGTGTCTAAATTTTTTTGTCGTTCATCTTTGCCAATTTTTTCTAAATCAATAAATATCCAATCAATACCAGCTTTCTCTGCTACTTTAGCCTTATATGGATTATTAGTGATATACATAAGCTTCATACTCATTTAATCATTCCTGTTCACATCTTTGTTATTAGTTGTTTCATTAATATTTAAATTGCTTTCCATTCTTAATACTTTAATTAGTGTAAGAACTATTATCTTCAAATCAAAAAGAAATGAATAATTTTCAACATAATATACATCGAATTTTATTCTTTCTTCCCATGAGAGCTCTTTCCTTCCGTTAACTTGAGCCCAACCACTTACTCCAGGTTTAACTAAAAACCTCTGTAATTGAAAATCATCATATTTTTCATAAGTCCAAGGATGATAAGTTAAAGTCGGACGGGGACCGATTATAGACATGTCACCTTTTAAAATATTTAAAAATTGTGGAAGTTCATCGATACTAGTTTTCCTAATAAATTTACCTACCTTTGTTACTCTAGAATCTCCCTCTAATTCATAAACACCAGATTTCTCAGCTCCAACTACCATAGATCTAAACTTATATATATTGAAGATTCTTCCATTTTCACCTAGTCGTTTTTGTTTAAATATAATTGGTCCTTTAGATTCTACTTTAATAGCTATACTTACAATTATAAATAAAGGCATTAAAAATATTAAACCAATTAAAGAAATGAGTATATCTAACTTTCTTTTGTAATTTTTATATTTCATTTTTTTCTCCATTATCTAATTTAATTAATTCTAGTAACTCATTTTTTAAATTATGATGATTTTTATATGTTGATATAAATTCTTCAATTGTATTTAAATCAATATAATTGGATTTTCCAACATATATTTTTTCATATACTTGTTCTGAATTTATTTCATTTTCATTTAATAACTCTTCAAATAGTTTTTCTCCTGGACGAATACCACTAAACTCAATCAAAATTTCATCTTCATCATATCCACTTAACTTAATCATGTTCTTTGCGAGATCCACTATTTTCACTGGTTCTCCCATATCTAACACGAATATTTCGCCACCTTTTGCCAGTGCACCTGCTTGTATTACTAGTCTTGATGCTTCAGGGATAGTCATAAAATAGCGTGTCATGCGTTCATCAGTTATTGTTATCGGTCCTCCCATTTCAATTTGTTTTCTGAACTTAGGGATGACAGATCCTCGACTACCTAAAACATTCCCAAACCTGACTGCAACCAAAGTTGTATTTTCATATTTTTCGTTTAAGGCTTGTATAATCATTTCAGCAACTCTTTTACTTGCTCCCATAACGTTTGGAGGATTAACAGCTTTATCAGTGGATATCATAACAAATTTGTATACCCCATTAGTGCAAGCAGCTTCAGCTATATTTTTTGTACCAATAATATTATTCTTAACTGCCTCGCCAGGATTATATTCCATCAAAGGTACATGTTTATGCGCGGCAGCATGATATACAATATTTGGTTGGTATTCTTCAAAGATCTTAAAGATCCTATCTCTGTCTTGTATATCAGCAATTATAGGGATATAATCAATATTTTTATTTAAATTAGTGACTTCTTCTAAAATAGAATATATACTATTCTCTCCGTGTCCAAGTAATATTATTTTACGTGGTTGAAATCTTGTTATTTGCCTTACAATTTCAGATCCTATACTCCCGCCTGCACCAGTAACAAGTATTATCTTATCTCTAACTTGTTCCTCAATTTCTTCTGAGTCAAGTTCTACTGGCTCTCTCCCCAAAAGATCCTCAACTTCTACTTTTTTAAGAGCATTAACTTCTATACGACCAGACATAATATCGTCTATATTTGGCATAATCATCACTTCAACATTGTCTGCACTTGCAAGGCTATGAATCTCTTTAAGTTCTGATTTTGATAATGAAGGTATCGCTATAACCACTTTTTGAATATCATATTTTTTAATCAGCTGTTGAATATCTTCACGTTTTCCTTCTACTTTTACTCCGCCGTTCAGTTCCATTCGTTGTTTAGATGAATCATCATCTACAGCTACAACTGGATTCATTCCCATCGAAGGTGTATCAAGCATTTGTCTAACTAACATCGAACCACCTTTACCTGCACCTACGATTAAAGTACGTACAAGTTTACTTTCCTTGGAACTTTTACCAACAAAATATTTACGCCAGACTCTCCAGGAAAGTCTCGAGCCTCCAATAAGAATTAAATGCATCATCCAGGTAATAACCATTAATCTTGTAAAGCTTGTTTGGAATATCAGTATATTTAATATATATGTAGTGACTATTGAAGCAGAGACTGCCTGAGTAATAGAAATGAGTTCACGTACACTCGCATATTCCCAGGCACGATGATATAAATTAAATATGTAAGCAAATACATGATGACTAATTAGTAGTACTATTGAAGTCACTGCCAGTTCAGGCAACGTGTATGCCAAAAAAAACGGCGCCAGAATATAATATCCTGCAAACACCGAAAACGTAACTATGATTGAATCCACTAACAAGAGTAAGAAGTACCTTTCTTTTGCTCCCATTCCAACACACCTTTTCCTAAAATAGACCTAAAAATTTCTTTCTCTTTTTAACTTTCTTACTATCTGATTTATACTGAACCGGTGCCTTCACTTTAACTTCCTTATTATGAAGTATCGCTTCTGCATTATATTTCAAATATTTCACATACGATGCACCTAACTCTTCTTCAATTATTTCGTATGCTTCTTTCAGCAGAAACGGCCGATTTTCAGCATGATGCGCATCACTGCCGACAATATGGATTAAATTATTCTCAATCATTTTCAGGCTTGCTCGCTGAAGTCCTTCACCAAGTTTTCCGGCTACAGAAGTTGCAGTGACTTGTGCAATCGCACCTTTTTCAATGAAGTCATATAATTTTTCAAGATTATCTTTTAATGGTCTACACCTTTCAGGATGAGCAATCACCGGTGCATAACCTTTCATCTGCAATTCAAAGAATAGTTTTTCTGCATAAGCCGGCACTTCTGTAAACGGGAATTCAACCAATACATAAGAAGAATGATTCAATGAAAGATTCAATCCCGCTTCAAGCTCTTCAACAAGATCGCCGTTAATTCTGATTTCCTGACCCGGATAGACATTAATATTAATATCATTTTGACTAATAATACTTTTTAATTCTTCCATATCAGTTAAAATCTTACTTTTAGGATTAACGAAATCCCCACTATAATGATGTGGCGTTACGATGATGTCTGTAATTCCATTTTCTTGTGCCTGATGAAGCAAATCTAATGCATCCTGTTTTGTTGCGGGACCGTCATCTGCTCCGACCAGCAAGTGATTATGGATATCAATCATTCACTACTCACTCCCGTAGTAATAGTAATAACTGTCTTTTTTGTTATCCATTTTCTTATTGTTTAATACAACTCCAATAATATTCGCATCCGCTTTTTCCATTAGTTCTTTTGCCTGTAGGATACTGTCCCTGTTATTATCATCTACATTGGTTACAAGAATTGTCGCATCCGTCAGCTGACTCAATACTTGCGAGTCTGTTACAGCAAGTGCCGGCGGTGAGTCTATAATGACCATGTCATAGTGATCAGTGACCATCTTCATAAACAGATTCATCTTCTTTGATGACAATAATTCTGAAGGGTTCGGCGGGATTGGTCCCGATGTGATAACATCAAGATTTTCAATTCCTGACTCTCTCGTTACTTCATTTAATGGCAGTTCGTTAATGATTGCTGTCGATAGTCCGCGAACATTTTGCATTTCAAACGTGTAGTGTGTTGTCGGCCGTCTTAAATCGCCGTCAATCAGCAATGTATTCTTACCTGCCTGTGCATAAGCGACAGCCACGTTTGCTGCAACAGTTGATTTACCGGCATTTGGTGTTGCTGATGTAAAAAGCACGGATTTTACAGGATTATCAATGTTAGAATATGTAATATTTGTTCTGATGGTTCTAAAATGCTCACTGACCGGCGATTTCGGTTTTCTGTCAACGACAAGTTCCCTCGGTCCTGATTGGAATTTCCTATGATTCTTTTTACCAAACATATTAAATCCTCCCTACTTTTTAAACTTCGCTACTGTACCAAGTACAGGCAAGTCCAGATATTTTTGTACATCTTCTTCTGTTGTTACACGCTTATCCATAAACGCTCTCAGGAAGGCAATGCCTAAACCAACAAGCAGTCCTAAAATTAAACCAATTGCGATATTAATCACCGGCTGCGGTGATACCGGTGATGGGTTGTTTCCAACATCAGCAGCTGCAAGTACCGATACGTTATCCACATTCATTACTTCAGGCACAGTACTTTGGAATACTGAAGCCACTTCATTGGCAATGTTCTGAGCATTTTGTGCAGATGGATCTGTGACTGTGACTGTCAGCACTTGTGACTGATCTTGGTTAGTCACTTCAATTTTATTTGAAATCGCTGCTGATGTTTCATCTAAGTCTAAATTACTTACTACATCATCCAGCACTGTCGGACTTTTTATAATGTCCCTGTATGTATTAATTAATTGCAGACTCGCCTGAATGTCCTGGTTATTGACCATTTCAGTATCCTGCGCCTGACTGACTAAAATCTGAGTTTTAGCCTCGTACTGCGGTGTCATTAGAAAAATCGTTCCGTAAGCTGCGATACAGCCAAACAACAGTGTCATAATTGCAATCATTAAAAAATTCTTTTTAATGACGTCTAAAATATCTTCCAAATTCAATGTTTCTTCCATAACAGCCTCCAACATTTCTACTTTCTTTTCTTAAAGCACTTTTAAAACAAAAAAGACTAAAATAAGTGATTCTTTATTATATATAATTAATTAGAATATGAACTAAGTATATAGCTAAAATGAGTAAAAAGGAACAACATTTCTCATTTTCATGTAACCTTTAACGAAAATTTTACAAAACGCGCAGTATTCTCTCTTTATTCTCATATTAAAAAAGCAATCCTAATGAAAATTCATTACGATTGCCTGCTTTACTTATTCTGCTGTCGTGTCCGCTTCACTCTCATCTGTGTCTATGCCGCTGCTGTTTAAAAATTCTTTTAAAGCAGCATTATTCGCTTCGAAGTCCATATCAATCACATTCCCTGTATGACTCGTATCCATAAACTGATACGTATTCTCCAGCGGCAGTGTCATCGTTGCGATATCTTTATCTCCTCTGATCATAAAACTCATAATCATACGGTACATTTCTTTATTCGGCATTGAAGTATCCACATATCCCATACCAGTACCCAGTATCTTAGGCAGCTTCACAATACCACCGATACTGATAACTTCATCCTGTATTGCTGAAAGCACTTGCTGCTGACGGCGCACACGGCCGAAGTCACCTTCTTCATCATTACGGAAACGTGCATAAGCGAGCAGATCTTTACCGTTCAGCTGCTGTACACCTTGTTTTAAGACTGTATCAATTTTCTCTGACATATCTTTTTCTACATCTATTGTAATACCATCCGGATTGATAACATTCACTGTTTCTATAAAGGCATCGTAATCCACTGTGACATACTCTTCTATATTAATATCAAAATTATGCGCCATGACTTCACGCAGCAGTTCTACCCCGCCTAGTGAATACACCGCATTAATTTTATAACTCTGATAACCAGGTATCTCTACGTAAATATCTCGCATGACCGATACCAGTTTCATTTCTTTCTGCATATAATCATACTGGCCAATCATAATGACGTCAGTACGTTCTGCACCTTCGTCCATCCGGTCTTTACCAATAATCATCATCGTCTTCTTACCATCATGATTGTCTACAGGATTAAACTCCTCACCTGTCGGTTCCACACCATTTTCAGCTGCGATATTCAATCCTGATCTGTAACTGAAAATTATATATAGTATTAAAATGCTTATAAATGCAATGATACCTAAAACTATAAATCCTCTTTTTCTAACCCGTGTTTTCTTAACGGTATGATACTCTTCTTTATCTGTCCTTCTCATTGTCTCTCTGTCCATTGCAATGCCCCTAAATTTTTCTTAAGAACTCATTGTACGCTTTCTTAAATTTTTTATAAAGTCAAAACCTATCTATAGTAGAAAGAAGGTATTCGATTCACATTTAATGTAATACTCTTTACCGTTAAGTTTGTTTTAAAGACCCTGTTATTGATATATTGAAAGTATCAGTTAGGAGATGTTAAACATGGCTAACCTTGACAAGAAAGAGCAGAAACGCATCGATGCACACGAAAAAAATATAGAAAACTCCAAGGAGAAAATATGGAAGTACGAACAGAAAATGAACAAACCGGAGTTAAGCGAAGAAAAGAAAGAAAAACTGCAGCAGAAAATTAATCAGGAACTCCTTTATATTGAAACAGAAGAAAATATTATTGAGAACCCGGATTTTATCGCACAGACAGAATAAATAAAAACCAAAGTCATTCTGCACGGAGTGACTCTCATTTATATATACAGATATTTATATGTATCTTTCATCATCCTTTAATAAATATTATATAAAATAGAGATAATACTATATCTGTAGTATTCTAAGAAAAAATCAGTTAGGGGTTAAAATTATGATTAGAAAAATACTTGCAATCGCATTAGTCGCTGCAATGATTCCCTTCGGCGCCCAAAATGCCAACGCAGCAAGTGAATGGGATAATGCGGTAACCGTCTACGGTGCAGCATTGGAACAGGATTCAAATTTACAAAATGAAACAGCAAACTTACTCGGTGTTGAGGACACTGACATTACCGATTACGTTTACTCAGAAGACGTTAATCAATACATCAACAAGAGCTATGACAACAGCGTACTGAAATCCAGTATCCGTATTATCCAGACTGCTGAAGGCAGCGGATTAAACATTGATATTAATGAAGATATGGGACAGATACTGTTAATCTCTGAAGAAACATACCAGAACGCACTGCTCACTTCAGGCATTACAGACGCTGACGTTACTATTGCAGCAGCACAGGATGTTACAGGTGAAAGTGCATTAGCCGGTGTATACAAAGCATTTGAAGCTCAAGGCGAAGCAATTGACCCTAAAAAAACACAAAACGCTCAAGATGAACTAGAAACAATCACAGATATTTCAGAAGAAAACTCAAACGTTGAAGGTTTCTCACAAGTACAACTGAACAAAGTAATCACTGAAGTTAAAGTTGAAATTGTAAATAACTTTAACGGTGATGTCACTGAAGAACAGGTCCGTACTATTGTTGATGAGAAATTAGCCGAGAATGGTCTCGACGGCATGCTCAGCCAGCAGCAGATCGATCGTATCATCGTCATTATTATGAACATTAAAGATTCTGGCCTTTTTACAGGTGAAGAAGCAGACAGACTGGTGGACAGTTCAAAAGACCTGCTTGACAGAATCACATCGAGCGACAGCTTCCAGGATGCTAAAGACAAAGCAACAGAACTAGGTAAAGACATTGTTAACTCGGAAGAAGCAAGTTCATTTATGGACTCACTCAGAAGCTTTTGGGAACGTATAGTAGAATTCTTTAAAGGATTATTTTAAATAGAAATAGGGCCGGAGTCTTTGCACACAAAGACTCCGGCCCTATTATATTATATACTCAATATCGCTTTAATTCTTTCAATCACTTTAGTTTTACATGACTGCTGCAATTTGTCTTCTAATTTATAAGAATGGCTCCCAAGATCTAAAGCCCTCATTTGTGAACAATCCACTACACCATGAATATTATTGTCCATTGTTTCAATAATAACATCTGTTGGATAGCGTTTTTCTCTGCTCGTTACAGGCAGTACCCAGACAATATTAACTTTATTATTGAAGTCAGTATCACTTACAACTACACAAGGCCTGTATTTCCCTTTTTCATTTCCTTTAACCGGGTTTAAATTAACCTTTATCACATCATATTGATTTACCATCTCTCTCTGCCCTGATCTTGACCCCAGTCCGCTTCTTCAAGATTATTATAAGAATGTCCATTCTTCTTTAAAACTTTTACCTTCTTTTTTTGTCAAAATCATTTCATCATTTATTTTTTCGATGTTCAATCTGTCGCCGATTTTTAAACCCATTTCTTCCATCGTTTTTTTCTTAATTGATATAGCCTGACTGTTGCCGCTTTTAAAAATCTTCAGTTCAGTGTTCATATTAAACCACCCCATATACCAATTATATATGTACTTACATTTTGTCTATACATACTTAAGATTAGTTGTTAAAAAAACTCCCTTTAAATCAGCTTATCTGCTAAGCGTCTGCTTCAAGGGAGCATGTCAAACAATGTATCAAGTTTTTTTATATGAATTATTTTCTTTTCCCTGCTTCATGAGGCACATTCTCTTTGCTGTTCTTAAGCATCTTCACTCCTACATATAAAAGGATTACCGCAGCCAGCAGATTCACTGCAGCAAGCAACATATTCGAAGACAGGTACGAAAATCCATTTATCAAAGATGAAATCCCCAGAATAATTAAAACGATATTAAATATCTTTGCCATCATATCCTCCTTGACTGCCGTCTTTCTTATGGGTTTCTCCACAATATTTTGTTTTTACTTTTAAGATCAAACACTTTCCGGTATCTGTAAGATATAAATGCTGCAAGCACTACTGCGATTACTGCAATAACAATCTCGAACATAAAGACATACGATACACCGATATGACGGTTAATCAGTCCCGTTAAGTAAGGCAGTGTAATAAATGCGATACTCGATGACAGTGTGACAAAAGCTGTGCTCGTCCCTTTCTTCTCCGGGAAGAACTGCGCCATTAAAGTTACCGCCAGCTGGAAAAGTCCTGACGTTGCCATACCGAGAATGAACGCAAGCACAACCAGTATTGCATAACTCTCTACGAACAATAATGATACCAATGCAATAATTGCCACCATCGGATAGATAATCAGTGCCGTAATCGGTTTAAACAGTTTATCCAGCAGAGTTGCAAGGATAATCACAGTTACGAACCCGCCGAAGCTGTAAATACTTAGCAGGTTAATTGCCTGAGCTTCCGGCAGTCCGATGACTTCCTGCGCATAAGTTGCCAGCCACGTCTGGATAATAAGGAACAATCCTACTGACGTAAAGCCAATTGCGATCACCGTAATCCCCTCACGCATAAACTTCGGTTTCTCTTTGAAGATCAATGCAGCTTTAACCGGTTTAATATTCTTCTCTTTCTCTTCTTCCGTTTGCGGTACTTCCTCAAGCACGTTCGCTTCCGGGAACTTCAAAGTAAATAAGTGTATTGCGTTAAATAAGAATATAGCCGCCATTATAAAGAACGTGTAGCCGTAGAACATATCACGTGCCATAAAGAACGTAATCATTAACGGCAGAATTGTTGAACCGACAGACATAAATGCTTTAACGAGCACCGTTGCCGAACTCGAACGTTTTCTGAACACTTCAATCAGTGCCGGATACGAACTCGTATCGAGAATAGAATTCCCCATTCCTGCCAGCAGTGCAAACATAAATGCAACTGTATATGTCGGCGCGAATGGTATGGCCACAAGAAACACCACGTACAGGAAACATGCTGTAATCAGCATTGGTCTTCTTCCAAGATTATCTGATAACTTACCTGCAAAAGATAAGGCAATCAGCTTACCGATACCGATAGCCGAGATTAAAGCCGAGATTGCTGCTGCATCTGTGTTGAGCTGTTCAGTCAGAAAGCCCATATGTAATGCGATAATTAAGTTGATCATGCCGAGCAGTATGTAATTAATGTAAATACTTGAGCCGATACGCAGTTGATTGGACATATAATAACCTTCTTCTTTTTATGTATTACAGAAGTATATCAAAAATTCAGAAAAATAACAGAGACAATTTAATATTGTCTCTGTTATTAATGTACATTTAATTTCTCTGGTTTTCAGGCGGTACATTCGTCAGTTCCAGACTCACATACATAAATATAATCGTTACCGCTGTAATGGTAATATACACCCAGAAATACTGTGTAACCGACGGCGGTGCAAATAAGCCAATTAACAGCATTGCTGTAACTAAGAGCATTGGAATCAGCATACGTCTCTTTGATTTCTCAGATACATACTGTTTCTCATGACAATAATCACACTCTACTCCTCTTTCTGAAGCAAAATGCGCTTTAAATAATAAGATGCCGGTCCACTGCTTGTTGCAGCTTGCACATTTGGTCATGTAATCTCTCCTTTTATCTTAATTGCCTAAGATAATTAGTTAACTACCTTAGGGAAGATGCCATCGCTTTCTTCCCATCTGATTTAATGTTACTTCTTCTTTTCAATTTTGAATGTAGTGGTTTTTCAATTAATTGATACAATAGGCAACCGATGATAATAGTACCAACAAAAATAATCAATCCCAGAAAAGTAAGATTAAGTTTGTTCGTAAGACCTAGAATATCCATCGTTTTTGTTAAAACTGAAATAGTTAACGTATGTGAAAGAAAAATTGCAAACGATGCATCACCTAAATAGTTAAAGAATTTGTTAACACGTACACTCACACCCAAATCTATTCCCGACAATCCAGTAATTACTAATGAAGCAAAAATTAAATAAAGGAAATCTGCATTAATATCGATATCTATAAATATAATATTTAACCAGTTAAATACAAAAATAGAAAGTCCCAATATTAAAAGTATTATATAAAAATTATGATATTTAAATTTTACAATCAGCGAAGCTATAATTGATCCAATAATAAAATTAATAAAATAAGGGCTAAATATGAATTCAAATATGAATATACTTTCAGGTAATAATGAAAAAATTCCTATACTTATGCTCCAAATTCCTATGACATATAAGAATATTTTTTTACTATATCCCAGAATCAATGCAAATACTATGTAAAAGAAAACGTTATAAGATAATGACCATGCAACAAAAATGTAAGGACCGTGTTCTTGTGGCCATAGCAATAACGACTTAATTATAGTAAATAAATCTAAATTATCACTACCTAGACCAGGGACAAATAATAATAATGGGATTACCGGTATAGCCAATACCCAATAAAATGGGTACAACCTTATAAATCTATTGTATAAAAATGTTTTATAGTATTCCTTATTACCTATCTTACCACCATAAACATAGTACATCATAAATCCTGTTAGAACGAAGAAGTAGTCTACTCCTCCTGATTTAGGTAAATCAGATATTCCTAAAAAATTATGATTATACTTTACTTGCATAGTACCTGCTAAATGAACAATAGCAACCAACAGAGGTACAATAGCTCTTGACGCTTGAATCAATTCTAATCGTTTTTTCAATAAATTCTCCACCTACAGTTATTTTGTTACATTAATCTCTACCAAAGTATTATAGCAATGTTTTTAGAATATTTCTAAATGATTTCTATTCAGAAATATTCTAATCATTTTTTACAATACGTCAATGATTTACTGGGGGTGTTTATTACTCTTAAGTTACTCGTAATCTGTTTTTACCGCACCGTACTGATATCTCAGATCAAACAGCAGCTGAATTAAACTCTGACGGTAATTTATAAATGTACCTTCATTAATCATGTTGAATATCTCATCAATATCCGCCCATCTTGCATCCGATACTTCGTCGTTCGGCACTGCCAGTTCATTTATATCCGCTTCACGGTTCACAATGTATATATCATCATATCCTCGTGCAAACGTAATTGAGAGGTGCGGCAGCTGATTATGTAAATCAATATCTAATCCCAGCTCCTCTTTCGTTTCACGCATGGCACCGGCTTGACTCGTTTCACCTGCAGTCACACTGCCGCCTGCTGAAATATCCCACATATTCGGTGCGCCGATTTTATCATGCCGGCGTTTTTGAATCAGCATCTGATTATTACTGTTGAAAATAGCCACATGAATCACAAGATGATATGTATCAGGCTGCATCTCGTCTCCTCTGACCATTGTGTGTTCTGTCAGTTTTCTATTCTTATCATATAAATCCCAAAGTTCCATATGTGCATCCTTCTGGTGTTTAGACATAATAGATACCTTATCACAATTCAATTTTACACCGCAATAAAATTGACGGCAATAACATTAAAGTACTATTTATCTCTCTGACACATCAAGCAGGTGTGCTTCTACTATCCGGAACATTTCATTCTTTATGAAGAAAAAGTTATACTGGATAATATAGAAGAATCAAAAATGATACTACAAATCTTAAGATGATCAGGTGAACAGTATGACTAAAGAAATTGCAGTCATTGGTCTCGGGCAATTTGGAGGCAGTGCAGTAAAACAATTACATAAGCTCTCAGCAGATGTCACGGTAATAGATATATCCGAAAGTAAGGTCAAGTACTATGAAGACTACGCTGTTGAATGTATCGTCGGCAGCGCCACTGATGAGAAAATGCTTAAAACTATCGGTATCGAACATTACGATGAAGTGATTATTGCGATTGGCGAAGATATACAAACCAGCATTCTTTGTACTTTGATTTTAAAAGAATTAGGTGTCGAAAGCATTACTGCCAAAGCTCAAAGTAATCACCACGGCAAGATGCTGAAAAAAGTCGGCGCAGACAATGTCCTGCACCCGGAAACAGAAATGGGCATACGTCTCGCAAATCAGCTGGTTAATATGTCTCTTGTCGACTATATGGAAATATCAGATGATACTGCCATAGTGGAATATGATGCCAATGAACGATTTATTAACTCTGCATTGATTAATATTGGTATACGTGAAAAATTCGGCTTAAATGTTATTGCGATTAAACGTAATAAAGAAGTCATCGTACCGCCGGATCCCCAGATGAACATTCTGGAGAACGATGTTCTCGTCATAATTGGTAAAATTAAAAATCTGAACAGATTTGAGAGTAAGATGATTAAGCCTAAAAGTTAAATAATAATATAAAAGACTGTCCCGGATGCACTAGTGCGCCCGGAACAGTCTTTTATTTACAGTCAGGATTTATGTCCTGGGTTTACTTATTATAGTCTTCAGGATCGTCCATACGGTAGTCGTCATCACCCCACTCGTTATCATCCGGCAACTTGTAACTGATGTTTTTAGCAAAGAATATCGGAGATTCTCCTCTGTCTTTCTGTTCTTTGTAATCCCGCATCAGTTCAAATACAAGTGGACTGAGTGCCACAACCATCATTAAGTTAATGATGGCCAGGAAAGCCATAAACAGATCGGCCAGTGTCCATACCAGCTGTACGCCAAGTACCGCGCCGACTGCTGTCATAATAACGACAATTGCTCTGAAGACAAAGGTGACTGTTTTGTTATCCACGATAAAACTTAAGTTACTCTGGGCATAGAAATAGTTGCCGAGTATTGTTGAAAAGGCAAACAGCAATATAAAGACTGCAATAATCGTTCCGCCGAAGCCGAAGAACTGCTGATCCATAGCTGCCTGGGTGACTGCAATGCCCTGCGGCGCATCCGCACCGAAGCTTAAGTCTGTATACATCAGTATCACAATCGCCGTTGCTGTACAGACGATAGTCGTATCAAAGTATACACCAAGCGACTGAATCAGTCCTTGCTGAACCGGGTGACGGACTGCAGCTGATGCCGCAGCGTTTGGCGCTGATCCCATACCCGCTTCGTTTGATAGTAATCCACGCTGAAAACCGTTAATAATCGCAGCACCTACTGCTCCGCCGAAGACTTCTTCAATACCGAATGCATTGACTACAATCTTCTGCAGCATCGGAAAAATCATGTCGTAGTTCATTACAAGTATTACTGTAACCAATATTAAGTACAATGCCGCCATAACCGGAACAATTGCTGTTGCGACATTAGCGATTGATTTCGCACCGCCGAATATGACTATTGCCACGACTATAGCGACAACAATTCCGCTGACTGCCGTATTGACACCAAATGCTTCATCATAGGCATTGGCAATTGTATTCGACTGCAGCATTACAAAGACAATACCAAAAGTAATTGTCATCAGTACCGCAAATATATAACCGATACCTTTTTGGTTTAAACCTTTAGTCATATAGTAAGCGGGTCCTCCGCGGAAGCCCGATTCCTTATCGCGTACTTTATACACCTGCGCCAATGTTGCTTCAAAGAATGCGGTGCCTGCACCCAAGAGTGCAACAACCCACATCCAGAATACCGCACCGGGCCCGCCGACAACAATTGCTGTTGCGACTCCGGCGATATTCGCAGTACCGATACGCTGGGCGGCACTGATTGTAAACGCCTGAAAAGATGAAATTCCTTTCGAACCATCCGGCATTTTCGCCCGTTTTTCCCCGAGAGAAGAAA
Source organism: Jeotgalicoccus saudimassiliensis (assembly GCF_000756715.1). Lineage (NCBI taxonomy): Bacteria > Bacillati > Bacillota > Bacilli > Caryophanales > Staphylococcaceae > Jeotgalicoccus > Jeotgalicoccus saudimassiliensis. The sequence goes on from NZ_CCSE01000001.1 coordinate 985,835, forward strand.
ACATGATTTTCAGCCACCGGAATTGAACGAATTTCGAAGTGACAGAGAAATATAATCCAGCAATAATTAACAGCCCGATTAATATTTCCTGCCACAGTAAGTCATTGGCGAAGTTTACCGCCTGTTCAAACATATTAAATGCTTGTTCCATCTAGATTCACCCATCCTGCATTTCTTTATATTTATAACGCGCTGAAGTGTGCATGTGCAACGATGCCGAAAGCGTCTTCTTCAACGACAAACGAGCCGTTCGAATACTTCCCGCTGAGACGTACTTCATTGGCACGCAGTGTGTGAACGTTTGTTTCTGAGATTAATTCGATTGTCTGATCTTTGCCTGCATCTGTAACTGATGCTGCAACCACTCTGTGCGGTTTTGATTTAATATCCTTATACAGCATTGAACCGACTTGTGCTCTGGCACCTGCATCAAACGTATCCAGACTTGTACGTTTGACCGCGCCTCTGCTCGATACTGTTACTAAGTTGCCTTCTTCAGGAATCAGTTCACCGAACACAAGATTATCATCCGCTTTAACGTTCATTGCTTTAACGCCTTGCGATTTTAAGCCTGTTGCTGATACTTCAGCAAGCGGATATTTCAATGTTAAGCCTTTCTCTGTAACAAACAATAATGATTCTTTTCCAAGTTCAGTCATTGAGATGCCGATGACTTCATCATCTTTTTTAAGCTTCATATTGACAATCGGACGTGAAATACGCGTGGCTTCAAATTCACTTAACAGTGTCTGTTTCACCTGGCCGCGTTTAGATGCCATCACGACACTGATATTTTCATCAAATTTAGATATTGTCCTTGCAAAAATCGGTTCTTCTCCATGTTTTAAATTGAAACGGGACGACAGATGCTGCCCCATATCTTTCCATTTAGTATCCTGGAGTCCGTGAACCGGAATAATCATATAGTTGCCGTAGTTCGTAAACACGAGCAGCTGTTCCAATGTATTCGACATACTTGTAAACAGTATCCTGTCTCCTTCACGCATACCCAGTTCTTCAGGTTTCGATGCATTGTAGCTGCGGAGACTCGTACGTTTAACGTAACCTTCTTTAGTCAGAGATACGACCGTATCTTCTTTGGCAATTAACTGTTCTTTGGAAATTTCAATCGTTTCGATTTTTTCTTCTACAGACGTTAAGCGTTCCGAAGCATATCTTTTCTTAATGTCTCTGAGTTCGGATTTAATTATTTTTTTAAGTTTTTTTTCGTCGTTTAATATTTCTGTCAGCTGATTGATCTGGAATTCCAGTTCGCTCTGTTCTGTTTCAAGCTCTGCAATATCCGTATTCGTTAAACGATACAGCTGGAGCATAACAATCGCTTCAGCCTGACGCTCTGTAAAGTCGTATCGTTCAACGAGATTTTCCTTGGCGTTCCGTTTGTTTTCAGATTCCCTGATCGTACGGATCACTTCATCGAGAATTGATAATGCCTTAATCAGACCTTCGATAATATGCATGCGTTTTTCGGCATGTTCAAGGTCGTATTTCGAACGATTCGTCACGACGATTTTCTGGTGTTTAATATACGCTTCCAGAATGTCCTTTAAGCCCATCTGCTTCGGTGCACGGTCGCTGATTGCCACCATGTTGAAGTTGTACGATACCTGAAGGTCCGTCTTCTTGTACAGGTAGTTAATAATCGCATCGATATTCGCGTCTTTACGCGCCTCTATGACGATGCGCATCCCTTCGCGGTCCGTTTCATCACGGACTTCGATAATGCCGTCCACCTGACGGTCTGCACGGATTTCATCCATCTTCTTAACCATGTTCGCTTTGTTGACTTCGTATGGAATTTCAGTAATGACGATATTCACTTTGTTGCCGCGCGTTTCTTCTTTCGTCACCAGACTGCGGACTACGACGCGGCCCTTGCCTGTCGTATACGCTTTTTTCAGCTCGTTTTTACCCTGGATAATTGCCCCTGTCGGGAAATCCGGGCCTTTAACGATCTCAAGCAGCTCGTCGATGGATACCGACGGCTTGTCGATGACTTTTAATGTCGCATCGATCACTTCACCTAAGTTATGCGGCGGAATGTCCGTCGCATAACCCGCTGAAATACCTGTGGCACCGTTCACAAGCAGGTTCGGATACTTCGCCGGCAGTACAGACGGCTCTTTCTCCGTATCATCAAAGTTATCGATAAACGGCACTGTATTTTTGTTTAGATCTCTTAACAGCTCATTTGAAATTTCAGCAAGTTTTGCTTCCGTATAACGCATTGCCGCTGCCGGGTCGCCGTCGACACTACCTTTGTTACCGTGAATTAAAATAAGCTCTTCACGCATTTTCCAGTCCTGGCCCAGACGGACCATCGCATCGTATATACTGCTCTCACCGTGAGGGTGATAGTTGCCGATCACGTTACCGACTGTTTTCGCACTTTTACGGTAGTTTTTATCGAACGTATTGCCCTCTTTGTACATCGCATATAAAATACGGCGCTGTACGGGCTTCAGTCCGTCACGGACGTCCGGTATTGCACGGTCCTGAATGACGTACTTACTGTATCTCCCAAAGCGGTCTCCGATTACATCTTCTAATTTTAATTGCTGCAAGGGGTTATGCTCGGCCATAATCTTCATCACTCTCTGCTAATTTTTCTACATCCTGATTATCAAGAATGCTGTTGCCTTCCTCAAGCGTAAATGACACGTTTGAATCGATCCATTTACGTCTGATTTCAACGTTGTCACCCATCAGCGTAGTAACACGTTTCAGCGATAATGCTTCGTCTTCGATACGGACCTGGATTAACGTACGCGACTCGGGGTCCATCGTCGTCTCCCACAGCTGTTCGGCCATCATCTCACCGAGACCTTTGTAGCGCTGCAGTTCCGCATTGCCCATTTCTTCCTGTGCTTCAACGAGCTCGTCTTCAGTCCAGACGTATCTGACTTCTTTCTTTTTGCCTTTTTTCTCGAGCTTAAACAGCGGCGGCAGTGCAATGTAAATCTTGCCTGCTTCAAACAGCGGGCGCATATAGTTAAAGAAGAACGTCAATAAGAGCACCTGAATGTGCGCACCGTCCGTATCCGCATCGGTCATAATAATAATTTTGTCGTAGTTCGTATCATCCACTTTAAAGTCCGTACCGACACCGGCACCGATCGTATGAATGATCGTATTGATTTCTTCGTTTTTAAAAATATCTTCGAACTTCGCTTTTTCCGTATTGATAACTTTACCGCGCAGCGGCAGTATCGCCTGGAAGCGTCTGTCGCGTCCCTGTTTCGCCGAACCGCCGGCAGAGTCCCCCTCTACTAAGAACAGTTCGTTTTTCTTCGCGTTTTTACTCTGTGCCGGTGTCAATTTACCGGACAGGAGCGTATCTCTCGATTTGTTCTTTTTGCCGCTCCGCGCTTCTTCACGTGCTTTACGTGCCGCTTCACGCACCTGGCGTGCTTTAATTGCTTTTTTAACGAGCTGCGTGGATAACGCACCGTTTTCTTCTAAATAATACGGCAGCTGTTCAGTGATCAGCTGTTCCATTAATGCACGGGCTTCACTCGTGCCGAGCTTCCCTTTCGTCTGTCCTTCAAACTGGAGCAGGTGTTCGGGGAGCTTAACGGAAATCACCGCAGTCAGTCCTTCACGGATGTCACTGCCCTCCAAGTTTTTATCTTTAGCTTTCAGTTCCCCGATTTTACGTGCGTACTCATTAAATGCACGTGTAAATCCGGTTTTAAAGCCGACTTCGTGCGTCCCGCCGTCTTTCGTGCGGACGTTGTTTACGAATGAAATAATCGTTTCCGAGTACTGATCGTTAAACTGGAACGCCACTTCGGCAATCATTTCATTATATGTCCCTTCGAACATCACGATATTGCCGATATCGTCCTTGCCTTCATTTAAAAACTCGATGAATGACTTCAGTCCGTCGTCGAACTGGAATATTTCCTCTTCATCGGTACGCTTATCATTAATCGTAATCTTTAATCCTTTAGTTAAAAAAGCAGACTCGCGCATGCGTTCAGCGATTGTTTCAAAGTTAAATGCAATCGTCTGTTTAAAGATTTCGGGATCTGCTTTAAATGTTACTTCAGTGCCCGTCTCTTTCGTTTTGCCGACTGCCTTCATTTTTGAATCCGGCTTGCCGCCGTCTTTAAATGATATCTCGTGAATTTTACCGTCCCGATAGACGCGTAATTTCAATGATTCACTTAATGCGTTAACGACAGATGAACCGACACCGTGCAGTCCCCCTGCGGATTTGTAGTTATCCGAGTCGAACTTGCCGCCGGCGTGCAGTACGGTAAAGATGACTTCAGGCGTCGGGCGGCCTGACGGGTGCATCCCTGTCGGCAGACCGCGTCCGTTATCGCGGATCGTAATACTTTCATCTGTATTAATCGTTATATTGATTTCGTTGCCGTGGCCGTTAATAATCTCATCGACCGCATTGTCGGTAATTTCATATACGAGATGATGCAGACCTCTCGTATCTGTAGAACCGATATACATTCCCGGACGCTTCCTGACCGCATCCAGGCCTTCTAATATTTGAATGGACTCATCAGTATATCCAGTTTTTTTAGCCAAGTCTGTATCCTCCTACAAACAATACAAACGTATGTTCGTTAAATTAATCTACTTATCTATTTTTATATAAAACGTGCATTTTTGCAACACATTCCAGTAAGTTTACATAATAATGTTATGAACCACTTTATAATTTTATGTGCGAAAATAATATTTTATGGTAAACTATTAGTACCTGATAGCAAAAGGGGATTATTTAGTGTATACAGTTATTTTATTATTAATATTCAGCTACCTTTTCGGTTCTATTCCATTCAGCCTTTTGATCAGTAAATCATTTTATAAAATTGATTTACGCGAACACGGCAGCGGAAACGTCGGCACGACAAACACATTCAGAATACTCGGCAAAAAAGCGGGTATTGTTGTACTCATCCTCGACATGATGAAAGGTGCAATCCCTGTATGGGTCGCTATGCTTGTCAGTACTGATATCGACTTCCCGGTCATTATCTTCGGTGTTGTCGCAGCAATCGGACACGTCTATTCGATATTTTTAAAATTCAAAGGCGGCAAAGCAGTCGCAACAGGCGGCGGTGCGATACTCGCAGCAAATCCGATTATCTTCCTGATACTCGTTACCACGTTTCTGATTACTTTAAAAGTATCGAAGTACGTCTCACTCGGCAGTGTTTTTGCAGCAATTGCCCTGTTGATCAGTGTAATGTTTACCAGCGATCCGTTTATGATCGGCTTTGGAATTATACTTGGAATTATCGTCATTGTAAAACATATTTCCAATATGAAACGCATTAAGGAAGGCACTGAACCTAAAATTACGTTCATGTAAATGACAAATAAGAGAACGGCCTGAAGTCTGTACGGACTTTCAGGCCGTTTTTTTGTTGCCTGTTTTTATTGTGTATTGGCGGCGCTCATCGCTTATCCCCCGCCCGCTTAAAGAACAAATCCATCAAAGCGCTGCTTTGATGGATTTGTTGTATACCGCTGTATTAAGCTGATGCAATCTTCTTACGAAGTACAAGCTGTAAAATACCGCCGTGTCTGTAGTAGTCTGCTTCAACGTCTGAGTCGAAACGAACTTTAGCTTTCAGATTAACTTTGTCGCCGTTTTTTTTCGTTGCAACGACATCGATAATTTCTCCAGCTGTAACACTTTCATCGATCTGAATGTCGAAGCTTTCAGAACCGTCAAGACCGTGGTCTTCAGCGTTTTCGCCGTTAACAAACTGTAACGGCAGCACACCCATCATTACCAGGTTTGAACGGTGGATACGCTCGTAGCTTGCTGCAAGTACTGCTTTAACACCTAACAGGTTCGTACCTTTAGCTGCCCAGTCACGGCTTGATCCCATACCGTAGTCGTCTCCGGCAATGACCATCAGGCCTGTGCCTTCTTCCTGGTATTTCATCGATGCATCGTAAATGCTCGTTACTTCACCTGTCGGCCAGTAAGTTGTGTATCCGCCCTCTGTACCCGGAGCAATCTGGTTACGGATACGGATGTTTGCGAACGTTCCGCGAACCATGACTTCGTGGTTACCGCGGCGCGAACCGTAAGAGTTAAAGTCACGCGGTGACACACCCTGTTCGATTAACCATTTACCTGCCGGCGTATCTTTACCGATCGCACCTGCCGGTGAAATGTGGTCAGTCGTTACAGAATCTCCAAATTTACCAAGTACTCTGAGACCGTTTAACGGCTCGATTGTACCTGCTTCTTTAGATAGGTTCTGGAAGAATGACGGGTTTTGGATATATGTTGATTCGTCACCGAAGTCGTATAACGGCGCATCAGTCACGTCAATGTTGTTCCATGTTTCGTTTGAATCGAATACTGTTTCGTATTCTTTTCTGAATAGTTCAGGTGTCACTGTAGACATTACAGTGTCTCTAACCTCTTTAATTGAAGGCCAGATGTCTTTCATGTAAACGTCGTTGCCGTCTTTGTCCTTACCTAACGGCTCAGTACGAAGATCGATATCAACAGTACCTGCAAGTGCGTATGCCACAACAAGCTGAGGCGAAGCTAAGTAGTTCGCTTTAACTAACGGGTGGATACGTCCTTCGAAGTTACGGTTACCTGATAATACAGATGATACTAGCATGTCGTTATCAACGATTGTTTTCGTTACTTCAGGACGTAGCGGTCCTGAGTTACCGATACATGTTGTACAGCCGTAACCAACTAAGTTGAATCCAAGCTGGTCAAGGTACGGCTGAAGACCTGCATCTTCAAGGTAGCCTGTAACCACTTTAGAGCCCGGTGCTAATGACGTCTTAACGTACTTCGGCACTGTCAGTCCTTTTTCAACTGCTTTTTTCGCGATTAAACCTGCACCCAGCATAACGTACGGGTTGGATGTGTTTGTACATGAAGTGATTGCAGCGATTACAAGGTCACCAGTTTTCAGTTCCTGCTCTTCGCCGTCGTTGTACTTCACAGTACCGGTTTTATCGAATTCTTCTTCAGTCAAGCCGTGGCCGTGGTTGCCGCTCGGAGCTGTCACTGATTTTTTGTATTCTTCTTTCATGTCTGAAAGGTTGATTAAATCCTGCGGACGCTTAGGACCTGCAAGAGATGATTCAACTGTAGACAGATCAAGTTCTACAACGTCAGTGTAAGTCGGTTCTACTGCCGCGTCGAAGAATAAATTATTTGCTTTCAGGTATTCACGAACCACTTCAACGTGCTCAGGGTCGCGGCCTGTAAGTGTTAAGTAATCAAGTGTTTCTTCATCAACTGCGAAGAAACCGCAAGTTGCACCGTATTCAGGCGCCATGTTTGCGATTGTTGCGCGGTCAGCAAGCGGTAATTCTGTTACCCCTTGTCCGAAGAACTCAACAAATTTACCGACAACACCTTTTTTACGAAGCTCTTCAGTGACTCTTAGAGCAAGGTCAGTTGCAGTTGTACCTTCAGGTAATGCATTGATCATCTTCACACCGATAACTTCAGGAACCGGGAAGTATGAAGGCTGTCCAAGCATACTTGCTTCAGCTTCGATACCGCCGACACCCCATCCAAGAACGCCGAGACCGTTGATCATCGTCGTATGAGAGTCAGTACCTACTAATGTGTCAGGGAAAAGAACCGGCTCGCCGTTTTCTTCTCTTTCATGAACGACGTTAGCTAAGTACTCAAGGTTAACCTGGTGAACGATACCTGTCGCAGGCGGTACAGCCTGGTAGTTATCGAACGCTTTAGTCGCCCAGCGAAGGAACTCATAACGCTCCATGTTACGCTCGAACTCTAAATCCATGTTCTTTTGAAGTGCATTCATGCTGCCGTACTCATCAACCTGTACAGAGTGGTCAATAACTAAGTCAACCGGCACTTCAGGGTTGATCTTCTGAACGTCTCCGCCCACTGCGTCCATTGCTGTACGAAGTGATGCAAGGTCAACTACTGCAGGTACCCCTGTGAAATCCTGCAGAATAACGCGGGAAGGTTTAAATGGAACTTCTTTCCCTTTAATGTCCCCTTTATCCCAGTTAGCCAATGCTTCAATGTGTTTATCATCGATAACACTGCCGTCATACTGTCTTAAAACCGATTCCAGTAATACACGGATTGAATACGGCAAGTTTTCAGACTTGCTCATACCTGAATCTGCTAATGATTGCAGGCTGTAATAAGTATAATCTTTACCATTCACTGATAATGTCTGACGTGAATTGTCTTTAACGTTCTTTGACATCATTAAAAGCCCCCTCTAAATTTAGTCATCTTAATTGTATACTTACTCCTGACGTAAAGTAAATGCTTTCACGAAAACTTGTGATATGAAAACCTTACACTTAGATTAACCTTTACTTATCTTAAAGTATAACATTCATAACTAAAGATTATGAGAGATATGCTCACAGAAAAAATGTTTAAATATCATTTATATGTAAATTGATACTTGTGCTTGTGTTTTTTTCATGTATTATTATAAAATGTTACTAACTAAAACACAGGAGGTCATATTTATGTGGCAGGAATTTAAAGACTTTATGCTTCGCGGCAATGTTCTCGACCTTGCAGTTGCAGTAGTTATTGGTGCAGCGTTTGGTAAAATCGTTCAGGCGCTTGTTGAAAACATCATTATGCCTTTGATCGCTTTAATTTTCGGCGATACTGATTTCGCATCAGACTGGGTATACATGGGTATTACTTACGGTGTGTTCATTCAGGCAATTATCGACTTTATCATTATCGGTGCAGCAGTATTCGTCTTCGTTAAAGTCGTTAACAAGTTAACGAGAAACAAATTTGTTGAAGAAGAAGCAGAAGACGAGCAGCTTGTTCTTTTACGCGAAATGAGAGACTCATTAAAAGGTCTTGAAGACAGCAAAAAAGATGGTACTGGTTTATAATTTTTATTTATTTTTTTGGGAGGGCACATTGAGTGCTCTCTTTTTTTGTGTATTTTGGAAGATTATGATTGCTTATTTACTGCAACGGTGTCTCATGTATACATAAACCTCCCCAAAGGACATAAAATTTTAATCTTACGTCCTTTGGGGAGGCAGCCAGGCGGAGCGCGGCAGTTTTCAACTCTCTATCGAAACTTCATTGGGACGAATACAGTTATTCGTTCCATCGTTAATCTCTCAATGGGATGATTAGTATTATTCGTCTCATTGTGCGGTTCTCATTGGGTTAATAGTTCTTTATCGTCTCAATGTCCCCGTCTCATTGAGCCAATGAGATGTATTCGTCCCAATGAACGCAAAATAGCAGCAGAGGATTTCTCCCCTGCTGCTTCAATACTAATCTATTTATCTCTTAAACCCTGTTTCACTTCGCTGATGAAGTACAGACTGCCTGTAACAAGCAGCAGCTCTCCATCGAAGTGCTTCACATAGTCCACATAATCTTTGACAAAATGCTTATTCGGATGATCTATTGAATTAAACAGCACTTCCCCGTCTTCTGCTTTAAAGAAGTCGAATTCCGTCACATTGAAGGTGTCCGCCAGCATGCCGATTTTATACACCATCGTGTCCAGCGGCTTGCCTTTTACTGCAGAGAACAGCACTGTGATCTTTTTATCCGGATAATTTTCACGCATCGTATCCACAAGCGCATCCACCGCTTCATTGTTATGCGCTCCGTCCAATATGATAATCGGATCTTCGCTGATTCGTTCAATACGTCCGGTCCAGAAGGTTTTTTCAACGCCCTGGATCATTTTGTTCACGTCAAGCTTAACGAGGTCGCGTTCCATCATTTCAAGGAGTGCTGCGATTGCGATTGATGCATTCTCCTGCTGGTGGCGGCCGAGCATTTCAAGGCGAATATCGTCAAAGTCATATTTGCCGTATTTAAAGCTGAATTCCTCACCGTCAGTGACTAAAATCACATCGCGTTCAAGTTCAATGCCTTTCGCATTTTTCTCATCAAGCACCTTATAGATATAGTCGCGGCACGTATCGTCTTTTACGTTAAAGACTAGCGGAATCCCTTCTTTGATTACACCCGATTTATCTTTCGTAATATCGAGCAGCGTATCACCGAGAATATCGATATGGTCCATACCGATACTTGTCAGTAAAGTCATCACCGGTCTGAAGACATTCGTCGAGTCATGCGTGGCACCGAGACCCGCTTCAACCAGCACATAATCCACCGGGTTTACATTGCCGAAGTACACGAACATCATCGTCGTAATGATTTCAAATTCCGTCGAGTTGCCTAAATCGGTCTCCTCAACGAGGCGCTCGCTCACCGGGCGCACGATGTTCGCAAGCATCGCGATATCCTCATCGGGAATCGGCGTGCCGTTCACCGAGATACGCTCGTTGAACACTTCAATATACGGGGACGTAAACGTCCCCACTGTATAGCCGTTCTCATTCAGTGCATTCCGCATATACGATAACGTTGAGCCTTTACCGTTCGTGCCGACAATATGCACCCCTGTTATTTTTTTCTCCGGATGGTCGAGTTTCTCTAACATCCATTCCATGCGTTTTACACCGGGTTTAATACCAAATTTCGTCCGTTCGTGTATCCACTGCAGGCTCTCCTGATAATTCATCGGCTATTCCACACCTCTCATGCTTTTCAGGCGCGTCTCAACTTCTTCATACTGCGTCTGGTAGCCCGCTTGTTTTTTACGTTCTTCTTCAACGATTTTTTCCGGAGCGTTGCTCACAAATTTCTCATTGTTAAGTTTTCCTGATACACGTTTAAGTTCGCCATTTAGACGTTCCAGTTCTTTTTCAAGACGCGCGATTTCTTCTTCTTTATTAATTAATCCTGCAAGCGGCAGTACGACTGTTGCCCCTTTAACGACATCTGTCTTATCGTCGTCACCTTTATCGATTGATGCAGCAATCGTTAAGTTTTCTGGATTCGTAAAGCGCTCGATATAATGCTTGTTGCGCTCTACTGCAGCACGGCGGTTGTCATCTTTGACTTCAAGTTTAATATCGATTGGTTTGGATAACGGCGTATTGACTTCATTACGCGTCGTTCTCACCGATTTAATAATATTTACTAAGAGCTCCATTTCAGCTGAAGCGTCGTCAAAGTTAAGTGACTCATCTACGACCGGCCATTCGCTGACAACGATTGATGTTTCTTTATTGATTGTCTGGTAAATTTCATCCGTCACAAACGGCATAAACGGGTGAAGCATCTTCAGAATCTTATCCAGCGTATAAAGCAGCACCGAACGTGTCATCTGTTTCTCTTCATCTGTACCGTGAGTCATCGGCACTTTCGCCATTTCGATATACCAGTCACAGAAATCATCCCAGATAAAGTTGTATAAAGCGCGGCCGACTTCACCGAACTCGTAGTCTTCCGACAGACGGGTTACATCTGCGATTGTCTCGTTTAAACGTGTCAAAATCCACTTGTCAGCGAGTGATTTATCGCCTGTTAAATCGATATCTTCCAGCGTAAAGTCTTCACCGATGTTCATTAATGCGAAACGTGAAGCGTTCCAGATTTTGTTAATAAAGTTCCATACGCTCTCTACTTTTTCATCACTGTAGCGGAGATCCTGACCCGGCGTTGAACCTGTAGACAGGAAGTAACGCAGTGCATCCGCACCGTATTTATCAATAACATCCATCGGGTCTACGCCGTTGCCGAGAGATTTCGACATCTTGCGGTTCTGCTCATCGCGTACAAGACCATGTAATAACACATCATCAAATGGTTTCTCGCCTGTCTGCTCTAAAGATGAGAAGATCATACGCGCGACCCAGAAGAAGATAATGTCGTAACCTGTAACCAGGACATTCGTCGGGAAGTACTTGGCAAGGTCCGGCGTTTCGTCCGGCCAGCCCATCGTCGAAAACGGCCATAATGCACTTGAGAACCATGTGTCCAGCACATCTTCGTCCTGCGTCCAGTTTTCAATGTCTGCAGGTGCTTCTTCGCCTACGTACAGTTCGCCTGTTTCATTGCGATACCATGCCGGAATCTGGTGTCCCCACCATAGCTGGCGTGAAATGACCCAGTCGCGGATGTTTTCCATCCAGCCGTTGAACGTGTGTTCAAAACGGTTCGGCACGAAATCGATACGGTTATCTGTGTTCTGATTTTCCAGACTCTTCTCAGCGAGCGGCTTCATGCTCACGAACCACTGTGTCGATAAGTACGGCTCAACAATTGCGTTTGAACGCTCGGAGTGGCCGACAGAGTGCACGTGAGATTCGATTTTAATCATAAACCCTTGTGCTTCAAGGTCTTTAACCAGCTGTTTGCGGCAGTCGAAACGGTCCATGCCTTCGTACTGTCCGCCGAGCTCGTTAATCGTGCCGTCCGGGTGCATCACGTTAATGCGCTCAAGGTCGTGACGGTTACCAATTTCAAAGTCGTTCGGGTCGTGTGCCGGCGTGACTTTCATCGCACCTGAACCGAAATCTTTCTCAACGTATGAATCTGCGATGATCGGCAGTTCGCGGCCGACGATCGGTAGTGTTACTGTTTTGCCGATAAAGTCCTGGTAGCGTTCGTCATCCGGGTGAACAACAACCGCTGTATCTCCGAGCATCGTCTCAGGACGCGTCGTTGCGATTTCTAAAAACCCTGAACCGTCAGTTAACGGATACTTCACGTGGTAAAAGCTGCCTTCGATATCTTTATGAATTACTTCGATGTCGCTCAGTGCAGTCTGAGTTTGCGGATCCCAGTTAATAATATATTCACCGCGGTAAATTAAATTCTTGTTGTACATATCAACGAATACTTTACGAACCGCTTTAGATAAGCCTTCGTCCAGTGTAAAGCGCTCTTTATCGTAATCGAGACCGAGCCCCATCTTCGCCCACTGTTCGCGGATGTGCGATGCGTATTCCTCTTTCCAGTTCCACGCATGCTCTAAAAACTTCTCGCGGCCAAGTTCCGAAGTTTTAATGCCCGCTTCGCGGAGACGCGCATCCACTTTCGCCTGCGTTGCGATACCCGCGTGGTCCATGCCCGGCAGGTACAGTACATCGTAGCCCTGCATACGCTTCATGCGTGTAATAATATCCTGCAGCGTCGTGTCCCATGCGTGGCCAAGGTGCAGTTTACCCGTCACGTTCGGCGGCGGAATAACGATAGAAAACGGTTCTTTGTCGCTGTTTACGTCGGATTTAAATAAACCCTGTTCCACCCACTTGTCGTATTTACCCTGTTCAACTTCAGCCGGATTATACTTTTTCGGCATTTCCATATCGATCACTCCTCTTAATTTTAAAAACAAAAAAACTCCAGTCCATAAATAGGACGGGAGTTCCGCGGTGCCACCTAAATTCAGGCATACTGTCTGCCTGCATCTCAACTTGGTGATTAACGCTCACCGCACGTATTGGATTACTTGTTCATACGGACCGGGTTTGACTTCGGTGTTCCGCGAACGTTCACACAAAACTTATCATAGTTACTTTCACTGCAGGCACCGGTAAACTTCCACCAGCCGTTTACTCTCTTTTGCGCCTGCCCGCAGCTACTCTTCTACGTCTCTTGTTATTTATATAGCTTAATATTATGCGACTTTTAAATAACTGTCAAGATTGAAGTGGCCTACTGTCTGCCCTGTTTTCTCCGTATGCTGCTGAGATATTTTAAATAGTAGCCGACGATCGGCACGACGACGATTATAATGAAGAAAATTCTGAAGATGTGATAACTCGAAATCATCGCAATATTACCGCCGGTCTCAATCGCGATAACGATAATCTGGCCGAGCCCGCCCGGTGCGGCACTCAGAAACAGGTCGTTAAACTGATGCGTTGTAAACAGCTGGAATATAAACACGATAAACATCGTCCCGAAAATGAGCAGCAGGTTCTGAAACAGAATTGCCAGAATCAGACGTCTGTTCAGCTGCGTCATTAACGATGCAATCTGCAGCCCGATTCTTATACCGAATAAAATCTGAGCGATGTTAATAAACACGAGATCCAGTGAAAATTCAATGCCCGTCGTTAAATTCCATATGATGAGCACGATAATCGGACCGAGCATTAAGCTCGCCGGGAATTTTATCTTGTTAAGAATGTATATAAGTGCGAATGCGGCGATGGGAATAATCAGCATTTCCGGTGTGAAGATTGCCGACAGATAATTGACGGCGACAGGTTCGGCTGTGATATCCGCCGGCGGCGTGAAGATGCGCGCGACGAACGGCACGATCAGGACGATGAGAATAATGCGCGACATCTGTGTCAGCGTGACGAGTAAAATATCAGCGCGCTTCTCCTCCTCCGCCATAATCAGCATTTGGGATAATGCACCCGGTACCGAAGCAAGAATTGCCGTTTCCGGTGTGCTGCCGGTTAAATATATAAAAAACCGGGAGAGAATAAGACTGAGTATAAGAACAAGAATGGTCATAAGAAAAATGTTAAATAAGTCAGCCCGCATATCCAGTAATGCGTCGAGCGTCAGAGTGGAGCCGATTTCGATGGCCATAATGGCAACACCGAGATTACCGAGCCAGCGCGGAAAAAACAATTCACGCTTAATCAGTCTGAGGTAGAGAATCGTCGCAATCATCGCACCAAAGAGCCACGGCAGAATCATGCCAATTGCAGACAGCCCGCTTGAAATTAACGCGGCCAGAGCGACGAGCAGCAGAAAACGAAGTACTTTCATAAAATCACCTTATCTATTCAAGTGTCATTTATAATAATAACTTATTCTGGTAATGATATAAAGTAAGTTGCATTTTACACTTTATTCAGAAAATTGGTGGTGGTGATATACAACCGGGGGCGCCGGTTGCGTCGGTTCTGCCTGTTCACAACCGGGGCCGCCGTTGTCATTCGGGGCGGGTCGGTTTACAACGGGGGCGCGCCGTTGTCATTCGGGGTGCGTCGATTCACAACGGGGGCGCGCCGTTGTCATTCGGGACGGGTCGGTTCACAACGGGGGCGCGCCGTTGTCATCCGGGATGGGTCGGTTCACAACGGGGAATCGCCGTTGTCATTCGGGGCGTGGCGGTTCACAACGGGGGCGCGCCGTTGTCATTCGGGACGGGTCGGTTTACAACGGGGGCGCACCGTTGTCATTCGGGGCGCGTCGGTTCACAACGGGGGCGCGCCGTTGTCATCCGGGATGGGTCGGTTCACAACGGGGAATCGCCGTTGTCATCCGGGATGGGTCGGTTCACAACGGGGGCGCGCCGTTGTCATTCGGGGTGCGTCGGTTCACAACGGGGGCGCGCCGTTGTCATTCGGGATGGGTCGGTTCACAACGGGAAACCGCCGTTGTCATTCGGGGTGCGTCGGTTCACAACGGGAAACCACCGTTGTCATCCGACCCCGACCCGCCCCACGTTCACAACAAACCCCGCTGCCATCCAAAATTTCCTGGATAACAGCGGGGCAAACACAAACTGAGCTCTAACTCTCAAACCGGGCTCCAAACCTCATCCAGCCACCGGTTTTTATCTTACTGATTGTCGGGCTTTTCACTGATTACGCGTTCCTGTTCTTTCAGGAACAGCGCGAACACGAGGCCGACGACAGCCAGTACGGACGACGCGATAAAGGTTGCGTTGACGCCGGTGATTTCGTCGGATGGTGTCGGCGAACCGCCGGAAATGTTGAACGCGACCCCCGTCATAATTGTGATCAGCAGCGCGGTGAAGAGCGACCCGCCGATCTGGCGCATCGTATTGTTCAGCGATGTGCCGTGGGCTATCATATGATTTTCGAGCGCGTTCATCGCATACGTGGTGAGTGCCATCATCGACAGTCCGACGCCTAAAAAGCGCACGGTGTAAACGATAACGATATACGTAAATGTTGTTTCTGTGCTTAAAAACGACATCAGAACGGAGGTGATCAAAATCAGTATCAGGCTGGTAAATGTAAGGATCCGGATGCCGTATTTGTCAAACAACCAGCCGGCGACGAGCGACATGACGCCCATCACAATCGCGCCGGGCAGTAGTGCGAGTCCCGACTGGAATGCGGTAAATCCTAACATGTCCTGCATTAATACAGGCACGATGTTGTTCGCGCTGACCATCGATACGAAGACGATGATTCCGATCAGTGTGGCCATCAGGAAGTAACGGTTTCCGAGCACCCGGATTTCCAATATCGGCTGCACGAGTTTAAATTGTCTCCGCACAAAAAATCCGACGATAACGAGACCGGCAGCAATCGGCAGGATGACTTCCATACTTCCCCACCCCGTCACACCGGCAACGGAAAATCCGTACAGCAGTCCGCCGAACCCGAGTGTCGACATGACAATGGATAATATATCGACTTTCGGGTTCGTCTGTTCGGTGACGTTCCGCATAAAGAAATATGCGAATAAAATGTTCAGTCCGGCGAGCGGTGCGATGATGATAAACAGCGTGCGCCACGGCCAGAATTCCACTATGTACCCTGACAATGTCGGCCCGATTGCCGGTGCAAACCCGATAATTAAGCCGAACAGTCCCATCGCTTTACCGCGGTTTTCAACAGAGAACATCTGCATTAAGATGACCTGCGACAGCGGCATCATAATACCGGCACCGGATGCCTGGAGTATGCGCCCGGCTAAAAGCACCGGAAATTCTGTGGACAGTGCAGCGACAACGGTCCCTGCTGCAAACAGAATCATCGCGGTCATGTATAATTTCCGAGTCGTAAATTTATTGATTAAAAATGCGGATATCGGAATCATAATTCCGTTCACTAAAAAGAATCCGGTCGTCAGCCACTGCGCTGTACTGAACGGAATATCGAGATCCGCCATAATGACCGGCACTGCGGTCACGAGCAGTGTCTGGTTTAATATCGACACAAATGCACCGACGATTAATATCGCAATGACGAGATTGCGGCTGGACGTGCTTCCCCTGTCTTTTTTTCTGTTCATAATAATTCGTCTCCCAATCCCCTTGGTTATATAGAAAAAGACAAACTCATGCGATGCGAGTTTGTCTTTTTATCTCAACTATAAATTATTCAGTAAAGAACTGGTATAAAGCAGTCAGTTCTTCATCAGCAATCTGGTCTGCACTGAATGCAGGCATAGATCCCTGACCGTCACGAACGATTGAAGTGAACTCGTCTTCAGCAAGACTTGTACCTGCTAAAGCCGGACCCATAGCTCCTGAGAAATCCTGACCGTGACATGATGCACAGTTGTCGCGTGCGATACCTTCAGCATCAACGTCGCCGCTTGAAGCTGTTTCTTCGCCGCCGCCTTCTTCACCTGATTCTTCTCCAGAATCTGCTGTTTCTTCTGTTGCAGTTTCTTCTTCAGCAGTGTCGCTTCCGCCGCCGCTGCCTAAGTGGAAAATAAGTAAAGGAACGATTAGGAACACAACAAGTACAGGAATTAACCAGTAAATGTGCTTAGTGCCTTTAGAGTTCGGTTCCGGATTTCTTTCGATGTAGCGAGGCTGGCCATCTACTTTTACTCCGCGTGAACGTTTTTTATTATCACTCATTATGTCTACCCCCCATTTAAACTATCACTCACTATTATACACATATTCTATAACTCATGAAGTACAAAATTTAAATTATTTACCCGTAACTTTACTTAATGCATTATCAAACGCATTAATTGTCGTCTGGATATCGTCTTCTGTATGTTTAGTTGACAGGAACATGCCTTCAAATTGTGACGGCGGCAGGTAGACTCCTTCTGCCAGTAATGCCTGGTACATTGCTCTGAACAGCTCCAGGTCACTTGTGTTTGCACTGTCGAAATCCGTTACCGGTCCTTCTGTTAAGAAGAATCCGATCATTGAGCCTGCACGGTTAATCGTGATCGGCGTATCGTGTTTTTCGAATACTTCTGTCAGCCCTTCTTCAAGCATGTCTGCGAGTTTACCGAAGTACTCGTAGCTTTCAGGTGACAGCTGGCTTAACGTCGCAAGGCCTGCACTCATCGCGAGCGGGTTGCCTGACAGCGTTCCGGCCTGATAAATATCTCCTGCCGGTGCGATGCGTTCCATAATTTCTTTTTTACCGCCGTAAGCGCCGACCGGCAGTCCGCCGCCGATTACTTTACCGAGACACGTTAAGTCCGGCTTAATACCGAAGTGGCCCTGTGCACAGTTGTAGCCGACGCGGAATCCTGTCATCACTTCATCGAAGATTAACAGCGTGTCGTTTTGTTCTGTAATGTCGCGCACGAACTGCAGATAACCTTCAACGGGAGGCACTACACCCATGTTCCCTGCAACGGGTTCCATGATGACTGCAGCGATGTCGTCGCCGAATTTATCGAATGCTTCTTTAAGACTTTCTTCGTCGTTGTACGGGACAGTGATTGTGTTTTTCGCAGTGCCTTCGGGTACGCCCGGAGAGTCCGGAAGACCAAGTGTCGCAACACCTGAACCCGCTTTAATTAATAATGAGTCACTGTGGCCGTGGTAGCATCCTTCAAATTTAAGAATTTTGCTCTTTCCTGTGTAACCGCGTGCGAGACGGAGTGCCGCAAGCGTTGCTTCAGTACCTGAAGAAACCATACGCACCATTTCGATTGACGGTACGCGTTCCATAACAAGTTCAGCCATCGTAGTTTCAAGTTCTGTCGGTGCACCGAATGATGTGCCCTTAACTGCAGCGTCCTGTACGCTTTTTACAACTTCATCGTCAGCGTGGCCGAGAATTAACGGACCGAAACTTAATGAATAGTCGATGTACGAGTTGCCGTCCACGTCGTATAAACGCGCGCCTTTGGCGTGGTCGATAAATAACGGATGGTCCCCTACTGATTTAAACGCACGTGCCGGAGAGTTGACTCCGCCCGGCATGACTTTAACCGCGTCAGCATAAAGTTCTTTTGACTTGTTATACATAGTTAAATTTCTCCCTTATTAATTTTTTCCGCAAGATCTTTCGCGAAATAAGTAATAATCATGTCTGCGCCTGCGCGCTTCATTGAAATCATCTGCTCGGCAATCACTTCTTCATCTACAAGACCCTGATCGATTGCGTTGCGTGTCATTGCGTACTCACCGCTCACGTTGTAAGCGACGATCGGCATGTTCGAGTTGTTGCGCACGTCGCGGATAATATCGAGGTACGATAACGCCGGTTTAACGATCATCATGTCCGCACCTTCAAGCGTGTCGCTTTCCAGTTCGCGGAGTGCTTCAAGACGGTTCGCCGGATCCATCTGATACGTGCGGCGGTCTCCGAATGACGGTGTCGATTCCGCTGCATCCCTGAACGGACCGTAGAACTTCGACGCATACTTAATGCCGTAGCTCATAATTGGAATATGTGCATAGCCTGCACTATCCAGACCCCGACGGATTTCTGTCACGAAACCGTCCATCATGTTGCTCGGCGCAATAATATCTGCGCCCGCTTTCGCCTGAGATACTGCAGTCTGTACTAAGAGCGGCAATGTTGAATCGTTGTCGACATCTTTTGTGACCGGGTCAATTAAGCCGCAGTGGCCGTGGTCTGTGTATTCACACAGGCACGTGTCCAGTATAACGAGCAGTTCTGGATAATGTTCTTTCGACAGGCGGCATGCTTCCTGCACGATACCGTGATCGTGGTAGGCACCTGTGCCCTCAGCGTCTTTGTCATTCGGAATACCGAAGAAAATAACACTTTTAATGCCGAGTGCAACGACTTCATCCAGCTCTTCTTTAAGCAGGTTTAATGAAATCTGGTATACACCTTTCATCGATGACACTTCCTGTTTTACGTCCGGTTTTTCAACGACAAAAATCGGATAGATTAAATCATCTTTTGATAGTTTCGTTTCGCGCACCATGTCGCGCATAAAACCGCTTTGTCTTAAACGGCGATGTCTGTCAAAATTCATTATTCCATACTCTCCTTAATAAAATTAATCATGTGTCCGAGCGTTTCATGCTCCGGCTTTGATGCCGTCAGTCCGTATTGATTTAATCTCGACTCGGTCACGTGACCGATCGCTATAAAATGAATACTCTGTAACTCGTCCGGTGTAAAGTGTCCCATTAAGCTGTCGACCGCTGACGGTGATGACAGCGTTAAATAATCGATGTCATCCAGATTCTCACGGATTTTCTGAATAGAGCCTTCGTGAACTTTCGGGTAATACAGTTCGATTTCCGTCACTTCTCCTCCGCACTTACGCATATAGTCGCGCATTAACGGACGCTTTTTACTGCTTGCGGGATAGAGTATTTTATCGCCGGGATGAATGGTACACTCCTCGATAAACCCTTCCTGCGTATACGTCGACGGTTCAAAGTCCACATCGATGCCGTGGGCATTCAGCGCCTCGGTCGTCTTCACGCCGATGCTCGAAATGTGCTCTGTCTTCACGCGCTCAAAAAACGGCAGAAAATGTTTCACCGTATTTTTGCTCGTCATGACGAGCCACGTATAATGCTCTTCGAGCAGACTCTCATCAAACGGCAGTATTTCGGTCGTAATGAGCGGTGCGTGGACGAGTGTTAAATCCTCATCCTCACCCAGCCCGAACGTCGACTGCGTAACGTAAACCACCGGTTTACTTGCCGGCATTATTCTCGTTAATCATGTCGATAATATCTTTTGCACCGATTTTTTCCATCTCGTCTGCAACGAGGTTACCAAGCTGTACCGGATCCGGGTGTGATTTTTTAACGACATAGCGTTCGTTGCCGTCTTCTGACATAATTAATCCTGTTAAATACAGTTCTCCGTCTTCAAGCGTCGCATAACCGCCGATCGGCACCTGACAGCTGCCGTCCATACGTTTTAAGAATGTGCGTTCCGCTGTCGTACATGTCGCATCATCTGTTGAATGGACAGTCTGCAGCATTTCGATTAATTCGTGGTCGTCATCGCGCACTTCGATACCGAGGGCACCCTGTGCGATTGCCGGGATGAACTCTTCGGGGTCGAAGTATTCAGTCACGACATTGTCGCTCCAGCCCATGCGTTTCAGGCCGGCCGCTGCAAGTAAAATTGCATCGTATTCGCCGGATTCCATCTTCTTAATACGCGTGTCGATGTTACCGCGAACCCAGTTTACTGTAATGTCGTCGCGCATCGATAACAGCTGTGCGCCGCGGCGTAAGCTTGACGTGCCGACGATGCTGCCTTTTGGGAGATCTTTAAACAATACTTTGTTGTTCGATAAAAACGCATCGCGCATATCTTCACGTTCAGGTACACATGCGATAGTGAACCCTTCAGGCAGTTCGCTCGGAACGTCCTTTAAGCTGTGAATCGCCATGTCGATTTCCTTATTTCTGAGCGCTTCTTCGATTTCTTTCACGAAAAGCCCCTTACCGCCGACTTTCGATAACTGTACATCGACGATGCGGTCACCTTTAGTGACGATTTCCTTTATTTCAATTTCCGCTTCCGGGAACTGTGCCTCAAGCTTCTTAATAAACTGTTTAGACTGTGTTAAGGCAAGCCCGCTTCTCCGTGAACCTACGATAATTTTTCTCATGATTTATACTCTCCTTAAAGTGACCAAAAATGAAAATTCGATATTTCGGACAGGATTAAATAATTCAGCATAACGAGGACAAAAATTGCGATGCTGTACACGGCAAACTTCGTCGTCTCCTGCTTTAATTTAACACCGGCCAGAATAAAACTGTACAAAATAATGACACATACTGTGCCGATAACTTTCGGATCAAAGAGGACATTCGGACCGATAATCTGAAGCCCCCACACGATTCCTATTATAATACTTATACTCATCAAAATCACACCGATAAAGGTCAGCCTGAGCATAACTTTTTCAGCGGTGCCGATACTGAAAAGCGAAAAGAAACTTCTGTTGAACTTCTTCTGTTTTAAATTCCGGCGCTGCACGAGGTAGATGACCGCGTTCAGCATGCCGATAAAGAACGTTACATACGCTGCGAGCGCACTGCCCACGTGGACGATTAAGAGCTCGTTCACTATTTCAAGCGTCAGCGCTGTTGAACTGAAGTTCAATGAAGAAAATGTATAGACGGTCATTAAAAATATCGTAATGATTAAGTAAAACAATAATATAAACTCGGACTTCGTCTTCATAAAGTGAATAATGCCGAGCAGTATGAATACGAAACTCAGACTGAATATGCTCTCAGCGAGTGTCAGAATCGGAATCCGGCCAAGCTGGACACCGAGCTGCACGACTGACAAAAAGTGCAGCACTACTGCCGGTGTGAGCACATACAGAGAAACCTTTCTGACTTGTCGATTTCTTAAAAACAAATCATATGACAGTGCAGAAAGGCTGATAAAATATAAAAGTAATATAATTTCTTGAATGCGGAACATCATATCCATAAGATATCCACCCTGCTAATTAAGGTTAAGCTGTTCTTTACGCGCCTGCAGTTTCTCTCTAGTTTTGGAACTGGATACTTCTTTTGCTGCTTCCACTTCTTCTTCGATGTGGAACATCTTCATAATATCTTCGAGTTTTTCATCGCGCTTTTTATCGCCTGCGATTTCTTTCGTGAAGATAATCGGGTCGCGCAGCATCTGGTTAATAATACTCTTCATATGTTTTGAAATGACCGTACGCTCACGCTCGGACATGTCCGGCAGCTTACGCTCCAGCGAGTCAAACGTTTCGTCGTGAATTTTCAGTGCGTTCGTGCGCATCGCCTGAATGACAGGCACGACACCCTGCACCCGGAGCCAGTCTTCAAACTCCGCAGTCGTGCCGTCGATCATCGCCATAATTTTCTCTGCTTCCTGTTCGCGTGAAGCGAGGTTCGAGTCAACGAGCCCCTGCAGATCGTCGACGTTGTACATATATACATTGCCGTCCGTATCGATTGCAGGATCGATGTCTCTCGGCAGCGCGATATCGATCAGGATTAGCGGAGACCCGCCGCGCGTTTTGTTCACCGCATCGATCATGTCTTTTTTAATGACATAGTCCGGTGACGATGTGCTTGAAATAACAATGTCAGCTTCTTTCATTTCGGACTCGAGTGCATGAAGGTTTGCAGCACGTCCGTTAAAACGCTCTGCCAGTGCTTCGGCCTTTTCAATTGAACGGTTTAACACGACAACATCTTCGATGCCGTTTGATGTTAAGTTTAACAGCGATTCTTCGGCCATTTCACCTGCACCGATAACGAGTACTCTGCTCTTTTTAACGTTCGCAAATATACGTTTCGCGAGTTCAACCGCAGCATATGAAATAGATACTGCGTTTTTTGAAATATCCGTTTCGTTATGCCCGCGTTTCGCGACAGTAATCGCCTCTTTAAACAGCTTGTTAAAGATCGTCCCTGTCGTATGTTCTTCCTGTGCCGTTAAAAACGCGTCTCTGATCTGTCCGAGAATCTGCGTTTCGCCGAGCACCATTGAATCGAGACCGGCAGTCACTTTAAACAGATGTGAAATCGCGTCGTCGGCAATTTTCATATCCGTCATATCTTTAATTTTTTCGTATTCCACGTCGAACCAGTCAGCAAGAAACTTACGCGAATAATACGCACCCGTATGTTCCTGATCACTCACGACGTACAGCTCAGTACGGTTACATGTCGATAACAGTGTCGCTTCCAGTATACTTTTCTGTTCGCGTAATTTATGAAGCGCCTCTACGACTTCATCATCCTGGAATGTGACCTGTTCGCGTTCTTCCACGCCGATTTTTTTATAATTTAGACTTAATGCAATGATATGCACTATAATGCCCCCTCAAAACTTTAGCCGCACATAAACGTTCACAATATGCGAATTTAACTATTCCCTATTTATACTAATTATAAATTAGGGATATATCAAGCGTTCTACACAAACTTTTGTAAAGCTGTCATAATTTCAGGCAGATTACGCTTGTCCAGTGAAGAAAACGCGAAAATCTGGTCTTCCGGTTCCATTTCAAGTTCTTTTTTAATGACGCTGATATGTTTTTGTATTTTACCGCGGGCAATCTTGTCCGCTTTTGTCGCCACGACAATAACCGGCATTTCGTAATATTTCAGGAAATCGTACATTGAAATATCGTCTGCTGTCGGCGGATGGCGCAGATCCACAAGCTGCACGACACATGTCAGTGTTTCGCGTTTTGTCAGGTAGCCCTCGATCATGGCGCCCCACTTTTCGCGTTCGGATTTCGACTGTTTGGCGTAGCCGTATCCCGGAACGTCGACAAAGACGAACTTGTTGTCCGCGTTGTAAAAGTTCAGCGTAATTGTTTTACCTGGTTTCGATGACGTACGCGCCACACCTTTACGGCCGCACATTGCATTAATAAATGATGATTTTCCGACGTTTGAACGTCCGCTTAATGCGATTTCCTTTAAACCTGTTTCCGGATAATGCTCCGGTTTTACTGCAGATGTAATAATATCCACGTTACCTGGATTAATTTTCATTCTGGTCACTTCCTTTAAAAAAGGCTGTCGCAATGACAGCCTCTATTTTTTATGCACTTTTCTTGTCTTCGTTAATTTCATTGCCTTCCGCATCGTAAATCAGCGGATCTTTTTCGTCGACGATTGTTTCGCGTGTAATGACCACTTTCTTAATGTCATCGTTTGACGGCACTTTGAACATGATGTCCACCATGCGTTCTTCAATAATAGAACGCAGTCCGCGGGCGCCTGTTTTACGTTCGATTGCAAGTTCACTGATTGCATCGAGTGCGTCTTCTTCGAACACAAGTTCAACGTCGTCGATTTCCATCATTCTCGTGTACTGTTTAACGAGCGCGTTTTTCGGCTCCGTTAAAATAGATTTCAGGGCGTCAACATCAAGCTCTTCCAGATAGCTGATAATTGGCACACGACCGATGAATTCAGGAATCAGACCGTAGCTCTGAAGGTCATCCGGACGGACTTTCGCCATCAGCGCGTCTTTATCCGAGAAGTCTTCTGTCGCACCGCCGAAACCGATCACTTTATCGCCTAAACGGCGTTTAATGATGTCTTCCATGCCGTCGAACGCTCCGCCTAAAATAAACAGAATGTTCGTCGTATCAATCTGAATCGATTCCTGGTTCGGGTGCTTGCGTCCGCCCTGCGGCGGTACGCTTGCTGTTGTTCCTTCAAGGATTTTAAGAAGTGCCTGCTGCACCCCTTCACCTGATACGTCACGTGTAATCGATGTGTTTTCGCTCTTACGTGCGATTTTATCGATTTCGTCGACGTAAATGATGCCCTGTTCGGCACGTTCAACATCGAAGTCCGCTGCCTGGATTAAACGGAGCAGAATGTTCTCCACGTCGTCACCCACGTAACCTGCCTCTGTCAGACTCGTCGCATCCGCGATTGCAAACGGCACGTTCAGAGAGCGTGCAAGTGTTTGCGCAAGCAGTGTTTTACCGCTTCCTGTCGGTCCGATCAGCGCGATGTTACTCTTCGCGATTTCAACTTCATCTTCATTGATGTTGTTAATGCGCTTGTAGTGGTTGTAAACAGCTACACTTAATGCACGTTTCGCATTAAGCTGTCCGATTACATACTCATCAAGCGATTCGAGGATTTCCTGAGGCTTCGGAATATAATCGAATACTGCAGTATGATCCATCTTAAGTTCTTCTTCTATAATTTCATAGCAGAGCTCGATACATTCGTTACAAATGTACACACCGCTGCCGGCAATAAGTTTTTTGACCTGTTCCTGATCTTTACCGCAGAAAGAGCAGGTTAAATCAGTATCGTCTTCGTTAAATTTAAACATTTATATACACCTCATTATTTACTTCCAATAAAATATACTAGAAACCGTGCCTGAAATCAATTGAGCTGCATATTGATGAAAAGCTCTACACAAACGTGCAGAGCTTTTCATGTATGAGGTTCACTTTATTGATTACTCAGCTTTTTTACGGTTGTCTACCAGTACGTTTAAAGCTTTTTGGATTTTAACATCTTCTTTAATCATCGTTGCATCGCCAAGTGCTTTTTTCACATCTTCAACAGGCATGCCGAACTGTTCAGCCAGACGGTTGATTTCTGCGTCTACATCTTCGTCAGTCACTTCGATGTTTTCTTCTTCAGCGATTTGTCTTAATGTTAAGTTCGTGCGGACACGTTTAAGCGCATCTTCTTTCATTTGTTCACGCAGTGCGTTTTCGTCCTGACCTGACAGCTGTGTGTAAAGTTCAAGGTTTAAGCCCTGCTGTGATAAGTTCTGTTCGAATTCCTGAAGCATGCGTGAAGTTTCAGTGTCCACCATTGCATCCGGAACGTCGATGTCAGCGTTGTCAGCTGCTCTAGCAACTAAGCTCTCTTTAAGCGTTACTTCGTAGTCGTTTTCTTTCTGTGCTTTAACCTGCTCTGTAAGTTCAGCTTTAAGCTCGTCTACAGTGTTCGCTTCGCGGCCTTCAAGGTCAGCAACGAACTCGTCAGTTAATTCAGGTGTTTCTTTAACTTTAAGTGCGTTCACTTTAACCTGGAATACTGCTTCTTTACCAGCTAATTCCTCAGCGTGGTATTCTTCAGGGAAAGTAACGTTAACGTCTTTCTCTTCGCCGATTGCCATGCCGACCATCTGCTCTTCGAAACCTGGGATGAATGAGTTCGATCCTACTTCGATTTCGTAGTCGTGAGCGTGTCCGCCTTCGAAAGCTTCGCCGTCAACGAATCCGTGGAAGTCGATCGTCGCAACGTCGCCTTCTTCTACAGCGCCTTCTTCTTTAACAACTAAGTCAGAGTACTCTGTAAGGATGTGATCGATCTGGTGATCAACTTCTTCGTCAGTCACTTCTGTGTCGATTTCTTCACCTTCAAGGTTTTTGTATTCGCCGAGTTTAACTTCAGGCTCAACTGTAACAGTTGCTTTAAGAATAACATCTTTACCTTTTTCGATTTGTTCAACATCCACGTCAGGCTGAGCTACCGGCGTAATACCAGCTTCGTCAACAGCTTTTGAGTAGTGTACAGGTAAAAGAATGTCTAATGCATCCTGATAAAGTGATTCTACGCCGAAACGTTTTTCGAACATTTGACGGGGTACTTTACCTTTTCTGAATCCAGGCATGTTGATATCCTTGGAAACTTTTTTAAATGCTTCATCTAAAGCAGTGTTTAATTCTTCAGCAGGAATTGTGATTGTTAAAATTCCTTCGTTACCTTCTTGTTTTTCCCATGTTTGAGACATAATACATTTTCCTCCATTAAGTCGTTTTTTCAATTAACCTGTATATTATAACACATACAAATATTGATTCAAATGATTGATTTACAGCGAGTTACGGGCAATATCAAGCTCGATTTCGTTCAGCCAGTGTTTAACTTCCGGATCCGCATCGTATGACGCGGGCATACCGAGCATTTCTTCAATGCGTTCAGCATAAGCCTTAATCACCGCATCCGCAGTAAAACCGGGCTGCACCGGATACATATATATCGCGTGTCCCATAATGAGCTCTGTAGCCGCTTCTTTAAATGACGGGTTGAACTGTTCAACTTCCTCCGTCACTTTCGGCAGTACATCCTTAACGATAAAATACTGTTCCAGATTGTCGAGTTCAGACGGCCTGACCGTCAACTCCACGCCGCATTTCTCAATGGTTAGCGTACCATTAGCGCGCACGCTTCGCAAATATAAAAGCATCGCAGTCTGCAATTCATTCCGTTCAGTTTCAAGAAACGATTCCAATATCATGTTCATATACGTAATATCGTTCGTCTCGGTAATCTTCTGAACGAATTCCAGCTGCTGAAAGAGATTCATTCTATCGAACTCATCTTTACCGATGGCCGGCTCCTGTTCTTTAAACATGCCGCGGAGTTTGTTCGCCGCATTCTGCCTTAAGCTTAAAATGTCGACGCGGAACCCCTGCGGAATGGGTTCATCGAGCAGATGACCTGAGAACTCGAGCACTTCTTCGTAGTTGCCCATATCGGACAGTGCCTGCAACATATAGACCATATGCGTTTCGTAATCTCCGTCGCCGTTGTTCATCTGTTCGAGCGAGTAATCGACGAGTTCTGCCGGACGCCCTGCACGAAGCAGCGTTTCATACAGCAGCTCTTCTGCATGTTCGGACGGTTTTGTGAGTCCGGTATATCTGTTGAACGTTTTTAAAAAACGCGCGTTATCCCCTGCATCGTAATGCGCTTTTAAATCACGCTCGAACTTCTTAATAAAACGGTGATGCGTTGTGACTTTACTGTCCATAAGCATCCCGGATAATTAATTCGCTCCACGATTCATAAGGAGACATCGTTTCAAGAACATCGTTCTTGACCCACTCAAGAGCAATCGTGTCCGCTTCGTTGTTAATAATTTTATCTTTTTCAACATCGATTTTAAGCACGAGACCGATGTGGACTTTGCCGACATCGTTGCCGTCGTCGTTAATCAGGCCGTGGATTTCGATATTCTTAACGTCGTCGTCTTTCAGGCCCACTTCCTCTTCAAGCTCACGCGCAGCATTCACACGCAGCTTGCCGTCGATATCCGCTTCATCTTCAACGTCATTCATATGACCGCCGACACCGATTGATAACAGGCCGTGCAGACGGGCCTCACCGCCGCCTTCAAGGCGTTTGTAAACAAGCGTCTCGTCTTCGTTCGTAATGATGCAGTAGCTGATCAATTGCTTGAAGCCTGGATCCTCTTCCATATCACCGCGGCGCTTCACCTCGAAATCGCCGAATGATTTCACAATCTCCTTGTAGCGGTTATCGTCTTTGGAAATAAAACCGTTAAACGCATTCTCCTCGCTGTTGAATAACGTCTCGCGATTTACAACTAAAATCTGTTCATCAAATTTACTCATGATTAATCTCCTCGCAGGCTGAAATTTATCTATATTTAATAATTAGAAAAGCTCTCACTTAAAGCCGTTTTAATTAATATCCGCCATCGTTCTTTTCAACTACTATAATATTTAAACTTTCAAATTCCATAATAGTTATTCACTCATGGAAGTTTACACAAAAATAAGGGCGTTTTCAAGGGTGGATAATTACAATCTTTTAGAATATTTAGATTTCTGCCTGTTCGATTATATTACATCCGGTGTAATATAATCCGAGAAATATTAAAAGCCCCCATTCCCTGCTAAGGAATGAGAGCTGAGCTGTCACTTATTTTTCAGTTGTTTTTCTTCTTTTAACCAGGAAGCCTAATCCAAGTGCCGCTAAGATCGCAGCAAAGATTGTTGTATTTTGTGCAGGTGTTCCCGTATCAGGGAGTACTTCCTGCTCCTCTACTTCATCAGCAGTGTTTTGAACATTGTCGTTTGATGCTGCCGGAGCTGTTTCTGTTGAAGCTGATGATTCCGGTTGTTCTGCTGTTTCAGCTGTATCAACATCCTGCTCAGTGTATACCTTCTGATGTTCGTTTGTTTTATCAGCCGAACTATCACCGCCGTCACTGCCGTTGCCACTGTCAGCCGTCAGTACAGGCAGTGTTGTATTGTCTTCGTTCTGCACGCCGTACACGACTGCATACTGACTGAAGCTGTTTACGTTAAATACGACATAGCCGTCTTCAACTCTGAAGTCCACCGCTTCAAGCGTCTCACCGATGTCTCCTAAATAGTAAACATTCGATACGTAGCCGTTGGCCGGCAGGTACACAGTGACCTCACCCTGCAGGTTGTACAATGAACCGTTCTCATCAAGCACATGGATATCGTACAGATCATGCGCTGCACCGATTGCATTTGAAGGATTCAATGTCGTCACAGCTAAAGACTTGCCATCAAGCTCACCCGACTCACTTACCACGCGGATGCCTGTCGCCGCATCTTCAACAGAAGATGAAACTTCTCCATCCGTATCAACGTCCGCTTCTGCAGGTTCTTCGTTGTCATCTGATTCAGTTTCAGTGTCCTCGCTGTTGTCATCTGATGCTTCCTGTTCAGGTTCGTCAGCGTTGTCGTCAGCATCATCTGATTCACTGTCGCTGCTTTCCTCTGCGTCGTCATCAGCGTCAGCGTCTACAGCTTCAGTTGAAGTATCTTCGGAGTCGTCATCCTCTTCAGGTGTTGTTGACTCATCGTTATCATCACTGTCAGTTTCTTCTGTGTCGTCCGCGTCAGATTCCGCCGGTTCCTCCGGAGTTTCAGGTTCTGCAGGTTCATCCTGCTCCAGGTTTTCATCGTCTGAAACTTCTTCTGTGTCGTCGTCAGTGTCCTGTTCAGGTGTTTCTTCCTGTTCTTCAGTATCATCTACTGATTCATCCTGTTCAGGCGTTGGTTCATTATCATCTGACGTATCTTCTTCAGGCTCCTGCGGCGTTTCAGTTTCCTTATCCGTATCTTCCGGAACATATTCCGCTGTCGTTAAGTCACCCGCATACATCCAGCCGAGTGCAACGCCGTTCTCGTCTTCAAGCAGGTAATACTGATCGTAGTTGTAAGTCGCTGTTCTCACCACGCGGAACTGTTGGCCCAGCAGACTGTCGGCATTTTTCGTTCTGACATCGGTAACACTCTCATATAAACCGAGGTTATTTTCATTTACCTCAGCAACAAGATTCGTCTCGCCCTCATTAATTGGCATTGAAATCTGCGGCGTCGTGACCTTATTGTACATATCATTGTAGCGCTGACCGATTAGGCTGATTACATCGTTGTACTCATAATCGTAACGCGCAAAGTATTCGTACGGGTCAGGCGAAGCCGTTCCGCCAAGGTGGTTTGAAACTGCAACGTGAGAGTACAACGTCCCTTCGCCAGTTTCTTCAGCACTCACTACAGGCAGTTTATATTTGTATAACAGGTTCGCAATGTAATCCGCGTAGTTATTAATTGATTTGGCAAAATCATGCTTATTATCGTAACGCATTAATTCAACATGCATATGCATATCATTTGATACAGGCCCCGCACCGTATGCAAGGTAGTCCGTATCCGCTACCTGAATGATGTTATCCGCATCTACGAACGCGTGAACAAATGCATTCTCCCAGTTACGGGTCATGTATTCAATTTCACCGTAAATAGTTGAGTTCTCGTTACCAACATCGTGAAGTACGACACCTGAAGGTTTACCGACTTCACCATTTTCAGGCTCCCAGCCGTAATCAGAGCCGTACGCCAATTTAGGCAGATCCTGAATATAATCATATTGAATGTCTGCAACTTCGAAATTATTATCAGCAATATACTGATTAACGTCTGTAATTGCCTGAGATAACGACATTGTGCTCATCGTGCTTGCAGTAAAGATCTCATCAGCATTTATCTCTTCATTCTCTGCAGCAAGTGAGTGAGTTAACTCAGTTAACAACTCTTCATCCGCTTCAATATTGTCAGCATTCTCTTCTAAGAAAGCAGCCTGTTCTTCAGCAGATAAATCAGCAAGTTCCTCATCCAGATTATCAGAATTATATTTGTATGTAACAGGTTCTTCTGATTGAGGTGATTCTGTTTGTGTTTCAGCTGCAGGTTCTTGTTCAGTTGATTCTTGAGTTTGTGTGGTTTCTTGTGGTTCAGTTTCTTCTACTTCAGGTTCTTCTGCGTCAGCTGGTTCTTCCTGAGCTGACTCTGTTTCAGTTGAAGCAGGCTCTTCAGTGACTTCTTCAGTATCCACTGCCGTTGTTTCTGTTTCTACAGCTTCTGATTCCTGTTCACCCCCTGTTGATTGCACTTCAGGTTCTGCAACTTCTTCTTCGACTGCAGGTTCTTCTTCAACAGTTTCCACTTGTGGTGCTTCTTCAGGCTCAACCGGTGCTTCCTCAACTTCAACAGGCTCTTCGACAACTTCCTGTTCTGTTGTTTCACCAGCCGGCTCTTCAGCGACTGCCTCTGTTGTTTGTGTTTCCTCAACAGGTTCCTCTTTTACTGCAGTTTCTTCTGTTTCAATTTCTTCAACCGGTGTTTCCGCCTGTTCTTCAACCACTTCAGTAACGGCTGGTTCTTCCGTAACTTCCTCAACAGGTTCTGCTGTTTCTGTTGCTGCAGCTTCCTCTGTTTGAGTTTCTTCAACAGGAGCTTCTGCGGATTCCTCTACAGGCTCCGTCGGTTCTTCAGTGACTTCTTCAACATTACTTTCATCTAATTCATTTTCAACGACTTCTTCAGCCTGCGCTGTTTCAGTCTCTTCTGTAACTTCTTCTTCAGCAGTTTCTGCATCAGTTTCATCTGAAGCTTCTTCACTGCTCTCTCCCGATACTTCCTCGGATTCAACCATGTCCAGTTCTGTTTCTGACGTTTCTTCACTAGTCGCGTATTCTGCTGTCTCCGGATTTGAATACTGTGTATCCTGATCTACTTCTTCTGCATTTGCCACCATTGCTGAGGCAATCAGACTCGTCGAAACGAGTGTCGGTACAATTAAACGATTCTTATACTTCATTTTTTGACCTCCATAAAAGTGTATTCTTACCTATCGTACTAAACTTTTCACAAAAATGTTGGAATTTACTGAATTTTAATAAATTTTTTTACCTGTTATCGATAAAAAGCTCTCAAACCCGTTGAGGCATGAGAGCTTTCAAATATTCAGTATTTATTTTATTACCTAGATTACCTTTATCATCATTTATGTTCTAATTTAAATTCTCGATTCCGCATCTCTTTTAGAATTTTCTCTTTATCAGGATTTTCACGCGGTTTTTCGAATGTGCGCATACCCGGTACAAAATCAGGATTAACACGTCTGGCTGCTCGAAGACCACGCTCTCTTCGTTCTGCATTTCTTTTACGTATATCTGACAGCTTTGCAGTTTTCACCATGACCCCTCCTAATTTTTATAATGTATATATTTTATTATACAACACTAGGGATATTATCGGACATTTACATTATTAGTCATGAAACACCTCAGATTACTAAGCCATGCGCAATTTATTTTGTAAGCAGCCGTCCTGACTTTCCCGGTTCATTTTTATTTCTAATTTTTCTATCCATTTTGTGTAATTTCTATTATGCAAGAAAATCCCTGTAATCATAAAATATACACCATTATAAACAGCGGTGAATATTTACAATTTTAACATTCACATAAAAAAATAAGCTCTCCCACCTTTTTCAAAGTAGAAGAGCTTATTAAACATTAACGTCCTGGGAGGGATTCGAACCCCCGACCGATGCCTTAGAAGGGCATTGCTCTATCCAGCTGAGCTACCAGGACACGTCTTAATTAACACAATAGTTATTATAACCAGGATGCATATATAAAGTCAATGCATTTTTCGGTTTTTTTAATAAAATGTTAATTTAACGTTAACCACTCCGGTTTTAGCATACGATAAAGTGCGCAGTCATGGTAATGGTCGTATAAAAATTCATAATCTTTCATAACAGCTTCCTGCTTAAATTTCAGCCGTTCCGGAATTTTTCTGCTCTTTTTATTCTCCACACCCGCAACAATTTCAATCCGGTGCAGTCCCATTTTATCAAAACCGTAATCAATCAGTCCCGTAACCGCCCGGTTCATTATTCCTTTACCGGTATACGCCTCCGCCAGCCAGTAGCCGATTTCCGCTCTTCTGCTGAGTCCGACAATTCTGTTGAAACCGCACATACCTGCGAGTTCCCCGTTGTAATACACGCCGAGTGTCTTCGATTCATGTGCATCGTTCATTTCAATCCAGTCTTTAATTATCGGCACGTACTGCCCGGGTGACGACATATAGTCCACCCACGGCAGCCATTCGCGGAGCTGTGTTCTGTTGCTGTCAACCAGCTTGTACAGCGCCTCATATTCGTCAGTCTGAACCTGTTTTAATTCCAGCGTATCGTCAATTTTGATAGTCATGATGCACAGCTCCCCTGTTTTTAATCAGCTGCCGAGATTGAATTCATCCATCAGCTTGTGCTTACGGTTGTAATAAGATGCGATTTTCGTATCCGTATCGATTACTAAATAACTTTCCGGATATTCATTGCGTGATGATGTAATACTGCCGGGGTTTATCGCGTAAACGCCCTGGATCTTTTCGATTTTAGCGACGTGTGAATGACCGTATAATGCATATTTCGCACCTGTTTCAGCCGCTTTTTCAGCAAGCGTATTGCGGTCTGACTTGATGCCGAACAGATGGCCGTGTGTATAGAACATGCCCGTTTCTTCATGAAGTCCCGTTTCAGGATAGTTGCTGTCGCGGTCCGTATTGCCCGTCACGCGCAGAAATTTCTCCATTTCCGGATCATCATACGGAAATTCGCTGTCGCCGAGATGAATCGCCGCGTCCGGTTTTACCGTGTCGTACACTTCAGTTAAAATGTTTCTCTCACTGTGATTGTCGCTGATAACTAAAACTTTCATCTTTGAATCCCCCTATTTTTTCAGCTTACTGAATACTTCAGTATCATTCATTAGTTTTTCCAGCGCTTTCCCTCTGTGACTGATTTTCCCTTTTTCATCAGAAGTAATCTCACCGAGGTAAATTCCTTTAAGCGTCTTAAACAGAGGATCGTAGCCGAAGCCGCCTGCACCATGTGATTCTGTTAAAATTTCACCTGCTAAAGTGCCTTCGTAAGTGAGCGTTTCCTCACCCGGAATCGATAAAGCCAGCACACATGTGAAGTACGCCGCACGGTTTTCAATCCCTTTTAATTCTTCAAGCAGTTTCGCGTTGTTCGATTCATCCGTCGCATTTTCACCCGAATAACGTGCCGAATATACGCCCGGTCTGCCTTCCAGCGCTTCCACCGACAGTCCCGAATCATCGCTGATTACCGGTAAATTTAACGCTTCAGCCGCCGCTTCTGATTTCAGAATCGCATTTTCCCTGAATGTCGCCCCTGTTTCCTCCACGTCGAATTCCGGCAGAATGTCTTTAATGCCGACCACTTCAAAGTCTGAGAAAATCGCTTTAAAGTCGTTGATTTTTCCCTTATTGCCGCTTGCTATTACAATTTTTGTCATTAGTAACTCTCCTGTAAATAAATATTCTCTATTTTATAATCTATATCCGGAATCCAGCTGTTTAACACTTTTTCAAACCTGTTATTATCTCCGTGGATAAAAATACGGTGTGCGGGCGTTTTATCGTGTGCACTAAGCAGCTGCTTTTTATGTAACTGCACCAGTGCCACCGAAACCGCTTCAAAGCCCGCATCAATAATATGTTTCCTGCCGTTGAAGAACTCGTCGATAAACGGCTCGATAATGGGAAAATGCGTACAGCCGAGAATCACCGTATCAGCTGCCGTATTTTTGTAGGGTGCAAGTTTGTCTGCGACCGCTTTTCTCGTAATATCCGAATTTTCAAAATCAAGGCTTTCGATTAAGTCTACAAACTCCGGGCATGGTAAATTATGGATTTTAACGTCTGAGTCAAAGCTCAGAATTCCCCGCTCGTATGCTCCCGATTTAATCGTTCCTTCTGTCGCAAGCAGCAGCATTTCGTTGTTGTCGCTTTTACGCAGCGCACCGAGTGATCCCGGGTTAATAACACCGTAAACAGGAATATCGATTTCGTCACGAAGTGCCGGCATCACTGCCGCCGTAGCCGTATTGCATGCGATAATCACAGCTTTGACGCCTTTATCGATTAAAAACTGCACAGCCTCTTTCGTGTATTGTTTAACGTCTTCCTGACTTTTCGGTCCGTACGGACAGCGCATACTGTCCGCGAAATAATACACTTCCTCGGAAGGCAGCGCGTGAGTAATTTCCTTCATCACCGTCAGCCCGCCGACGCCCGAGTCCATAATACCGATCGGTCTATTCATATGTCAGTCGCTCACTTTCCTCTAAAACATGTTCAAGTGCCGCCGGAAGAATTTTTCGCTCGTCTTCTCCCAGATTTTTAGTAATTTTCGCAATGTAATCGATACGTTTATCGATAACCTGCTGAATCACCTCTTTGCCCTTGTCCTCCATGCTGACAAGCACGAGGCGCTTATCCTTGTCTGAACGGTCGCGCCTCACGTAATTGCCGGACTCGAGCTTGTCGACAATATCCGTCGTCGTCGAATGCGCGAGGTATAACCTGTTCGCAAGCTCGCCGATCGTAATGCCGTCCTTGTCGCCCACCCATTGCAGCGCAACAAACTGCAGCGGGGAAATATCATGATGCTTTAAAATCTCCCTGCCGTTCACCCTGACGTGCGACGCGATGTAGCGCAATGATTTTTCAATTGATTTAGTCTCATGCTCATCATACATAGTAGCCAGTCCCCTTAAAAATCCTTTATAAATATAATAACGTAAATTTGAAAAAAAAAATAGGAAGATGAAACATTGAAGCACACAGACTTTTGGTCTGTGCGTTAATCGTGAAATCTCCAGTTGCATTGTTTGGCGGGGTTTTATCATCTGAAACGCGGGAAGTCCGACAATAATTGTTAATATTATGATGATAAAATGCTGCGCGCCGGTGATTGAGCGGCTGAACGTGAGCGGGACTTAAGTTGGCAGCCGGATTTGGTGATAAGTCGGGGGAAATCTCACCACTTATCACCGAAAAGGATCAAAACGGTGATATGTTGGCGGAAACTTTGGGACTTATCACCAAAAGAGAGCAAATCGGTGATATGTCAGCAGAAATCGCGGGACTTATCACCAAAAAGGAGCAAATCGGTGATATGTCAGCAGAAATAACAAGACTTATCACCAAAAAGGAGCAAAACGGTGATATGTCAGCAGAAATCGCGGGAATTATCACCAAAAGAGAGCAAAACGGTGATATGTCAGCAGAAATCGCGGGACTTATCACCAAAAAGGAGCAAATCGGTGATATGTCAGCAGAAATCGCGGGACTTATCACCAAAAGAGAGCAAAACGGTGATATGTCAGCAGAAATAACAAGACTTATCACCAAAAAGGAGCAAATCGGTGATATGTCAGAAAAAATAACGAGACTTATCACCAAAAACGCGGCATGACGTCCTGCAAACACCCAACACAAAAAAGCCCCGCTCGTAAGCGGGGCCTTTCGATCTATCTATCATTCAATTAGTTAACTTCGTGGTCGCTTCCGAAGAATGATTTGAACATGTGGAATGTTGTTTCGCGCTGCATTGATGCGATTGATGTCGTTAAAGGAATTCCTTTTGGACATGCTTCGACACAGTTTTGTGCCATTCCGCATTCTGCGATTCCGCCTGTACCCATTAGAGCGTCAAGACGTTCGTTCTTTGTCATGCTGCCTGTCGGGTGAAGGTTGAAAAGGCGTACCTGTGAAATTGGTGCAGCACCCATGAATTTAGATTTGTCGTTAACGTTCGGACAAACTTCCAAACATACGCCGCATGACATACATTTAGATAATTCATAAGCGATCTGACGTTTTTTCTCAGGCATTCTCGGTCCGGGACCAAGGTCGTATGTACCGTCGATCGGTACCCAGGCCTGTACGCGTTTTAAGTTGTCGAACATGAATGAACGGTCTACCTGTAAGTCTCTGACTACAGGGAAAGTGCTCATCGGTTCTAATTTGATCGGCTGCTGGTACTGGTCAACAAGCGCAGTACATGACTGGCGCGCGTTGCCGTTAATTACCATTGAACAGGCACCGCAGACTTCCTCAAGACAGCTTGCGTCCCATGTTACTGCAGTTGTTTTCTGTCCTTTTGCATTTACCGGGTTTCTCTGGATTTCCATAAGCGCACTGATGATGTTCATGTTCGGGCGGTATGGAATTTCGAAGTCTTCCCAATAGCTGCTAGCTTCCGGATTTTCCTGGCGTCTGATACTTAGCTTTATAGTTTTTGTTTCAGTTGCTGTAGTACTCATTTATATTTAGCCATCCCCTTCTACTAATGTTTAGCTGAGTAGTCACGAACACGCGGCGGAATTAAGCTCACGTCAACGTCTTCGTATTCGAATCTCGGTGCTTCAAGTGCGCCTTCAAAGTATGCTTTAGTAGTTTTCAGCCATTCTTCGTCGTTACGTTCCGGGAAGTCCGGTTTGTAGTGCGCACCGCGTGATTCGTTTCTGTTGTATGCACCGATTGTAATTACGCGTGCAAGGACAAGCATGTTCCATAACTGGCGTGTAAAGAATGCCGCCTGGTTACTCCACTTCTTAGTATCGTTAATGTTGATTTTTTTATAGCGTTCCATTAACTCCAAGATTTTCTTGTCAGTTTCTAAAAGTTTATCGTTGTGACGTACTACTGTTACGTTAGCCGTCATAATTTCACCGAGTTCTTTATGGATAACATATGCGTTTTCCGTACCGTCCATCGCAAGGATGTTATCGAATTTCTCCTGCTCAGCCTGTGTATGTCTTTCGTACAGTGCTTCGTCAAGATCTTCGTATGAAGTTTCAAGTGTTTTCACGTAGTCGATCGCTTTCGGTCCTGCAACCATACCGCCGTAAATTGCCGACAGTAATGAGTTGGCACCTAAACGGTTACCGCCGTGCTGTGAGTAATCACACTCACCTGCAGCGAACAGTCCCGGAATTGATGTCATCTGGTCGTAGTCCACATACAGTCCGCCCATTGAGTAGTGTACCGCAGGGAAAATCTTCATCGGTACTTTACGCGGGTCGTCTCCTGTGAATTTCTCGTAGATTTCAATGATTCCGCCGAGTTTAATATCAAGTTCTTTTGCATCTTTATGAGATAAATCAAGGTAAACCATGTTTTCTCCGTTAATACCGAGTTTCTGGTTTACACACACGTCAAAGATTTCACGTGTTGCGATATCGCGGGGTACGAGGTTACCGTAGTCCGGATATTTTTCTTCAAGGAAGTACCACGGTTTACCGTCTTTATAAGTCCAGACGCGTCCGCCTTCCCCGCGTGCAGATTCACTCATGAGACGGAGTTTATCGTCTCCCGGAATTGCTGTCGGGTGGATTTGGATAAATTCACCGTTAGCGTAAACTGCACCCTGCTGATAAACGATCGATGCCGCTGATCCTGTGTTGATCATCGAGTTCGTCGATTTACCGAAGATAATACCAGGGCCGCCCGTCGCCATAATTACAGCGTCAGCTTTGAATGTTTTAATTTCTCCGCTTGTGATTTCCTGTGCTGTAATTCCGCGTGCGCGTCCTTCGTCGTCTACGACAACGCCTAGGAATTCCCATCCTTCGTACTTGTCAACCTGACCTTTAACTTCAAAGCTTCTTACCTGCTCATCAAGAGCGTACAGTAACTGCTGGCCTGTCGTAGCACCTGCGTATGCTGTACGGTGGTGAAGCGTTCCGCCGAAACGGCGGAAGTCTAAAAGACCTTCAGGTGTTCTGTTGAACATTACTCCCATACGGTCAAGCAGGTGGATGATCTTCGGTGCTGCTTCAGTCATTGCCTTTACAGGCGGCTGGTTCGCTAAGAAGTCTCCGCCGTATACTGTATCGTCAAAGTGAATTAATGGTGAGTCTCCCTCACCTTTTGTGTTTACTGCACCGTTGATTCCGCCCTGTGCACACACCGAGTGTGAACGCTTAACCGGAACGATTGAAAATAAATCTATGTTAGCACCAGATTCTGCTGCTTTGATCGTTGCCATGAGTCCTGCAAGGCCCCCGCCGACAACGATTACTTTATTATCCGCCATTATTTACACTCCTTTTATACAAACGCAAAAATTGCCATTAGTCCGATAGTAGAAACTGCTAAGAAAATAAAAATTGCCACGTAACTCATAATCTGCTGCGATTTCGGTGACTGTGTAATACCCCATGTAATCATGAACGTCCATAAACCGTTTGCAAAGTGGAAAACTGTCGCTAAGACACCGACAACCCAAAATACAAGCCAGAACGGATTGGCAACGATCTGCTCAACCATCTGGAAGTTTACTTCAGCGCCAAGGAACACCTGGAAGCGCGTCTGGTAGACGTGAACTGCGATGAATATAAATGCAATCACACCTGTAATTCTTTGGAGAACGAACATCCAGTTGCGGTAAGTTGCGTATCTGCCCACGTTGTTTTTAGCAGTAAATGCGATGTAAACACCGTAAATACCGTGGAACAGAATTGGTAAGTAAATGATGAAAATCTCAAGCAGAATAACGAACGGCAGGTTACCCATAATACCTGCAGCGAAGTTAAATGCTTCCTCACTGTATGTAGCCGTAAAGTTAACAAGCAAGTGCTGGATTAAAAAGACCCCCAGCGGTAAAACTCCGAGCAATGAATGTAATCTGCGAATGTAAAAACCTGAATCTTGATTCGACACAAAAGACCCCCCTAACTATTTGTCAACAAACTTTAACTCTTATTTTACCCGTAATAATTTTACAAATCAAGACAGCGTTTAATCTTTTACACTTTTCTTATACATTCGCCGCCCTACTGCTGTTCGCTTAGTTTTCTAACTATGTTTTCCGCGACATTTTTCGGAATGCCAATCTCTGTGAAATCGGTCACATTCTTTTCTTTCATCCGTTTGACTGAGCCGAATTTTGAAAGTAATTTTCGCTTCCTCGCCGGCCCGACACCTTCGATATTATCGAGCTGCGAGACGACAGACGTTTTGCGGCGTGTATTGCGGTGAAATGAAATTGCGAATCTGTGTACTTCGTCCTGAATCCGCTGGAGTAAATAAAAACTCTGCGAGTTCTTTTTCATCGGCACGATTTCCGCCGGATCGCCGTACAGCAGCTCCGCCGTCGAGTGTTTGTCATCTTTTGCGAGTCCCGCGACCGGAATATCGAGTGACAGTTCGTTTAATAATACGCTTTTCACCGTATTCATATGTCCGACTGCCCCGTCTACGATAATTAAATCAGGGAGCGGCAGCCCTTCTTTTAACACGCGCGTATAGCGGCGTCTGACCGCTTCAGCCATAGACGCATAGTCATCCGGCCCTGTCACCGTTTTAATTTTATATTTGCGGTAATCCTTTTTGGACGGTTTGCCGTCGATAAACGACACCATTACACTGACCGGGTCCACACCCTGAATGTTCGAGTTGTCGAACGCCTCGATGCGGCGGGGCGTTTCGATGTTCATGACGTCACCGAGCGTTTCAATCGCTTTAATCGTACGCGCTTCATCGCGGGCGATAATTTCAAATTTATTTTCGATCGCAATGCCGGCATTTTTTGTCGCGAGCTCCACCATTTCGCGTTTGCCGCCCCGGAGCGGCGCTTTCACTGCTGCCGGCAGTGCCTCGTCGAGAAGTGCTGCGTTAAATTCTTTTGGAATGTGCACTTCTTTCGGCATTAAGTTCGAGCTGAGATCGTAAAAGTGCACGATGAATCTGAAGAACTCCTCTTCCGCCGAGTCGTTCATCGGAAACATTTCCGCTTTCTTTTCGATCAGTTTACCGCTTCTGATAAAGAGCACGGACACCGACATCCAGCCGTTATCCACCGCGTAGCCGAAACAGTCGCGGGCAGTCATATCCGACGTCAGCACGTTCTGCTTCAGCATCGTGTTCTCTATATGGCCCATTAAATCGCGGTACTCCTTCGCCTTTTCGAACTCGAGTTCTTCGGCTGCAGCGTGCATTTTTTCTTCCAGTTCTTTCATGACTTCATCGGTTTCGCCGTTTAGAAAGTCCGTGATGCCGTCAATCATCTTCTGGTTTTGTTCTTCTGTCACGTTAAATACGCACGGGCCGAGACACTGTCCGATATGGTAATACAGACACAGTTTGTCCGGCATCGTGTTGCATTTTCTCAGCGGATAAATACGGTCCAGCAGCTTTTTTGTTTCGTGCGCACTGTACGCATTCGGGTACGGCCCGAAATATTTGCCCGACTTCGGCTTAACCGTCCGCGTAACGACGAGTTTCGGGTGCTTCTCCTTCGTAATTTTAATGAAGGGATAGCTCTTGTCGTCTTTCAGTAAAATATTATATCTCGGAAGGTGTTTTTTAATTAATGTGTTCTCGAGCAGCAGCGATTCGATTTCCGAACCCGTGACGATAAAGTCGAACTCGGTAATATCGGCAACGAGGCGCATCGTCTTTTCATCGTGCGCACCGGTAAAGTACGACCGCACCCTGCTCCGGAGGTTTTTCGCCTTCCCGACGTATATAATTTCCCCGTCTTTATTTTTCATCAGATAACAGCCGGGTTCCACCGGCAGCACTGACAATTTCAATTTCAGTTCAGACATATATATCCCTTCTTCTATAAAAAAAGCCGCCCAAAAATGGCGGCTTTAAAAATTTCAATTATGCATGTTTTTCTATTAATGCAGCAAGCTGCTCTTTAGGCTGGAATCCAACTACTTTATCAACAGGTTCGCCGTCTTTGAAAAGAATAAGAGTCGGAATACTCATTACTTCGTACTCGCTTGCTGTTGCCTGGTTTTCATCAACATTTAATTTAGCAATGTTTGCTTTACCTTCAACTTCAGGCGCTAATTCTTCAAGAATTGGAGCAATCATTTTACAAGGCCCGCACCAAGGTGCCCAGAAGTCTACTAATGTAAGTCCACTACCAATTTCTTCTTTAAATCCTGCATCGTTCACATCATATAATGCCATATAAAACTACCTCCATATTTGTGTTGTGTTTATTATACAACAATTCATTTTGTCACTCAACGGTATTGCTTAAGCGATAAACATCAGGTAGACAATGCCGCTTAAAAACATTATCACGCTGATCACGATAAGCACCTTCGCGAGTTTATACATATCAAAGTTATCCACCGGGATTCACCTACTTCATTTCAACTATCGTCACACCGAAGCCGCCTTCACTCGGCATACCGCCGCGGAATGATGATACTTTCGGGTGGCGTTTTAAATACTGCTGCACGCCTTTTTGCAGTGCGCCGGTGCCTTTACCGTGAATAATCTCGACATCCGAGTAGTTCGACAGGAGCACCTGGTCGAGGTAATGCTCGAGACGGATCAGCGCATCTTCGTAACGTTCGCCCCGTAAATCGAGCGAACGGCTGACATGTGTTTTGTTCTGGCGTATCGTTACCGGCTTTTGCGGTTTCGACGCCTTACGTTTCTTCACTTCGGACTTGTCAAGCTTCATTTTAATAATGCCCATCTGCACAGTCACTTCGTCACCGTTCAGACCGATAATCTCACCCTTCTGACCGTACGTCAGCACGTCGACCTCATCGCCGACATTCAGTGTCTCAACTTTTTCGTTCCGCACATCTTTTTTAATGTCGCGCTGGTAATAGCTGTCCGACAGTTCTTTTTTCGCTTTGATGATTTCGTGTTCCTGAATGCTGTCGGCACCCAGTTCCTTCATCATTTCAAGTTCTTTTATAATTTCAGCCGCTTCCAGTTCGCGCTGTTTGACGATGCGGTTCGCTTCGTCTTCCGCGTTTTGGATCAGCTTATCTTTAAATTTCGTAAACTGCTCGTTCGATTCTTTCAGCTCTTTTTGCAGTGCTTCCGCCTCACGCATCAGCTCGTGTGTGTCCTGTTCGTGTTCGCGCGCGAGTGTCGTATGGCGTTCGAGCGCAGTAATCATGTCATTGACTTCCATATTGTCGCGGCCCGTTAAGCTGCGCGCGCGGTCGATGACGCCGTGGTCGAGGCCGAGCTTATTGGAAATTTCAAAGGCATTCGATTTACCCGGTATGCCCATTAATAATCTGTACGTCGGCGATAAAGTGCTCACGTCAAACTCCACACTCGCGTTAATAACGTCGTCACGCGTATAACTGAACGACTTCAGCTGCGGGTAGTGCGTCGTTGAAATAATCTTCGCATCTTTATCGAGCAGATACTCGATAATACTGATTGCGAGTGCCGCCCCTTCTTCAGGGTCCGTCCCCGCGCCGAGCTCATCGAGAATGACAAGTGATTCATCGTCGACACGCTTCAGTATGTCGGCAATATTTGTCATGTGGCTCGAGAACGTCGACAGCGACTGTTCGATCGACTGCTCGTCACCGATATCAGCGTACACATTTTTAAAGACCGCGATGGATGAACCGTCGCGTGCCGGGATCGGAATTCCCGCCTGCGCCATTAAGACCGACAGACCGACCGTTTTAATCGTCACTGTCTTACCGCCGGTGTTCGGTCCTGTTATAATGACCGCTTTCGTTTCCGGTTCAACGACGATGTCGTTTTTCACGACCGTTTCGCTGTCGATTAACGGATGGTACGCACCGATTAAACGGATGGAATCGTCTTCTGAAATTAACGGCTTCGTTCCTTTAATGTGTGCACCGTACTTCGCTTTTGCAAAGACGAAATCGATGTGGTGCAGGTTAGTATTGTATTCATATAAATCATGCGCGACTTCGTTGACTCTTTCTGTCAGTTCGCTCAGGATGCGCGTGATTTCCGCTTCTTCCTGCTCTTTTAAGCGCGTAATGTTGTTGGTCATATCGACGATCGCTGACGGTTCGACATAAATCGTCTGACCGCTTTGTGATGAATCGTGAATAATCCCTTTAAACTCGCTGCGGTAATCCACGTTAACCGGAATCACGTAGCGGCCGTTACGCATCGTAATGATACTGTCTGACAGCTTGCGCTGATTTTTTCTGACGATATCGTTTAAACGTTCGCGGATTTTCTGTTCCTCAGAGCCGATTTTACGGCGGATGCGGAGGAGTTCCGGCGACGCATGGTCGAGCACAGTTACTTCATCGACTGTTTCCGTAATGCGTTTGTACAGAAAATGAATGTCTTCAAGTTCTGTAATGTACGGCTTAATATTCGAAAGAAATACTTCATCTTCTTCAAACGCATTGATCAGCGTATGAAGCATCTGTTTTCTGTTTAATATCGATTTAATTTTATTGAAGTCGCTGACGCCTAAAATACTGCCGATTTCAGCTCTTTTGACGAACGGCTTAATGTCGCTGATGCCGCCGAGTTCCACATGGCGG
Source organism: Jeotgalicoccus saudimassiliensis (assembly GCF_000756715.1). Lineage (NCBI taxonomy): Bacteria > Bacillati > Bacillota > Bacilli > Caryophanales > Staphylococcaceae > Jeotgalicoccus > Jeotgalicoccus saudimassiliensis. The sequence continues at coordinate 1,030,310 of NZ_CCSE01000001.1, forward strand.
TATCGGAGCATTGAAGACGCGTCGTCGACTTCCTCTATGTTCTTAACGATTGTACCGGGGTCGGTTTCGACGATGGAGAAATTTAACTCCGCCTTCGTCTTATCACTGACCGCGAATGCTTTTACCGATTCGAGAATTTTATCGAATTCCAGTTTCGTGAATGTCTTATCATTCATTTATATCACTCTGCTTACTTTTATTAATAAATGCTTTAAATTCTTCTCTCGTCATTGCGTTCAGCACCTGAGATTTTTTCACAAATGCTTTTTGCAGCGTGTCGACGCCATACTTCATAAAGTCGAGATGGTCGGTATGGTGCGCGTCCGTGTTTACTGTAAACATGACGTCGCGGTTTGCGATCACATCGCTCGATAAGTCGAGGCGCTGCGGGTTGGCGTTGATTTCAAGTACCGTATTGGTCTGTTTCGCGTAATCGAACAGTTCATCCATGTTTACCGGATAGCCGTCGCGGACACCGATAAGGCGTCCCGTCGGGTGCGCAATGTGCCGCACGTACGGATTGTCCATCGCCGCTTTCAGACGTTTCATAATATCTTCTTCCGACTGCTGAAAACTCGAATGAATCGCTGCGATTACGTAGTCGAGCTGACTGAGTATATCGTCCGGATAGTCGAGCGTGCCGTCTGCGAGTATGTCCATTTCCGTGCCGCTGTACACATCGATGTCGTCGTACTCCTTGTCGATGGCACGGATTTCCGCGAGCTGCTCAAGCAGACGTTCGTCGCTTAGGCCGTTGGCCACGCGCAGACTTTTCGAGTGGTCGGTAATGACGATGTAGCTGTAGCCTTTCCGACGCGCCGCTTCCACCATGTCGCGCACACTGTACGCACCGTCACTGTAGACCGTGTGCATGTGCAGGTCCCCTTTGATATCACTGTGCTTAATAATTTCCGTCACGTCGATATCGGTTTCCTGCCCCGTTTCACGCATTGCCGGCGGAATGTACGGCAGCTCAAAGTAGTTGTAAAACTCTTCTTCCGAGCTGAACGTCTTGACGCCGTCATGCGTTTCCACACCGTACTCGCTTATTTTCTCTCCACGCGCTTTAGCGATCTGACGCATTTTCACGTTGTGGTCCTTTGAACCTGTAAAGTGCTGCAGCGTTGAAATATACTCATCGCCGTTTACAAATCTGAAGTCGACGTTAATTTCATCGAAGTCATGTTCAATTTCAACCGAGAGCTTTTTATCCCCCTGTGCAACGACGTGTTTTACAAACGGCTGGCTGACCATCGTTTCCGTAAACATTTCATAGTCTTCCACTTTGACGATAAAATCCAGATCCCGCGACGTTTCCTTCGTCCGGCGTCCGCTCCCTGTCATGTCGTAACGCTCCACGCCCGGAATCGTCTCGATAACGTCCGTTATGACTTTTTGGAATTTCAGGACGCGTGCGATCGGATAGCGTTCCGGTCTGTTTAATACCGTTTCAATCGATTTTAAAATGTTCTCTTCGGTCTTTTTGCCAAAGCCCGGCAACGCGCTGACTTCCTGATTTTCACATGCTGTTTTTAAATCTTCCAGTGTGCTGATGCCGAGTGCATCGTGAATTTTCGCGATTTTCTTCGGTCCGAGCGTCGGCAGCTTCAGCATGCGGACGAGGCCCGACGGAACTTTATCTTCCAATTCTTTTAATACCGGTGATTCGCCTGTCCGGACAAATTCGGTAATGACTTCGTTCGTCCCTTTACCGATACCTTTCAGTGCACTGAAGTCCTCAATCTCATCGAGAGTTCTGCCGTCAGTTTCAAGTGACGCCGCCGCTTTCCGGTATGCAGAAACCTTGAAAGGATTCTCCAGATTTAATTCCATATATACTGCGATTTTCTCTAGCAGTCTGATAACATCTTTTTTATTCATGTCCTACCTCCGAAAAAAGAGCCATATCTCTATGACTCTACTTGTATCCATTCTATTAATTTGTCCGATACTATAAATGTGTGTTCAACGATAAATGACGCAATGCCCGACTCCGCCAGCGCTTCCTGAACCGGCATGTATGGAATCGTTGCGACGAAAAACAAAATGACAACGAGGACGTACACGACTTCGATTAAGCCGAGCACAGTACCGATTATGCCTGGAATGAGTCCTGCAGAAGTAATCTGCTGCAGGTAATCAAATCCGCTGACGATAATCTGAATAATAATTTTACTGACGATAAAAATTAGAAAGAATGCAAACATATAATAATAAGCATATTCAGAATTGCTCACGTCTGACAGCATAATATTCCCCTGTGCTGTCGACGGGTACGGCATCACTAAATAAAACCTGCTGCCGAGCGCTTCATAATTTAATGAAGCAATGATGATCGCGGAAATCGTCCCGATAAAGTGCATAAACTGCAGCACTGCACCGCGGCGGTAACCGGCAATCAGCCCGATTATAAGTATAATTAGAAGTATCAAAGTCATAAACTAGTTTCCTTTTTTAAGCGCACTGTGTTCTTTTTCCAGCGCCTCGTATTTTTCTTTTAACTTTATATAATCATCCATAATATTACAAGCCGTAAGCACCGCTTTTCTCGTCGTGTCGAGCCCCGGACTGTTTGAAGCAATCGCTGTAATATTGCTGTCGACTTCCTCCGCAACCTTCCTGAGGTGCTCCTCACTGTCTGTGCCGACCAGCGTATAATATTCGTTATATATTTTTACAGCAATGCGTGTTTTTCTCTCGCCCATATTACATTGCCCCCATGTCAATAAAATTTCTCACACATTTATCTATTTCATTAGTTTATTATACTTATCATGGAATGTTAATACAAGCAATTAAAATGGTGCGGTTATTGGGGTTTCGGCGTGTTTTTGAGATGTTTGCATGCCGGGTTTGTGTGTTGTGGGGAGCGGGTGGTTGGCGAGTGGTGATAAGTTCTGGGAGTTTGTGGGACTTATCACCGGTTGGGGTGCTTTTGGTGATATGTCGGGGGAGTTTGAGGGACTTATCACCGGTTGGGAGCGTTTTGGTGATATGTCGGAGAATTTTGAGGGACTTATCACCGTTTCGGGCAGTTTTGGTGATATGTCGGAGAATTTTGAGGGACTTATCACCGTTTCGGGCAGTTTTGGTGATATGTCGGAGAATTTTGAGGGACTTATCACCGTTTGAAGGTGTTTTGGTGATATGTCGGGGGAGTTTGTGGGACTTATCACCGTTTGAGGCAGTTTTGGTGATATGTCGGAGAATTTTGAGGGACTTATCACCGGTTGAAGGCGTTTTGATGATATGTCGGGGAATTTTGAGGGACTTATCACCGTTTGAAGGCGTCTTGATGATATGTCAGCAGATTCCAGGACACTTATCACCATCCGGGGCACTTCAGGTGATATGCCAGCAGATTACAGGACACTTATCACCAAAAACAAACACAAAAAAAGCAGAGACACCCTCAGGCGCCTCTGCCAACTTCAACAATCTCAATAAATCTATCCTCTTAAAATATAGCCCGCTGCTTTCAATGCGTCTTCCACCGGAGTGTGAAGGGCTTCGATGTCTTTATCTGTCAGCGTTTTTTCTCTGTTTAAATATGTTAAGTGCAGCGCAACGGATTTCTTACCGTCTGCCATGTGCTCGCCGTCGTAAATATCAAACGGATAAACGTCTTCGAGATATTTCGGCGCAGCTGCACGGATCTCCGAAATAATTTCAGATACGTTCACGTCGCTCGAAACTTCAAGCGCCACGTCGCGTGATACTGACGGATATTTAGGCAGGATGTCGTAAAGAATGCTGCCCGTCTTGACTTTCAGTACTTCCGCAAGATTAATTTCGAATACTGCTGTCTGTCCAAGGTCATGGTCTTCAGCGTACTGCGGGTGCAGTTCACCTGCGAAACCGATCACTTTATCATCTAAGAGTACGTCTGCCGTACGTCCCGGATGCAGTTCATCGTGTGCCGCCGACTGTTTGTAAGTCACGCGGTCCACGAGACCGAGTTTTTCAAACAATGATTCCAGCACACCTTTCACAGTGTAGAAATCAGACGGCACCGACGTGTTCGTCCATGCAGTTTTGTGCTGTTCGCCGGTCACAATTCCCGCGAGCATTTCGATTTCGTCCGGCAGCTGATCCTGGCCGTTCGTATCGAAAATTTTGCCGATTTCAAACAGCGATACATTTTTCTGCTGGCGGTTCACGTTGTACGTCGCGTTGTCCACAAGGTGCGGCACAAGCGACGTGCGGAGTACTGCGCGGTCTTCACTCATCGGCATTAATAATTGAAGAGACTCCGTCAGCGGCGAGAATTCACCGATGCGCTTTTTGCTCGTTAACGCGTAGTTTATCGCCTGAGAGAATCCCTGTGCGTTCAGCTGGCGTTTAATGACGCGGACTTCGTGCTGCTCATCCGATAAACGGCCCGGTGTAATCGTCGAGTATTCTGGGAGCGTTGACGGAATGTTGTCGTAACCGAAAATACGCGCCACCTCTTCAGAAATGTCTTCCGGAATTTTCAAATCGTCGCGGCGTGACGGAATAATCACGTCGATTGCGCCGTTCTCTTCCTCGGCACCCAATCCAAGTTTCTGCAGTGTGCCGAGAATTTCAGCCACTGTCAGTTCAGTACCGAGGCGGTTATTGATAAAGTCCGCAGATGTCCGGATGACACCCGGCTCAAGGTTCAGTTCACCGTCTGATGCGATGCCTTTAAGCGTCTTACCGCCTGCATATTTTTCAAGTAAATACGCCGCGCGGTTTACCGCCGGTAAAATAAATTCGTGTGACACGCCTTTTTCAAAACGCTGTGATGCTTCACTGCGTAAGTTCAGACGGCTGCTCGTCTTACGGATTTTAACGGGTTCGAATAATGCAGACTCAATTACAACGTTCACTGTGTTATCCGTTACTTCCGAATCGAGACCGCCCATAACACCTGCAAGTGCAATCGTCGCGTCGCCGTTTGTGATTACGATATCTTCAGCTGTCAGCGTGCGTTCCTTACCGTCGAGCGTCGTGAACTTCTCGTCTTCACGCGCTTTACGCGTAACAATTTTGTCAGAACCAATCTGATCGCGGTCGAACATATGAAGCGGCTGACCGTATTCCATTAACACGTAGTTTGAAATATCAACGACGTTGTTAATCGGACGGATGCCCGCTTTGATTAAACGGATCTGCATCCATAACGGCGCAGGTTTAATTTCAACGCCGCGCACTTCACGTGCCGCATAAAACGGTACGGCTTCAGCGTCTTCGTTTTCAATAGCAACAGTGACGACATCATCGATTTCCGAAACTGCCGTTTCAGGTACTTCCACTTCCCCGCCGAATAATGCACGTGTTTCGTAAGCTGCACCGATCATCGACAGCGCATCTTTACGGTTTGGCGTTAAGTCGAACTCGAGCACCTGGTCGTCCAAATACAGCGCTTCAAGTGCTTCGGTACCAGGTGCCGGTTCACCGTTGAACATGAAAATGCCGCCCTGGTATTCAGCCGGTACGTATTCTTCTTTCACACCGATTTCTTCCAGTGAACAGATCATGCCTTCTGACACTTCACCGCGGAGTTTCGCGCGTTTAATTTTAATGCCGCCCGGCAGTCTGCCGCCGACTTTTGACACGATGACGTAGCTGTCGGCTTTAACGTTTGGCGCACCGCAGACAATCTGCGTCGTTTCTTCGCCTGTATCGACTTCGCATAAGTTTAAACGGTCCGCTTCCGGGTGCGGTTTAACCGACTTCACATAGCCGACAACAAGTTTTTTAATATCTGCTGTGTAATCGATAATATCGTCGACTTCAATCCCGCCGCGCGTAATGCTTTCAGCAAGTTCGTTCGTCGGCACGTTAATATCGATAAACGTCTCAAGCCACTCTCTAGATACTCTCATTACTGTTCGCCTCCATCTTCTGTCGGAATAAATTGATCAATGAATCGTAAATCGTTCGTATATAAATGACGGATATCTTCGATACCGTATTTCAGCATTGCCACGCGGTCAGGTCCCATTCCGAATGCAAATCCGGAATACTCTTTCGAGTCGAATCCTGCCATTTCAAGTACGTTCGGGTGCACCATGCCGGCACCTAAAATTTCAATCCAGCCCGTCTGCTTACACACGTTACAGCCGGAACCTTTACATTTGAAACATGAAATATCGACTTCAACACTCGGCTCTGTGAACGGGAAATAACTTGGACGAAGACGAACTTCTCTTTCGCTGCCGAAAATTTCTTTCGCGAATAATTCAAGCGTTCCTTTTAAATCGCTGAGGCGGATGTTTTTATCGACTACAAGCCCTTCAATCTGTGTGAACTGGTGTGAATGCGTCGCGTCATCGCTGTCGCGGCGGTACACTTTACCGGGGCAGATAATTTTAACCGGCCCTTCACCTTTTTGCGCTTCAAGCGTACGCGCCTGCACCGGAGATGTGTGCGTACGCAGGAGAATATCTTCAGAAATGTAGAAACTGTCCTGCATGTCGCGCGCCGGGTGTGATTTCGGCAGATTCAGCGCCTCGAAGTTGTAGTAATCCTGCTCGACCTCATAACCTTCTTTAATTTCATAACCTAAGCCGATAAAGAAATCTTCAATATCCTCAACGATGCGGTCAATCGGGTTTGAGCCGCCGATTTCAAGCGTGCGTCCCGGTAATGTAACGTCGATTGTTTCAGCAGCAAGTTTTTCTTCAAGTGCTTTTTTAGACAGTTCCGCTTCAAGTTCAGCGATCTGTCCTTCGATTGTGTTACGAAGTTCGTTGACCTTTTGACCGTATGCCGGACGTTCTTCGTTTGAGAGATTTTTCATCTCTTTCATTAACCCTGTTACTTTACCTTTTTTACCTAAATATTCAACACGCAGTTCGTTCAATGCTTTACTGTTATCAATTGCGCTTAATTTTTCGCTGAATTCAAGCTGCATTGTTTCCATCACCTGTGTCATGCCCGTCACTCCTCATATGTTAAAAGTTTAATATTTAAAAAACAAAAAACCCCGTCCTCAATAAAAGGACGGAGTTCCGTGGTACCACCTAATTTTCTGCATATGCAGACACTTACTGCGTCTATATGGTGACGCATATCCCGTATACTTCATCAATCAGGTGAACACTGATTAAAACCAGACATTAATTTTCAGCTGATATTAATGTTCTCTGTGACTGGTCTCGATAATCATTTATTCCTAACTTCAACCGAAGCAGATTTATAATATTGTTACATTCATTATAGCTGAAATCCGCTTAAAATCAAGATTTAAAATGATGCATCATGATAGCACCGGCAATTGCGACGTTTAAGCTCTCGCTTGAACCGGGCATATTAATCTTCGCGTTGATATCCATCATACCGAGTGTTTCATCTGACAGGCCCTGGCCTTCATTGCCGAGTACGAGCATAATATCACCGTCCGGCTTGTTGAAGTCGTCGATGTACACAGCATCGTTCAGCGACGTGCCGATTTTAATACCTTTAAATGCTTCGGCTGCTTCCGCTGCTTCACGCTGTAAAATATTCAGGTGGAAATGACTCCCCTGCGCACCGCGCAGTACTTTCGGATTGTACGGGTCTGCACTTTTCGGCGTAACCAGTACTGTTTTAAAACCGAATGCGTCAGCTGTCCGGATCAGTGTGCCGAGGTTCCCCGGATCCTGTATATCTTCAAGCAGCAGCACTCTGTTGTAGTCCACTTTGCCCGGTTTCTGCTGATTCACAACAGCAGCAATTCCCGGCGGCGTGTCCAGTGTCGATAAAGTTTTCATGACGTCACGGGACACGTAGAGCACTTTAAATTTATCGATATTTAATTCGTGATTAAATCCGTCTTCGATAATAATCACATCGACCGGCTGGTTATAATTAACCGCTTCTTCAACTAAATGAACACCTTCGATTAAAAACTGTTCTGACTTTTTGCGTCCTTTTGCCGTGTGCAGCTTACGGTAATTTTTAATGCGCGTGTTATCTTTTGAAGAAATTACTTCTTTTACCAAATGATTTCGTCCACCTTATCGTCGTTTAATGATTTGACTACTTCAGTTACGAGTTTAACCGCGTTGTTGTAGTCTTCTTTATGCATAATTGATACGTTTGAATGCATGTAGCGTACCGGAACACCAATGACAACCGACGGAATGCCGTCATGTGATACGTGGAATGAACCGGCGTCAGTACCTCCGCCCGTTATCACCTGTAATTGTACAGGGATATCTTTGTCTTTGGCAACTGCCATAACGTGTTTTCTGAAAGGAACATGTCCGATCATCGAACCGTCCATTAATAATACCAGCGGCCCTTTGCCGAGATCGCCTGTACCGTTTGATGATTTCATTCCAGGTGTATCCATCGCGAGACCGACGTCCACCGCGATTGCAAGATCCGGATTTACTTTATTCGCACCGACTTTTGCTCCGCGTAAACCGACTTCCTCCTGCACTGTTGCACCGCCGACAAAGTTAATGTCGATATTTTCTTTTTCAAGGTTTTTCATTACGTCAATTGACAGCGCCACACCGTAACGGTTATCCCACGCTTTAGCGAGCAGGTAGTTTTTGTTTGTCATTTCTTCAAACTCAGATGCCGGCGTGACCATGTCTCCAGGCATAATACCCGCTTCCTCCACTTCCTCTTTTGAAGCGACACCGATATCGATAAACATATCTTTAATTTCAACCGGCTTCTTGCGCTCGGATGCCGACAGTACGTGCGGCGGTTTAGAACCGATTACACCGGTAATTATTTTACCTTCACCCGTCGTAATGTGCATGCGCTGTGACAGCATGACCTGGTTCCACCAGCCGCCGACCGGCGTAAATTTCAGGAAGCCGTTTTTGTCGATTTCAGTAACCATAAAGCCGATTTCATCGAGGTGACCCGCAACGAGAATCGTTTTGCTGCCGTTCTTCGCATTCTTTTTGCCGTACACGCCGCCAAGGTTATCTTCTATAATTTCATTGCTCACCGGCTCGAGGTAGTTTTTCATCTTCTGTTTTACTTCGCTTTCAAATCCTGCGATGCCGTTCACGTCTGTTAAATCTTTTAGCATTTCAAGCTGTTTATCCATTTAAAATTCCCCTTTAAAAATTGATGTTAAAATTATTTTACCATATAGTATTTCAGGTTTCGAAATAATAATACTGCGAAAGAAAGCACCCTCTATTAAGAGAGTGCTGCAGTTAAATTAATTTCTGTCCGGATAGTCATAGCCTTCTTCATTTCTTCTTGGATATTCATCCACCCAGAAGTTGTGATCTTTAAATTCATCGCGAGTCGGCTCAAAGACAATCTCGTCAATTTTGCCCTGCTTCTGCAGTTTATACTGACGCTCGTAATCTCTGAATGCTTTGAGTGCCGGTTTTTGCAGGATGAGTATCGCGATAACGTTAATCCACGCCATCAGTCCTACACCGAGGTCACCCATCTGCCATGCGAGGTCTGCTGTTGAAACCGTACCGTAGAACGCTGAACCGATTAATACAATCCCAAGTACAATTTTCAGCCACGGCATTCTGCCTTTAAGCATATATACCAGATTCGTCTCTGCTATATAGTAATACGCGAGCATCGTCGTATAACAGAAGAACAGAAGCGCGAATGCGATGAAGTATGAACCGAATCCAATAAAGCCTTCCTGGAAGTTATCCATGCCGTGGAACGCGCTGTCGATACCAGCTTGAGTAAATGTAACCGTACCGGAAACATCTTTCTCGCCTTCAGCGTTCGTCTGATACACACCGTTATCTATAATGAGTCCGCCGTCGCCGTCAGACACGTTATACATACCTGTCATTAAAATCATCAGTGCTGTTGCTGTACATACGAATAAAGTATCGACGTATACAGAGAATGACTGAACAAGACCCTGTTTCGCCGGGTGAGATACTTCAGCAGCACCTGCTGCGTGAGCGCCTGTACCCTGACCTGCTTCGTTTGAGTACAATCCGCGTTTGACACCGATCATAATCATGGCACCAACTGTACCTGCGAACTGCTGTTCAAGACCGAATGCACTTCTGAAGATTAAACCGAATAAAGCCGGTACTTCTGAAATGTTCATAATTACGATTGTTACCGCCACGATGATATATGCAATTGCCATAAACGGCACTGCTGCTGTCGCAACGTTTGCAATTGAACGGATACCGCCGAAAATAACTACTGCCAGAATGACGATTAAGAATACACCAATCATCCAGCCATCAAGCATCGGCAGTGCGTTTGTTGCTGCACTTGAAATTGAGTTGGACTGAATACCTGGAAGTAACAGACCGCACGCAAGTACTGTTACTACTGCGAAAAGCAAAGCGTAGTACTTACCAAACGTTCCACCGATCCCCTTTTCGATGTAGTACGCCGGCCCCCCGCGGTACTGTCCATCCTCTTTCTGTTTGTAAATCTGTGCCAGTGTCGACTCTACGAATGCACTGCCTGCACCAAGGAAGGCGATGAGCCACATCCAGAATACTGCACCTGGACCCCCGATAAAGATTGCCGTAGAAACACCGACGATGTTACCTGTTCCAACACGCCCTGCCAATGATACAGCAATTGCCTGGAAACTTGAAATTCCATCAGCTGATTTCCCGCCTTTAAACATTAAACGGACCATGTCGACTATGTATCGCACCTGAAACAATCTCATGCGAATTGAGAAGTACAACCCTGTGACAACGAGAAGTATGACGAGTGCCGCACTCCAGACGATGTCGTTAAAAAACGTTACAACTGTCTCCATTAAATGATTCCCCTTTGTTTTCTTTATATAATAAGAAATTACCACTCAAATATAGTCTATTTATATATCCTTGTCCATACTTTTTTGTAAATATGTTAACGCTTACAAAACCGCCGTATCAGCTTTATCGGCTATAACCGTTGGGGTGTAAAGGCTCAGGGAATTAAAAACACCTTATCCAGTTAATGGATAAGGCTGAATTATCAGTATATTTATTTGAGTGTGTGATTTAGTGAACTTTTGTGTCAATATACTCTACAGTGAATAAACACTTTTTCTGTAGTACTTGACGAGGCGCACTGCTATCGAAATTATTACTGCACTCATCACGATAAAACCTGAATACATTAAGTACATATTCGTGAGGAGACCTGCCTGCATCATCGCCGCCGTCGTATTTGCGAGCGCGTGCAGAAGAATCGCTGCCGGGAAAAGCCACCATCTGCCTTTCATCATTACGGATGCGAACACGATAATTGACAGTCCGATGTGCAGACTGATTGCGAGAATCCGTTCAGCGATTGCGATTGCGTACATGTACCAGGGCTGGCTCGCGATTATGTCCTCCTGTGCGACGGGGAGCGAGCTGAGTGCGTCCGATCCTGAATTTATGAGGATTGACAGGATGATTCCATTTAACATGCCGAGACCGACGACTGCAAACGCTTCGATGCCGCCGTGGCCGATGCCGTATGATACGGCGCTGTCGATATCCTTGTAACGCCTTTTCGTGAGGAGGAAGGCAAGCAGGCGGCCGGTCTCTTCAAAAATCCCGGCGGCAAATATGCCGTACAGTACGTAGAGCCACGGTGATTGGCTGATCAATGCAATTGTACCGTCCGGTTCCGGCTGCAGCACTAAAACATGCATAATCTGTTCAAGTACCAGCGCGAACAGGATAAACACCGCGATTCCCAGTAGCAGCGGTAGCCATCTGATTTTGAATTTACGTCTTAATATCAATATAAAAATAAACGGCAGCAGCACCGCTGCGATGCCCGTTACTGCCATAATTATAATTTCCGACTGTGAAATCATAGTTTACACGTCCTTTTTGTTAATATTGTATCGGTAAATTGGGAGCGGGGCAATGGTGCTATTAGCAAACGAAAAACTCATCTGCCAGTAAGACGTTGTCACAGGACGATGAACCTGTTTCTTCTGCTTGCAAGATGGTCTTACAGGTCAATGAGTATACTTCTTCTGCTTGTAAGACGTTGTCACGGGCAGATGAGTCTACTTCAATTGCCAGTAAGACGTTGTCACGGGCAGATGAGCATATAATCTGCTAGTTGCTGTTAGTAATTTTATCCTTATACCTGTTTAATATCTCATGAACCTGATACGCTTCGTCAAAATCACGATATCGAAATTCATAGTATGTCCATTTGCCTTTAGTAATCTGATTACAGTATTTATTTAATAATCGGAACACAGTCCGTTCACTGACTTTGTAATCGATAAACTCCATAAACCGCTGCTTCGTTAATTTATCATTTAAAAACAGTGATTTATAATCACTAATCGCTCTAAGTACATGCGTTTCTTTCTTCTCGGTCTTCCCGCATTTTTGACATGTCATATAAAAGTGATTCGTTTCCAATTCAAATCTCCCGCAGCCGCCGCAGTACAGTCCTTTTCGCAGCGAATCAAAATCGGCGGATTTGTCGAGAAATGGATTGGGAATGATGTGCTGGCGGATTACTTCAGCAATGTTTTCTGCGACGCGGCCGGCATACATATTTTTGAATTGCATGAGGTAATTGCGCAAGCCGGCCCGCATGACGATATTGTTCCAGAGCTCTTCGTCCGAACTTTGCAAACGGAACTCGATATTTGGAAATATGATCTTCCCGGAAATATCGAACGCGCCCCTCACCTCGTAGCGCATCTTGACCAGCCTGCCGATGGCCCGGCGCAATTGGGACAGCGCGTCTTCGGAGACTTCGGATTTTCCTATAAACCATTTGCCTGCTTCGTACCGGTAAAGCCCGGAGTAGTTTTTAATCTCGTTAACGACAATCCCGTCATCGTTGACAATTAAACAATCGTATTGTACAGTCTTCCCGTCAATCCGCAGATAAATATCGCGGAATACGAACACCGAACTGTGGCCTGCTTCGTCAAACACCCGGTCGTATTCGCACTCCCCTGCAAATCCTTTCTCCTGGACAGTCAGACTTTTCGCGTCCTGTCCAGATAGAACAATCCGTTTCTTCAACGCACGGTAATACGCTAATTCTCCGCCAATAAATCTTTCATTCAGTATCATGAATTTCATCCTCCCTAAAATAGCTCTTTACCTATATATAGGGAAAAACGGCGTTTTATTTTTTTATCGTACAGGTTAATTTAATTATTTAACAAAACGAAAATAAATGGAAAAATTTCCCGAACCCCCCAAAAAACAAAAAAGGCACCCAACTCTATGGGTGCCCTTTTAAGTACTTCTTATTTGTCTAAAGCTTTTTTAGCCTGGTCTACGATTTGACCGAAAGCAGCGTCGTCAGCGATAGCAATTTCAGAAAGCATTTTTCTGTTGATATCGATTCCTGCAACTTTAAGTCCGTTCATCAGACGGCTGTAGCTGATGTCGTGCTGACGTGCAGCAGCGTTGATACGTGAGATCCATAATTTACGGAATTCACGTTTCTTCTGTTTGCGGTCACGGTATGCGTACTGACCTGATTTCATTACAGCCTGTTTAGCTGTTCTATATAAAGTGCTCTTCGCACCAAAATAACCTTTTGCCTGTTTTAATACTTTTTTACGTCTCTTACGAGATGTTAATCCATTTTTTACGCGAGCCATTTCTAACTCCTCCTTTTATATTATTTAGCAGCTTTAGCTAATAAGTGAACTAATCTTTTTGCATCTGATTTGGCAACTAAAGCAGATCCTCTTAACTGACGTTTCTGTTTAGTTGTTTTGTTAGCGAATAAGTGGCTTGTGAACGCTTGTGAGCGTTTGAATTTGCCTGTACCAGTTTTTTTAACACGTTTAGCATAACCTTTATGCGTCTTCATTTTTGGCATGATTAATTCCTCCGATTAATTAATTATTTTTTCTCTGCAAATGGTGCAACGACTAAGAACATGGAACGTCCTTCCATCTTCGGTCTCTGTTCGATCTGGCCATCTTCCTTAAGTGCTTCAGCGAAACGCTCAAGTACTTTACGTCCGATATCTTTGTGCGTGATTGCACGGCCTTTGAATCGAATGGAAACTTTTACCTTGTCTTCTTTAGCAAGGAATTTTTTTGCGTGACCTAACTTAGTGTTAAAGTCATGCTCTTCGATTGTCGGTGACAAACGAATCTCTTTAAGGTTAATAACCTTTTGTTTCTTACGAGCCTCTTTGTCTTTCTTCTGCTGCTCGTACTTAAACTTACCGTAATCCATAATACGTGCAACAGGCGGTTTAGCGTTTGGTGCAACAAGTACAACATCCAGGTTGGCGTTTTCAGCCATCTCGATTGCTTCTCTAGTTGCTTTAATACCCAGCTGTGAACCATCTTCTCCGATTAAACGAACTTCTTTTGCGCGAATACGATTATTGATCAATGTCTGATCTTTAGCTATGTTTAGCACCTCCAGAAATATTTAACGAACAAAAAAGGCGGGAGCATTACTGCACCCGCCTTAGAAGTTGCAGGCCCAATAGTTACTGAGCCTGCATTTCCCAATTTACCCGGTCACCACTAAAAGCGTTTGCGGGCGTGAAGCGGGAGCTTCAACTTGTCCGTTTCTTTCAACTCTTAATACTATACAGCACTAAATATCATTTGTCAAACTTATTTCTTTAATCTTATTTCGTCGATTAACTGGTACAGGAAGTCTTCCTTGTCGAAGCTCTCCTGTTTTTCTTCGCCGTACTTGCGGACGTTAACGAGCGATTCGTCTTTTTCTTTATCGCCGACAACGATCTGATACGGTATTTTCTTCATTTGAGCTTCGCGGATCTTGTAGCCCATCTTCTCGTTGCGGTCATCGATATGAACGCGGATGCCCTGGCTCTTCATTTCGTCGTGAATTTCACGCGCGTAATCGTAGTGCAGGTCAAGATTTACCGGAATAATTTCCACCTGATTCGGTGCAAGCCATAACGGGAAGTTGCCTTTGTATTCTTCAGTCAGGAATGCAACAAAGCGTTCCATCGTCGACACGACACCGCGGTGAATAACAACCGGACGGTGTTCTTCGCCGTCTTTACCGATGTAAGTTAAGTCGAAGCGTTCAGGTAACAGGAAGTCGAGCTGTACTGTCGATAAAGTTTCTTCTTTACCAAGTGCAGTTTTCACCTGGACGTCCAGTTTCGGTCCGTAGAATGCCGCTTCGCCTTCTTCTTCAACATACTCAAGGCCCATTTCATCAACGGCTTCTTTCAGCATGTTTTCAGCGCGCTGCCACATTTCATCGTCATCGAAATACTTCTCTTTGTCTTCCGGATCGCGGTAGCTTAAACGGAATGAGTAGTCTTCGAGTCCGAAGTCTTTATACACTTCCTGGATCAGTTCCACTACGCGGATAAACTCCTCTTTAATCTGATCCGGACGCACGAATACGTGTGCATCGTTTAACACCATGCCGCGTACGCGCTGCAGGCCGCTCACGGCACCGCTCGCCTCGTAACGGTGCATCGTGCCGAGTTCCGCGATACGGATCGGTAGCTCACGGTATGAGTGGCGTTCGTTTTTGTAGATCATCATATGGTGCGGGCAGTTCATCGGGCGAAGCACTAATTCCTCATTACCCATTTCCATCGGCGGGAACATGTCGTCCTGATAGTGTTCCCAGTGGCCGCTTGTTTTGTACAGGTTCGTGTTGGCCATAATCGGCGTATACACGTGGTCGTATCCGAGTGAAATTTCTTTATCTACTATATAACGTTCGATTTCGCGGCGGATTGTCGCACCGTTCGGCAGCCACAACGGCAGACCTGCACCGATCAGCTGGTTGTTTTCAAAGAGTTTCATCTCTTTACCGATCTTGCGGTGGTCGCGTTCGCGGCGCTCTTCAAGGAGCTGCATGTGGGCAGCAAGCTCTTTTTTATCGAAGAATGCAGTACCGTAAATACGCTGAAGCATCTTGTTGTCAGAGTTACCGCGCCAGTATGCGCCTGCTGTTGATAACAGTTTGAAAACTTTAATCTTCGAAGTTCTCGGCACGTGGACACCGCGGCACAGGTCTGTAAATTCACCCTGCGAATAAACAGTCACCTGCTCGTCTGCCGGAATCGCATCGATTAATTCCTGTTTGTACGGGTCGTCTGCGAATAATTCCTTCGCTTCATCGCGTGACAGGACGCGGCGCTCGATCGCAACGTTCTCATCGACGATGCGTTTCATTTCTTTTTCTATTTTAGCGAAATCTTCAGAAGAGATGCTCTCGTCCATATCAAAGTCGTAGTAGAATCCTTCTTCGATTACCGGACCGACACCGAAGTGCACTTTGCCGTACAGACGTTTTAACGCCTGGGCCATTAAGTGTGCTGTCGAGTGGCGCAGAATTTCGATCGCTTCTTCGCTTTTATTTGTAATTAATTCCACTTCGCTGTCAGTTTCAAGCGGACGTGTCAGGTCGTAGTACTCCCCGTCCACTTTTGCAGCAAGTGATGCTTTTTTAAGTCCCGGGCTGATTGAGCCTGCGATTTCTTCCGGCGTTACACCGAAATCAAATTCTTTTACGTTCCCGTCCGGGAATCTTACTTCGATTTTTTCAACCATGCTGAACATCCTCTCAGTTTCCAATATTTTGTAACAATAAATAAAAATAAAAAGCCGTCCCTATTAATTAAAATAGGGGCGACTTTACCGCGGTACCACCCTGATTTACACAGAAATGTTCCGTGTCTCAAGTTTGGAGATATCGGTCCATCCGGCTTTCGATTAGGAAAGCATCCGTCATCAGGTAGTAACAATCCGCGGTTTATATGCATGTCTCAGCAAATCATGCACTCTCTTAAATAAACTTTTAGAAATTGTCTTGTCCATTGGATTATTAATGAAATATAGCTTTATAGTACACGAACATTTACACAAAATCAAGTTATGAATTCCTGAGATTGTCGCCTGTCAGCTGCACTTCTTCGCACAACGCACGGATTCTTTCGATCATACGGAGTGCTTTCGTTTCCTCTTTGCCGTTCGTTTTCGTATAACTGTATCGGCCCTTCAGTTCGTTAATTGCAAAGTTTGAACTGATAAACGTCGGCAGCTGCTCGACCATACGGTAGTTTAGAATACTCGTAATGACTTCGTCCCTGCTCCACGCGGTGACGTCCTCGGCACCGAGGTCGTCGAGAATCAGCACTTCCGCGTTCCGGATTGCATCGTAGCGCTCGTTCGTCGTGCCGTCGTTAAATCCGGATTTTAAGTCGCGGAATATTTCGGGCACGTAGATCATCATCGATGAAATTGACTTCTCTTTTAATTCGTTGGCAATACAGCCGAGAATATACGATTTACCGATTCCGAATTCACCGTAAATATACAGCCCGCGGAAGTCTTCCCCGCGCGCAATTTTACCGGCTTTCTGAATGGCATTTTTTAAAATGTCCCTTCTGTCTTCGTTCAGGAAAATCGTGTCGAACGTCGCCTCGCGCACGTCGCGCGGAATGTGGAAGCTCTGAATGAGGCTTTCGCGTTTTAGGAATTCTTCATGTTTTGCTTTAATCGGACATTTCGAATAGATCATGTTAAAGCGTCCCTGGCGGATTTCAATATTAATTATGAAACCGTCCGGATGGCTCAGGCATTTGCCCTCGCCCGCCGATTCGCATTCCGCCGGCTGGTTGATATAATGTTTTAAAATCATCAGATCGTTTTGAATCATCGAGCGGGTAACTTCACCTTCGTGCGCTTCCATAAACGCTTTCATCTTCGGATGACTGATAATCTCGTTATAAATACGTTCGTTGTTTTCCCTGATTCGTTCGTTATTTTTAACGAAACTGCTTATCGGTTCCATCGCCTCACCTAATTTTCTCTAAATTTATTAATCAGTTCGCTGAAATCTTCATCGTCTTTCAGCGTCTTCATCGGTTCTTTGTTTTTCTGTTTCGGCTTCGTTTGTGCCGTCCGTTTTTGCTGCGGCGAATTTTCAGCCGTTTTTTCTTTCAGCCATGCCGGCTGCTCCTCGCCCGGTCCTGCGTATTTAAACTGGCGTTTCCGGCGTTTTTCTTCCTGAGCTTCGCGGAATTCCATAATGGACTGATACGCTTCTGCGGCAGTACGGTAGCCTTCCTTCTCCCAGTTTTCCGCAATCGTCATCGCATAGCGGAGCGGCAGTTCGCCGTCTTTCATCTGTATTGCGTATTCCAACAGCACGTTGATGACCCCGTTTTCGAGACCGGTTTTAACGATTAACTCCGTGACAACTTTTAAGTCGTTCTCCGACGGTTTGTAGCTTCTGAGATCGTTAATTCTGTCGAGCGGGCTGACCTTGTCCAGGCTGTCGAGGTACGACTCGTCCCCCGCCGGCTTCACCGCTTCTTCGGCCGTCGTGAAACTCGGCACCACTTCGCCGTATTCCTTTTGATAATACTTGCGCGCTTCAGTCTTCAGCCGGTCTTTATCGATTCCAAACTGCGGACTCGTCGACTGGAGCAGAATCTGCTTTATGTCGTACGCGTTCAGTTTAAACAGCTGGCTCAGCTGCACGACCAGCACTTTCACTTCCTTCGTAAAAAACTGCCGGTCGATTCTCGTACCTTTTAAATGGGTGAACAGCACTTCAAAATCGAAGTCGTCGAGGTCGATCGACGGGCCGCGCGACACATCGTTCTGCTTAAAGTTGTCATTCGGTGTGCGGAATGACTCGTCTCTCGAATGATAAAAGACCTCGGTGAACTTCTTCGTCACTTCGGTAATATCTTCCGGGAGCTCCGGGTAAATGAGCCGGTCTTTTTTATCGTTAAACTTCTGAGAGCCGACCTGCGAGTATAAATACATCGACAGCATCGGATCCTTGAAATACATTTCTGCCGTCAACGGCTGCAGCAATCTGTAGACGAACAGATCATCGTGTTCTTTATTGGATACGTACGTGCGCACGAGCCCGATTGCCTCGAGTTTGTCGAGCGACTGCTGATAATCAGATAAATTCAGCGCGAGCTCGTCCATCAGTTCCCGGTGGAAGCGGACAGCAAGCTTATCGTGCACCTTCGTCGATTCTGCCAGATACAGGTAAATACCGAAGGCCTCTGTGCCGATTACCGGTAAATACAACGCATTCAGAATCTCGTAATTATCGTTCGACAGCGTCCCCGGCTGGTACACGATAAACTCCGTATTCGGTTTTAAACGTTCGTTAAATTTCATCTTAAGCCTTACCCTTTTCCAGTTTTTTCATAATATCCATCAGCTGATCGATATCTTTAAACTCTCTGTACACCGATGCAAAACGCACGTATGCCACCTGATCGAGAGTAATTAATTCATTCATGACACATTCGCCGATATCATTGGATGAAATTTCCGCCTTGTTTAAATTGCGGAGCGCCGCTTCAATCTTATCCGCGCGCTTTTCAATTTCATCATAGGGAATCGCCCGTTTCTCACACGCTTTTAACAGACCGTCCAGCACTTTCGACCTGTCGAACACTTCACGTGTCCCGTCTTTTTTTATAACGACAAGGGGTGATAGTTCAATACGCTCGAACGTCGTAAAACGCGTCTGACAATCGTCGCACTCACGGCGTCTGCGGATCGCATTCATCTCATCTGCATGACGCGAATCGATAACCCTCGAATTCGTATGCTGACACTTTGGACATCTCATGTGATGTTCACCTCATTTAGTAATAGATTAGTTGCAATTATTATAACATCGAAACCACTAAACATAAAAAAAGAAAGACGATTGGCGGGATTTGGTGCGGTTTGGTGTGGTTTGAGGGAGATAAAAATCGCGGTGCCGGTTGAATGGGCGTGCTGCTGTGCCATTGTCGAAACTACAGTGGCACGGTGGAGGCCCCGCTGCGCCATTGTCGAAGTCACAATGGCACGATGGAGGTCCTGCTGCGCCATTGTCGAAACCACAAGGGCACGGTGGAGACGCAGCAACCAAAACAACCAAAACAACCCCCAGCAACCACAACAAACCCCGCCACCTCACAACGGAGGCGGCGGGGTCCCGGTTAATCCGGATTTTTATCCTTCAACGCTGTAGTTTTCACGTACCGGCATTGCTTCCAGGTAGTTGCTGCCCTGTGATTTTACACGTTGTTCTTTTTTTACGTGGGAGTTTTGGAATGCTTCTGATTCCACCCATGCTGTGAAGTCTTCTGTTGTTGCCCAGCCTGTCAGGACGGACATTTTGCTGCCGTTTTGAACGAGCATAAACCCGGCGAAGCCGTCGTACCGGTCGACGTTGCCTTTACGGGATTTAAATCGTTCGATCATTTCCGGAATGTATTCTTCTTTTACGATGAAGTTGTTCGTCGCAACGTGGCCGGCAGCTGATACGTCCCCGTCGTGGATAAGGATGTCCCAGTTTTCTCCTTTATACGCTGCTGTGTTGCCTTCGATAATCAGTTCTGTGTTTTGTCCTTCTTTGTTTACTAATTTCATGTCAGCACTCCTTCGTTCGTATTGTCAGTTTTATTGTAACAAAAAAGAGGACAGCATGAACTGTCCCCTTGTGACTGTATTGTTAAATTATTAAATATCGCGTGCGATCATTTCAGCTAATTCAACACATCTTGTAGAGTAACCCCACTCGTTGTCGTACCATGAAAGTACTTTAACTTTGTTGTCACCCATAATCATTGTAAGGTCTGAATCTACGATCGAGCTGCGCGGATCAGTATTGTAGTCGCTTGATACCAACGGTGCATCGCTCACGCCTAAAATACCTTTCATTGCGTCGCTTTCAAATTTCTTAAACGCTTCGTTAACCTCTTCTTTAGTCACTTCTTTTTCAAGGTCCACTACAAGGTCAACCAGCGAAACGTTTGATACCGGTACGCGCAGTGCCATACCGTCTAATTTACCTTCAAGCTCAGGAAGCACTAAAGCTGTTGCTTTTGCAGCACCTGTTGAAGTCGGGATAATGTTTTCTGCAGCTGAACGCGCACGGCGTAAGTCTTTGTGCGGGTTGTCGATGTTCAGCTGGTCGTTAGTGTACGCGTGTACTGTCGTCACAAGACCGTTTTTAATGCCGAACTCATCGTTTAATACTTTAGCTACAGGTGCCAGACAGTTTGTCGTACATGATGCATTAGAGAATACATCGTATGATGACGTGTCGAGTGTTGCACAGTTCACGCCGCGTACAAGTGTCTGTACATTGCCGCCGCCCGATGGTCCTGTTAATAATACTTTCTTCGCACCGGCATCGATGTGAGCCTGTGCTTTGTCTCCGTGGTTGAATACCCCTGTTGCTTCGATAACGATATCGACGCCAAGGTCAGCCCATGGTAAGTTTGCAGGGTTGCGGTCGCTTGTTACAGTAATTTCTTTACCGTCGACAACAAGGTTGTCCCCTTTAACCTCAACTTTTTTATCCCACGTACCGTGAGTAGTATCGTGGTTAATTAAGTGTGCGATTGTTTCCGCAGGTGATGTTACGTTAACTGCAACGAGTTCAAGGTCTTTTGATTCGTTGACGATACGAAACACCATTCTTCCAATTCTACCTAAACCATTAATAGCAACTTTTTTCATGACTAGAGCTCCTTTGAAAGTTCTTTTTTCATTTAATAGTGTAACACATTAAGGCTTACGTTTGTACACGTTTTCACAGACTTTCCAACTCTTCTGTAAATTTATCAATCTGTTCATATAATTTCTCTACAGAACCGTTGTTATCAAGACGGTATTCACTTCTCTCCACCTTTTCAGTTAAAGGCATCTGGCTGTTAATGCGCGCCTCTGCCTCTTCAATCGTCAGGTCATTTCTTGCAGTCAGGCGTCTGATCTGCGTATCGCGGTCGACGAATACGGTGACGACCAGGTCGCACCGTTCGTTCAGCCCGTTTTCAAACAGGAGCGGAATATCCAGAAACACATGGCCTTTTTTGATAAACTCCGCTTCATCCGCATTCATCATATCCCTGATCAGCGGGTGGACGATTGCGTTCAGCTCCCGGCGTTTACCGGCATCGTTAAAAATAATACTCCCGAGTTTTTTACGGTCGAGTTCACCGTCCGCATCAACGATATCTTCACCGAATGCTTCGATAATTGCAGGTATCGCCGGACCGCCTTTTGCGGTCGTTTTTCTCGAATAGGCATCCGCATCGAGCACCGTGTAGCCGTGCTCTTTTAAATAATCGCTTACCGTCGTTTTACCGCTCGCGATACCGCCTGTCAAACCGATCACTTTATACATGGACATCACCTCTGGCATGTTGTGCAATAAAATGTATTGCGCGTACTGATTACTTTCGTTTTCAGCTCGTGCCCGAGCGGACATTCCTTCCGCTGGTACACGTTAAAGCTGTTCTGCATTTCGCCCTTGCCGCCCGTGACGCTCCGGTAGTCGGAAATTGTCGAGCCGCCGTGTGATAACGACAGTTCGAACACTTCCGTAATCCGGTCGAACAGTTCACGGAGACGTTTATCAGACACGTTTTTAACTTTTCTCGCCGGCAGAATATGTGCAAGGTACAGTGCTTCCACAGCGTAAATATTACCGACGCCCGGAATGACCTCCCCGTCCATAATCGCGACTTTAACTGCTTTCTCTTCGTACTTTTTCGTCCGGAGCATCTTCATGTAATGAGCGAAGCTCAGCTCATCCGTATACTCCGGCGCCATACGCGCAAACGGCGGGAAATCATGCAGGCTTTCATGCGTATGCATTTCACCGAACCGTCGGATATCCGAATAGACGAGTTTCTGCCCGTTATCGAATGAGAAAATCACCTGCCAGTGTTTTCTGAAGTTATGCTCTTTAATATCATCGAAATTATTCACGATAAAGT
The DNA here is from genome assembly GCF_000756715.1 of Jeotgalicoccus saudimassiliensis. NCBI lineage: Bacteria > Bacillati > Bacillota > Bacilli > Caryophanales > Staphylococcaceae > Jeotgalicoccus > Jeotgalicoccus saudimassiliensis. The sequence goes on from NZ_CCSE01000001.1 coordinate 1,052,930, forward strand.
ACGCCCCCGACATGCCGAGATGGCTGACGAGATGCGTCGTTTTATATTCATCGTTGATCAGGAAATATAAATACTTCCCGCGGCGTCCGATATGTGTAATCGTCTTGCCGGTTACGATCTCCTTAAATGCGTCGAGATCGTCTTTTACAATTGTTCGTTTATTTGTTTTATGCCCGTTATATATGTGCTGCGACAGCTCGACGTCCGTAATCTTTAAATTGATTACGGGCGTGAGTTCGCGCTTAACGAGTTCTACCTCCGGCAGTTCCGGCATTTATTCCACCTACTTCACTTCATACCAGTCCGTACCGTACCCTGCGTCTACTTTCAGCGGTACGTCGATGTCTATGGCGTTTTCCATAATATCTTTAATAACCGGAATGAATGCTTCCACTTCACTTTCCGGAATATCAAAGATGAGCTCATCGTGGATCTGTAATAATAATTCTGCATTGAATTTCTGTGCTTCTTCGCTGTTCGCGTATTTGACCATCGCGAGTTTGATTATATCAGCAGCACTCCCCTGAATCGGCGAGTTCATCGCTGTGCGTTCCGCGAACGAACGCGCGTTAAAGTTTCTGCTGTTTACGTCCGGCACGTAACGGCGGCGGTGCAGCAGTGTCGTCACATAACCGTCGCGTTTCGCATCCTGCACGATATCATGCATAAACTGTTTCACTTCTTTAAATGATTCGAGATACGTGTCGATAAACTGACCGGCTTCCTTACGCGTAATGCCGAGGTTTTGGCTGAGTCCGTAATCACTGATGCCGTAAACGATTCCGAAGTTAACCGCCTTGGCGTTACGACGCATTAACGGCGTCACCTCATCGAGTGCAACACCGTACACTTCCATCGCCGTCTTCGTGTGAATGTCGATATCGTTCGTAAACGCTTCGAGCATCGATTCATCTTTCGTAATCGCTGCGAGTACGCGCAGTTCAATTTGCGAATAATCCAGTCCGAGCAGCACATTTCCTTCTTTTGACGGCACGAACGCCTGACGGATTTTACGCCCTTCTTCAAGGCGAATCGGGATGTTCTGCAGATTCGGTTCCACACTTGATAAACGTCCCGTCTGAGCGAGTGTCTGGTTAAAGCGCGTATGAATACGCGAATCTTCAGTCACTTCACCCTGCAGGCCGATGACATACGTCGACTGCAGTTTGCTGATTGTACGGTACGTTAAAATGTGTTCTATAATCTCGTGCTTGTCTTCCAGCTGTTCGAGCACATCGACCGCTGTGGAGTACCCTGTCTTCGTCTTTTTAATGACGGGCAGTTCAAGCTTTTCAAATAAAATGACACCGAGCTGCTTCGGTGAATTGATATTGAATTCTTCACCGGCCATGCCGTAAATCTTCTCTTCGATTTCTGTTAGGCGTCCGCTCAATTCCTCTTCCATCTCTTTCAGACGCTCTGTTTTAATTTTAATGCCTTTAAGTTCCATCTGGACGAGCACTTTCGATAATGGAATTTCCAGGTCATGCCATAAATCGTACATTTCATCCGCGCGCAGTTTGTCCGCCACAGGTCCGGCGACTTTTTCAATCGCCTGGACTTTATCGGCTACGAAGTCTTTCGTCTCGTCAGCTGAAGGATCTTTCCTGTTACGCCCTTTGCCGTAATGGAAATCATCACTGTTGATAGACACGTTAAAGTCGGCTGCGGTTTCCGCCACATCGATAATTTTCTTAGACGGGTTTAACAGGAAACTGCCGAGCATAATGTCTTCATTAAAGCCGTCGAACTCGACGTTCAGATGGTTTAACAATGCCACCTGGCGCTTCAGATCGTACGTCGTTACGTTGCCGCGCGTGTTTAAAAACTGGCTGAGTTCGTCTGCATCAAATTCCGCTGCTTCTTTTACCAGCACAAAATCTTTATCTGCAATACCGATAAACTCCGGCTTCGCTTTTAAGTAGTTGTCATCGTGCACTTCCAGATATATGCTGATATCGTCCCCTAAGTCGTTCAGGGTGTCCGTACGCTCCGCTGTAAACGAAGCGACTTCGTCAACTTCCGCCGCTTCCATATTGTCGAGCAGCGAATTGAACTCAAGCTCTTTAAACAGCTCGTACTTCTCTTCTGAATCTTCGTTGTTAAATTTCAGCTCTTCCAGTTTAAAATCAAACGTCATATCCCGGTAAATTGTTGCGAGATCTTTACTCATCAACGCAATCTCCTGATTGTTCGTTAAGTTCTCGTTTAATTTTTTCGCGGTAATCTTATCGAGACTGCCGAGCACGTTCTCGACACTGCCGTATTCTTTTAATAATTTAACCGCCGTTTTCTCGCCGACACCGGGCACACCCGGAATGTTATCCGATTTGTCGCCCATCAGACCTTTTAAGTCGATAATCTGGTTCGGAACGAGACCGTCGTAAACTTCCGCCACATGTTCAGGTGTAAACACTTCAATATCCGTGACACCTTTTTTCGTAATGTAGACTTTCGTATGTTCACTTGCCAGCTGCGTTAAGTCCTTGTCGCCTGTAATAACGATCGTTTCGAACTTCTCTTCATCGGCAAGTTTCGTCCATGTGCCGATAATGTCATCGGCCTCGTAGTCTTCGTGCTCGAAACGTTTAATGCCGTATGCATCGATCAGCTTTCTGATCGGTGCGAACTGCTCCCCGAGCTCCGGCGGAGTTTTCTGTCTGCCGCCTTTATATTCTGTGTACTGCTTATGTCTGAACGTCGATTTACCCGCGTCAAACGCCACTAAAAAATAATCGGGCTGTTCTTCTTTAATTACTTTTTCCAACAGGCGTGCGTATCCGAAAATCGCATTCGTATGCAGCCCGCTCTGATTTGTTAACAGCGGCAGTCCGTAAAACGCGCGGAATGCGATACTGTTTCCATCCATGAGAATTAACTTAGCCATAACAATCTCCTTAAGTGTTCATACTTACTTTAAATTATACAGTTCATGCGTATATTAGCCAATTAAAAAACTACTGTCACCGGTGCCGATCATCCGCAAAAAAGACACCTGACTTCGTTTGAAGTCAGGTGTCCAAATATGTTTTTGTATTTTAGTAATGTACCGGTGAATCCGGACCTAACGGTAATCCGAGCAGGCTCCAGATAATCAGCATTACAGCCCAGAAGAAAAAGAAACAGATCGAGTACGGCAGCATTACTGAAATCAGTGTACCGATACCGATGTTTTTATCGTATTTCTGCGCAAATGCAATGATGATTGCAAAGTAAGTCATTAACGGTGTAATGATGTTCGTACTTGAATCCGCGACACGGTAAGCCATTGTCGTCAGCTCCGGTGAGTAACCAAGCTGCATCAGAATCGGTACGAAAATCGGAGCCATTAATGCCCACTTCGCACTCGCACTTCCGATGAACAGGTTAATCAGTGCCGTCACAAGCATAAAGCCGATTAAGAGCGGTACGCCCGTTAAGCTCATGCTGTCAAGCAGCTGTGCACCGTAAACCCCGATTACAAGACCAAGGTTTGATTCAGTGAAGTACGCAACGAACTGACCTGCTGCGAATGCCAGAACGATAAACATTCCCATTGAAGCCATCGTGTCAGACATCTGTCCTGCAACGTCTTTATCATTTTTAATGGATTTCGTTACGATACCGTAAACTACACCCGGGATAAAGAACAGAATTGCAATAATCGGTACTAATGAACTCATGAACGGCGACTGAACAATCGTGTCCATGTATGAACCGAGTTCGTCAGATCCGCGCATCGGCGAGTTCGGCAGTACGACTAACAGTGCTGCAAGTATTAAGCCGACAATTACTGAAATAAATGCCAGAATAAGACCTTTTTTCTCAACCGGCTGAAGTGTTTGAATGCCTTCAACATCTTCACCTGATAAGTCTTCTTCCTGTTCTTTCGACATCGTAAATGAACCTAAACGCGGTTCAACGATTTTAGCAGAAACGAACCAGCCGACAAACGTCAGTAAGAATACACTTACCGCGATAAAGTACCAGTTCATTGCCACGTTAATTGATTCTGCATATGCAGGGTCGATTAACGTCGCACCTGCTGCTGTAAGTTCAGCAAGCATTACATCTGTTCCGCTTAAGAGCAGGTTCGCTGAGAATCCTGCAGATACACCTGCGAATGCTGCAGCAAGACCCGCAAGCGGGTGTCTGCCAAGTGCCAGGTATAACAGTGCACCAAGCGGCGGTAATACTACATAGCCGGCATCAGATGCCACTGATGACATAATCCCTGCAAATACAAGACCTGCAGTGATCAGGTTTTTAGGAATTGCCAGTACAAACGCTTTCAAAGCAGCGCCGATTAAACCGGAACGCTCCGCAACCCCGATACCGAGCATCGTTAACAGTACAACGCCTAACGGTGCGAAGTTGATGAAGTTATCCGTCATACTTTCAAATATATAACTAATACCTTCGGCATTTAATAAGTTTTTAACTGCAACTTCTTCATTTCCTTCACCTGGATGCGTTACCGTTATTCCAAGTATTCCGAAAATTGATGAAAAAACTAAAGTAAGTACCGCCAGAATTGCAAAAAGCGTAACCGGGTGCGGCAGTTTGTTACCCAGCCATTCTACAAAGTCTAAAAATCTCTGAAACAATCCATGTTTCTTTTTACTCTCGTCCACAGCTTATACCTCCAACAATATGTACAAAATTAAAAGCCGCTCAATTTGAGCGACTTTTTCTATTATAATATTTAATTAATCAGATTACAATCTGAATTATTGCATATTTTCGATTAATGCGTCACCAAACTCAGAACATTTAACTTCTGTAGCACCGTCCATCAGACGTGCGAAGTCATATGTTACGACTTTTTTCGATATTGTGTTTTCAATTGCGCCGTTCACAAGGTCGGCAGCTTCCTGCCATCCAAGGTGTTCAAGCATTAATACGCCTGAAAGTAATACAGATGAAGGGTTAACTTTATCCTGTCCGGCATACTTCGGTGCAGTACCGTGAGTTGCTTCAAAGATAGCGTGACCTGTTTCGTAGTTGATGTTCGCACCCGGTGCAATACCGATTCCGCCAACCTGTGCTGCTAAAGCATCACTGATGTAGTCACCGTTTAAGTTCATCGTTGCAACAACGTCGAACTCTTTCGGACGTGTAAGAATCTGCTGCAGGAAGATGTCCGCAATAGAGTCTTTGATGATGATCTTGCCGTCAGCTACAGCTTTATCCTGTGCTGCATCAGCTTTCTCTTTACCGTCTTTTTCAACGATTTCATCGTATTCAGCCCATGTGAAAGTCTTGTCAGCGAATTCGTTGCGCGCTAATTCATAGCCCCACTTCTTGAAGCCGCCTTCTGTGAATTTCATAATGTTACCTTTGTGTACTAAAGTCACTGACGCTTTGTTGTGCTCGATCGCATAGTTGATCGCTGAACGCACTAAACGCTCAGTACCTTCTTTAGATACAGGTTTGATAGCGATTGAAGATGACTCAGGGAAACGGATGTTTTTAACGCCCATTTCATCCTGCAGGAAATCTACAACTTTTTTAACTTCAGGCGTGCCTTCGTTAAATTCGATACCCGCGTAGATATCCTCAGTGTTCTCTCTGAAAATCTGCATGTCACAGTGCTCAGGGTGTTTAACCGGTGAAGGTACACCTGCGTAGTGTCTTACAGGACGTAAGCACGCGAAAAGGTCTAATTCCTGGCGCAGTGTAACGTTTAATGAACGGAAACCGCCGCCGATCGGCGTAGTTAAAGGACCTTTAATAGCGATTAAATACTCTTCGATTTTATCAAGCGTATCCTGCGGAAGCCATTCGCCTGTTTTGTCGAATGCTTTCTGACCCGCGTATACTTCAAGCCAGTCGATTTTCTTTTCGCCGTTGTAAGCTTTCTCTACAGCTGCATCGATAACTCTGCTCGCTGCTGCCCAGATATCCGGACCAATTCCGTCACCTTCGATAAAAGGAATAACCGGATTGTTGGGTACGTTCAGTACGCCGTCTTTAGTTTGAATTTTTTCTCCTGCCATTTGTAAAAACCCCCGTTGAATATTTTAAAAAATTATCTGTTTTCGATTGGTTCGTATTTCATGTTCGTGTGGCCGTTGTACTCCGCACGCGGTCTGATCAGTCTGTTATTTTCAAACTGCTCAAAGATGTGTGCAATCCAGCCCGATGTTCTGCTGACTGCGAAGATCGGCGTGAATAATTCATGCTCGATTCCAAGTGAATGGTAAACCGAAGCACTGAAGAAGTCAACGTTAGGCAGTAAGCCTTTCTCTTCTTCTACAATCTGTGCAATTTTCACTGACATTTCATAAAGTTCAGGCTGACCGTTTTCCTCAGTCAGGCGGCGTGCCATATCTTCAAGATACTTCGCGCGCGGGTCCCCTTCTTTATAAACTCTGTGCCCGATTCCCATAATTTTTTCTTTGTTGTCGAATTTTTTCTGCATGTAGCTGTCGACATTCTCAAGAGAACCGATTTCCTCAAGCATTGCCATAACCTTCTCGTTCGCTCCGCCGTGTAACGGCCCCTTAAGCGCACCGATCGCACCGGTAACTCCCGAATATACATCAGATAAAGTCGCTACGATAACACGTGCAGCAAATGTTGATGCGTTGATTTCGTGGTCGGCATGTAAAACAAGCGCCGTGTTCATCGCTTCAACCTGAACGTCCGTCGGCTCTTCACCATTCATCATGTAAAGGAAGTTTTTAGCGTAACCGAACTCCGGATTCGGGTCGATTACTTCTTTGCCCTGACGGGTACGTGCGATTGCCGCTACGATTGAAGGAATCTTCGCCTGAATGCGGATTGCTTTACGCAGTGTCGCTTCCTCAGACTGCTCTTCAGCCGTGTCATCCGTATGTGCAAGCAGTGACACCGCAGTACGCAGTGCGCTCATCGGATGAACTGATTTGTCCACAAAAGTTTTGTAGAAATTTTTAGCATCATCAGTCAGGAACGCGTGATCATAAAGCTCCTGTTTAAATGCTTTTAACTCCTCTTTATTTGGCAGATGGTCGTGCCATAATAAAAATACAACTTCTTCGAATTCAGCGTTTTCCGCTAAATCGTCAATTTCATAACCGCAATAAGTCAGCTGTGTGCCAATAATTGAGCTGATTCTTGATTCCCCAATTACTACACCTTCTAAACCGCTGTTTCCAGTCATAAATCCCCCTCCTAGTTATGTATCAGAATCTTTAAACCAAGTATAACAAAATTGTCACAAATATGTTTACCCTTACGTGAGCGCGTTCTTTGTGAATAAGAATACATAATGTAAGCCCAACCTTTGATACTGCTGTATTCTGGTATGAATTAACTGGATTTCACGCGCATAATAAGAATCAGTTAATTATCTTATATCATAACATAAGTTAAAGTTAATTGTATGGGAGGGGTTGGATTACAACGGCGGATTGGTGTTGTCATTCGAGTGTGTCCGGTTTACAACGGCGGACGCACGTTGTCATTCGAGCCCTCCCGGTTCACAACGGCGGACGCACGTTGTCATTCGAACACCACCGGTTCACAACGGCGAACCACCGTTGTCATTCCAGCACCACCGGTTCACAACGGTGGACGACCGTTGTCATTCAAACACCACCGGTTTACAACGGCGGACGCACGTTGTCATTCGAGCACCACCGGTTCACAACGGTGGACGACCGTTGTAAACCAAACCTCCACCCGCCCCAACACATACATCCCGACCAGCACAAACCAGTCCACAATCCGGTCCACAAACAAAAAAACTCCCCCCAAAACCGCATTAAAGCAGTCCCGGGGGAGTTCATCCGCACTAATATTATTATTTTATTCTTCCGGCATATCGCGCGGCTTTTCAATCATTTCAACATCATCGATGTTTGTGTAGTCGACTGTCGAGTGGATCGCAAGCTGCTCACCACCGCTGTCAACGTCTGCTGTCAGTTCGGATCCGGTAAATGTATATTCCGCATCGAAATAAAGCTGAATTGTACCGTTGACACTGTCGGCCGCTTCGAGCTGTTTGAGCGTTTCCTCATCTGCAAGTCCGCTTAACGCTGACGTGTCTTTAACGTTTATCGTTATGGCATAGCCTTCTTCGAGTTCGCTGACTTCGCCTTCAGGATAGTTTTCAAGTGAAGCCACGATCGTCTCGTAGTCGCTGCCTTTGATATCCACTGTTTCTTCGGTCTCAACAATCTCGTTATCGGCGTACATAAAGTGACCGCCTTCAACGATATAGTGAGTGACAATGTTGCCATTGTCGTTGACGGACAGTTTAAATTCGTTCTGTCCGCCGAATGTCATAATTGTACGAATCGTACTTTCGTCATCCGCACCTGTTATATTTAACGACTGCTGGGCGACGTAATTCGAAATACCTTCACTGTTCGCGACAGCATTGTCGATTAATTCCGATGACGCTATGTCGCTGTTGCCGCCCTGGTTTTCACCTGCGGTTTCTGCCGTATTTTCTTCAGCCGCTTCTTCTGTCCCGTTTTCTTCCGATGCGGGTTCTTCAGAACTGTCGGAGCATGCTGATAAAATTAATATACTTCCGAATAATGCAGCGAGCGTTTTTTTCATCCAACACACCTCAAATCTTTATAGCACGTGCGCATGTCCGCTGTATACGACGCTCTGCTCACTGTCGATTGTGATGAGCATGTTGTCTTTCAGCACTTCAAGCGCTTCTTGTGCACCGACGATTGTCGGGAGTTCCAGGTTTAATCCGACGATTGCACCCTGGCTTGTCAGTCCGCCTTCTACAGTGATCAGTCCTGCTGCTTTAATTAACAGCGGTGTCATCAGTGCGTCAACTGACTGGACAACGACGATTTTATCCGTCGTATCTTTGCCCTGAAGTTCTTCATAGTTTTTAGCAGTCACGACTTCGCCTACCGCAGTTTTGCTGCCGATACCCTGTGCTTTAATTAAAGTATCCCCGACAACGTGCAGCTTCATTAAGTTCGTCGTACCTGCGCGGCCCGCCGGTACACCTGCAGTTATAATAATCAAGTCACCTTCATTGGCATACCCTTTTTCAAGCGTCGCCATAACCGAAGTATTTAACAGCTCATCCGTATCTCTCTCTGCTGCCTTGACGATTGGATTCACGCCCCAGACAAGGTTAAGCTGACGTGCAACGTGACCGTAAGGCGTTACCGCTACGATATTTGCGTGCGGACGGTATTTCGCGATCATTCTCGCAGTATGTCCGCTTTCTGTAGCTGCAACGATTGCTTTACACTGTAGGTTCAGCGCAGTATGTGCCACAGATACACCGATTGCAGTTACCATATTCGTCTGTGTCGATTTCGTTCTGTCCGATAATAATTTCTTGTAGTCCTGGGCTTCTTCAGCCGACACTGCGATTTTCGCCATCGTCTGAACCGCTTCAACCGGATATGCTCCCGCAGCAGTTTCACCGCTCAGCATAACCGCGTCGGTACCGTCGTAGATTGCGTTCGCCACGTCACTCGCTTCGGCACGCGTACATCTCGGGTTCGTCTGCATGGAATCCAGCATCTGCGTTGCAGTAATAACCGGTTTACCAAGCAGGTTACATTTTCTGATTAATTCTTTCTGCATCATCGGCACTGTTTCCGGTGCCACTTCCACACCAAGGTCCCCGCGGGCAACCATCAGGCCGTCGGAAATTTTCAGGATATCATCGATGTTGTCGATACCTTCCTGGTTTTCAATTTTAGGAATGATTTTAATATATTCGCCTTCGTGTGCTTCGAGCAGTTCCCTGATTTCAAGAACATCCTCGGCACGTCTCACGAAACTTGCCGCGATAAAGTCCACACCCTGCTCGATACCGAACCTGACGTCATCTTTATCTTTATCAGTTAAACCTGGAAGCTTAACGCTGACACCCGGCACGTTTACGCCTTTTTTATTCTTCAGAAGACCGTTGTTTTTCACCGTCGTCGTAATGATGCCCGTGTCCTTGTTCAGTTCATCGATTTCCAGTTCCACAAGACCATCATCCAGAAGAATAAAGTCTCCCGGCTCAACGTCGTCGATCAGCCCCGTATAAGACACCGAAAAGCGGTCTTTGTTACCAAGCACTTCAGTCATCGACACTTCAATCTGCTGGCCGCGGACAAGTTCAACCTGACCGTCTTCCATAGAGTGGGTTCTGATTTCAGGCCCTTTTGTATCCAGCAGAATACCAACTGTTTTGCCTAAACGCTCCGAAACTTTTCTGATTGCGTCGATACGCGCCTGATGTTCCGCGTGGTCACCGTGTGAAAAGTTTAAACGCGCAACGTTCATGCCCGCCATCATCAGTTTTTCCAGTATCTCTTCCGATTCTGAAGCCGGTCCTATTGTACATACAATCTTTGTATTTCTCATTCTTCTGTTCCTCCTAAATTGAAAGCTCTTTTGAAAGCAGGTAAATACTGTTGTCATATTGTTTATCGTGTACACGTACGTACGTAAAGTCTGTAGCTGTTAATTCATTCTTGGAAATACCGGCACCGACACCCGAACGGCCGTCCTGCAGCAGATTCACTGCATACGCACCGAGCCTCGAGCCGAGCACTCTGTCAGAAGCGCTCGGTTTGCCGCCGCGCTGAATATGACCAAGAACACTGATTCTTGTCTCTATATTAATATACTTTGCCAGTTCATTGCTACAGTATTCTGCAGACATAACCCCTTCGGCCACCACAATAAGGGAATGCTTCTTGCCCCGGTCAAGCCCCGCCTGAATACGTTCGGCAACATCTTCCATCTTCGTATTCCGTTCAGGAATAAAAATAGTTTCCGCACCGGCAGCGAGTCCTGCATTCAGTGCAAGTTCGCCTGAATCCCGGCCCATCACTTCGATGATAAACGTCCGCTCGTGACTCGTTGCCGTGTCGCGGATGCGGTCGATCATATCGACGATTGTGTTGAGCGCAGTATCGTAGCCGATCGTAACATCGGTGCCGACAATATCGTTGTCTATCGTCGCCGGCACACCGACAGTTTTCACACCGAGTCTGCTGAGCTCGCCGGCGCCCATATACGTGCCGTCACCGCCAATAACGACGAGACCCTCAATGCCGAGCGCCTTTAAATTGTCAGCCGCGCGCTGACGGCCTTCCTCTGTTCTGAACTCTTCACAGCGCGCGGAATACAGAAACGTTCCGCCGCGGTGGATCATATCACCGACATCGCCAAGATCCATCTTTTTAATGTCGTTATTAATTAAACCATTGTAGCCGTGGCTTACGCCGTACACTTCCATGCCGTCATGAATCGCTTTACGCACAACCGCACGCACCGCAGCATTCATTCCGGGCGCATCACCGCCGCTGGTTAAAACCGCTATTTTCCTCATGTCCATCACCCACCTATTAGTCCATTTAAACATAGCATAATAATGGTTTGACGGTCTATCTATTTGACGGGGAAAAATGACTAATTCTGCATGCGGCTGTACGGTGAGAAATTAAGATTGATAAACGGGCTCGCGGGTACATGGAATTCTCTCTTTGCCACACTAACGCCTCTACTGTGACAATGAACCGCGCTCTTTGGCACACTAACGCCTCTACTGTGACAATGAACCGCGCTCTTTGCCACACTAACGCCTCTACTGTGACAATGAACCGCGCTCTTTGGCACACTAACGCCTCTACTGTGACAATGAACCACGCTCTTTGGCACACTAACGCCTCTACTGTGACAATGAACCACGCTCACAGACACACCATGCTTACTAAACCAAAAAACTAAACCAAAACCCAAAAAACGCACCCGCCTCCATACGGGCCGGTGCGTTTCATAATACGATTATTCACTAAACTGGCCGATCGCCATGTATTTGTCATAACGCTGATCGACAAGTGCGTCGCCGTCCATCGGCACGAGTTCCGCCAGTGCGTCCTGAAGCACTTTATCGGTTTCGTTAAAGACGAATGTCTTATCGTGGTGTGCGCCTCCGGCCGGCTCAACGATTGTGCCGTCGCTCACACCGAGTTCCAGCAGGTCCGCCGCCGTAATTTTCAGCGATTCCGCTGCAATTTCTTTCAGCGAAGCATCTTTAAACAGTATACTTGCCGCGCCTTCCGGTGAAATGACCGAGTAAGTTGCGTTTTCAAGCATATAAAGTTTGTTGCATACGCCGAGTGCGAGCGCGCCGCCTGAACCGCCTTCACCGATAACGATGCTGATTACAGGCACAGTGAGCCCTGCCATTTCAACAAGGTTGCGGGCGATCGATTCACTCTGACCGCGTTCTTCCGCCGCTTTACCGGGGTATGCACCTTTCGTATCGATAAAGCATATTACCGGACGGTTGAATTTTTCCGCCTGTTTCATCAGACGCAGTGCTTTTCTGTAGCCGTCAGGGTGCGCCATACCGAAGTTGCGCGCGATGTTGTCTTTCGTATCCATCCCGCGCTGGTTGCCGATAACAGTCACCGGACGGCCGCGGAACATCGCGATGCCGCCGATAATTGCATTATCGTCCGAGTATGCACGGTCGCCTTTAAACTCGATAAACTCATCGAATAAAGCTGCGATATATTCTTTTGAAGTCGGGCGTTTTATGTAGCGTGCAATTTCCACACGCTGCCACGGTGTCAGTTGTGAGTATACTTCTTCTTTTTTATCCTTCACTTTTCTCTCCAGAAAGCTGATTTCAGTCGTCAGATCCAGCTTGTTTTTATGGGCATATTTTTCAAGCTCTTTAATTTTATTTTCCAGTTCAGTAACCGGTTTTTCAAATTCAAATACCATAATTACACAACCTCTTTATGCATCTTTAAAATCGTGCCTAAATAGCGTTTCATGTTCACTCTGTTGACGACATCATCAAGCTGCCCGTGCTTGAGTAAAAATTCCGCCGTCTGGAAATCATCCGGCAGTTTTTCCTTAATTGTTTCTTCGATGACGCGGCGTCCGGCAAACCCGATTAACGCGCCTGTTTCAGCCAGGTTAATATCACCGACAGAGGCGAATGATGCGGATACCCCGCCTGTCGTCGGGTTTGTCATGTACGCGATATATAATAATCCCGCTTTGCTGTGTCTTTCGATTGCCACGCTGACTTTTGCCATCTGCATTAACGATAAAATCCCTTCCTGCATGCGGGCACCGCCGCTTGCTGTGAAGACGATAACCGGCAGACGGTGTTCTGTCGCATACTGGAACGTACGTGCGAGTTTTTCACCCAGTGCCGAACCCATGCTTCCCATACGGAATCTCGGGTCCATAATTGCAACGACTGCTTCATTGCCCATTATTTTACCATGTGAGACAATCAGCGCCTCTTCAAGGCCCGTCTTTTCCTTATCGGATTTAAGCTTCTCTTCGTAGTTCGGGAAGTTCAGCGGGTTTACAGATGTCACACTTGTAAACAGTTCCGTGCCGCTGTCGATATCGAGCAGTGCATCCATGCGGTCCGTGCTTATAATCGGCATGTGATGGTCGCAGTTTGAGCAGACGTTCAGACGTTTGTGCAGATCTTTCGAGTAAAGTATCTTTTTACAGCTCGGGCACTTCGTCATAATCGTTTCCTGTTTTTCAGTCCCGCTCTCTGATTTTTCATCACTTGCTTTTTTATTCAACTTAAAAAATATATCTTTTAACATTTTTACACCCCATAAAAGTTAATGTTCGTATCCGTCCGCATATTTTTTCAGCAGTTTGTAAATCCGCTGCACGACCTGGTTATCACCTGATTCGACAGTCTGCATTCCGTCGAATTTATGCTCGTAGTAATAATCGATCATATGCATCAGTTCAATTAACTCTTCGTATTGTTTGTCTGTACGGAGCAGGTATTTTGCTATCAATGTATAGAGCTGGTGGCTGTCAATGTTCGCAAGGTATGTACCTTCACCGCGCTTGACGTATATCACACCGATGAGTTCGAGCGCCCGGAGCGCTTCCCTCACACTCTGCCTGCTGACATTAAGACGTTCTTTCAAGTAGCGTTCGCTCGGAATTTTTTCGCCGATACCGATATTCTGGTCCTGGATAATTTTATTAATTTCTTCAAGTATCGTTTGAAGACCTTTTTTATTTTCCATGGCTTATCCGTTCAATTCGCTTATTAGTCTTTTAGTTTTGTCATATACATATCCGGGCTCTACCTTTCTGCGTGCCACACCTGTGCTCATCGCCGCTTCCGCAACGCGTTCTGCAACAGTCGGGGCCACTTCCGGATGGAACGCATCCGGAATAACGTATTCGGCATCGAGCTCATCTTGTGTAACGATCTCAGCTATTGCGAGTACCGCCGCCTTTTTCATCTCTTCATTGATGTGTGTCGACTGAACGTCAAGCGCACCTCTGAAAATCCCCGGGAACGCAAGTACGTTGTTGACCTGGTTCGGGAAATCGCTGCGGCCCGTGCCGACAACTTTCGCACCGGCAGCGATTGCTGTGTCCGGCATAATTTCAGGCGTCGGGTTAGCCATCGCGAAAATGATCGGATCTTCATTCATCGAACGGACCATGTCTTCAGTCACCGCATTTTCAACCGATACACCGATAAACACATCGGCACCTTCAAGAACGTCCTTCAGGCTGCCTGCCTTATTATCGATATTCGTAAATTTGGCAACTTCTTCCTTAATCGCGTTCATGCCCGCCGCGCGTCCTTCGTAAATCGCACCGCGCGAATCGCACATAATCATATCTTTCACGCCGAAGCTGTGAAGCAGTTTAACGATTGCAACACCTGCTGCACCCGCACCGTTCAGTACGACTTTTACAGCTGATAAAGTTTTGCCCGTTAATTTCACTGCATTAATCAGACCGGCAAGCGTCACGATAGCCGTACCGTGCTGGTCATCGTGGAAGACCGGAATGTCGGTTTCTTTTTTTAGTCTTTCTTCAATTTCAAAACATCTCGGCGCCGAAATATCCTCAAGATTAATTCCGCCGAAAACAGGAGTCATCAATTTAACTGTATTGACGATTTCATCGACATCATTTGTTTTTAAAGCGATCGGGAATGAATCCACGCCTGCGAAACTTTTCAGCAGTGCGCTCTTGCCTTCCATAACCGGCAGACTTGCTGCAGCACCGATGTTGCCGAGCCCGAGTACAGCCGAACCATCAGTCACTACACCGACAGTATTGCCTTTAATTGTATAATCAAATATTTTGCGTTCGTCCTCATAAATTTCTTTACACGGCTCAGCAACTCCCGGAGAGTATGCAAGGCTGAGCGCTTCTTTATCTTTTAATACTACTTTCGAATTTACGGAAAGCTTTCCCTGGTTTTCTTTGTGCAGTTCTAATGCATCGCTTTTTAAAGACAAAATCAGTTCCTCCTATTAGTGGTCATACCACGGTATATTATCATTATATTTTTTAATTTACAACAGATTTACACAATTAACCTGATATTTTCAACATGGATTTTCGATATCAGTGTCCCGATTTCGCTGATTTTAATAAAACCGGCGATCTGCTTCGTGTTGAAATCGTGAACCGGCACGCCGCTGTCTGAAAGGAGTTCGTAAATTTCATCGATGTCCACATCTCTGATATATATTTTCTGTGTCTTTTCAATGTACGCACTGACATAGTCTTCCGGCTTGTACAGACGGTCGATAACGAGCTGAGGCCTGCCTTCCCGCATGCCGTAAGTCGCTTCTGCTGCCACAATCGATTCTTTTAACATGGGGTGATATTTAAAATACTCTTTTGCGAACAGCACGCCGTCGATATTGGAATGCCCGTCACTCAATGTCAGAAAAGCCATGTTCTGGCCGGTCTTCTTCACTTTAATCGTGCGGAAATCTTCTATGTGAAGCAGATACGTGCCGTGTTTCCGCTTATGATGAATGAGCGAAAACGGAATGAACTCGAGTTCCTGATGTTTTAACAATACGGGATGCGTCGAAATATAAAACCCGAGCGCCTCCTTCTCCCCTTCAATCCTGTCGGTGCCATCCATTTCATCGGCGTGACGGTATTCCTTTTTAAGATTAAAACCGAGGGAGCTTAAAAACGAGTCGTGCTGATAACCGTCGCTCACCGTCGATAATATATCGGGAATGGTCTGCAGCATCGTTTTTCTGTTTTCCTTAAAGCTGTCGAGCGCACCTGAAATAATCAGACTGCGCAAAATCTTCTCGTTGAACTTAAAATCGGT
This sequence comes from Jeotgalicoccus saudimassiliensis, assembly GCF_000756715.1. Lineage (NCBI taxonomy): Bacteria > Bacillati > Bacillota > Bacilli > Caryophanales > Staphylococcaceae > Jeotgalicoccus > Jeotgalicoccus saudimassiliensis. Next base: position 1,068,990 of record NZ_CCSE01000001.1, read on the forward strand.
ACGGGAGACGAGATCGTAGATGTCCTTAAACGGTCCTTCCAGTTTACGCGCCTCTATAATTGCATCGTACAGCGGTTTTGAGACATTGTTTACCATAGAGAAGCCGAGACGGATGCCCTCATCCTGTGAGTTCTGCCAGACCGACGTATTAATATCCGGTGCACGGAGCGGAATGCGCATCATCTTCAGCTCGCTCAGGAGCTGGCTGATTTTTTCATCGTTACTTCTGTGATGCGTTAAAATAACCGCGTAAAAATGTGCGGGGTAATGCAGTTTCATAAAGGCCATCGTGTAAGCCACTTTACCGTATGCCACCGCGTGACTTTTAACGAAACCGTAGTCAGCGAATTCCATAATCAGGTCGAAGATGTTTTCAGCGAGCTCCGCCGTATAATTTTTCTTTACGGCGCCGTCTATAAAGTGCTGGCGTTCGTTCGTCAGTGCCGCACGATCTTTTTTACCCATGGCGCGGCGCAGAATGTCCGCTTCACCGTAACTGAAGCCGGCAATTTTACCGGCAATCTGCATAATCTGTTCCTGGTACACGATAACGCCGAATGTTTCTTTTAATATTCCTTCGAGATCCGGATGCGGATAGCGAATCGTTTCCGGATGTTCTTTTCTGTATATAAAGTTGTCGATTTCTTTCATCGGTCCCGGACGGTACAGCGCAAGTACCGCTGCCAGATCTTTCAGGCTTTCGGGTTCAAACTTCTCAATCACACGTCTGATTCCTGCCGACTCGAGCTGGAATATACCGAGCGTCAGTCCTTTTGACAGCATCTTATAGACGCGTTTATCTTCTGTAATGCGTTCGAGTGAAAAGCTTTTGTCTATCCGTCTGATACTCTGCACCATGTAGCGGATCAGCGACAGGTTTTTCAGCCCGAGCAGGTCAATTTTTAACAGCCCGGCCGCTTCAACGTCTTTCATCGGCCACTGGCTCATCACATGGTCTTCTGAGAAAATAACAGGCACGCTGTTCGTAAGCGTTTCGCTGCTTAACAGAAGTCCCGCCGCGTGCGTTGACGTATGGCGCGGCAGCCCTTCAATTTTCAAGGTGATATCCATAAACGTTTTATACTTGTCGTCGGCTTCAAGCAGCGTCTTAAAGCGCTTCGTATTAAATGCATCCGACAGCGTCGCATTGACTTCATCCGGAACGAGGTTTGACAGGAGCTTCAATTCGTCGTCTGTAAACCCGAAGACCCGCCCCACATCGCGCGCGGCCATTTTGGCGCTCAGCGTTCCGTATGTAATAATGTTCGCCACCTGCATATCGCCGTACTGTTTAATTAAATACTCAACAACTTCGTCGCGCCTTGAATCTTCAAAGTCGATATCGATATCCGGCATGCTGATACGTTCCGGGTTCAGGAAACGCTCAAACAGCAAATTATATTCGAGAGGATCGACTTCCGTAATATTCAACAGGTACGATACGAGACTCGCACTGGACGATCCCCTGCCCGGTCCGACGTATATGCCGCTGGACTTGGCATAATTGACGAGGTCCTGAACAATCAGGAAATAATCCTCAAAGCCCATGTTCGTAATAATGCCGTATTCGAATTTCAGCCGTTCCATATAATCAGCCGGTGCATTAAACTGACGCGCTTCAATGCGTTCCATTAACAGCTGCCATAAGTAGTCCTTCGAACTGATATTCTCCGGATTTTTAAACTTCGGCAGCGTGTGCTGCACCGACGGAACCGGCACGCTGCACTTATTAATAACCACTTCGTTGTTGCTCAGATATTCCAATGCCGATTCCGGCACCATATTCCGTGTCTGAATACACGCATCGCCGTGCAGATTCTGCACACTGTCGATGCTGAGTTTCTGATTATCGCGAATGGCATTGAGCACCTTTAATGAACCGCGCTCGTCTGGATTTACGTAATGCGCGGCTTTTATAAATACTTTTTCGTATGCGCCGTCCGTGTCATGTGACAGGTATTTATCATCCTCAGGGATATTCAGCGCTGCAAGAATGTCCGGAGCATCGGACGTTTTACCGATGGCGATACAGTTTTTCACTGTATCCTGCACGAATTTCAGCGGCGTGCGCGTCAGACTTCTGTACGACAGCATCGCGCTCGTCCGTACGAGTTCAAGGTAGCCCTGATGATTTTTCGCAAGCAGTACGAGCGGCACGCCGTTCATGCCGTCTTCGATAATAATTTCCATGCCCGGCACCGGTTTAATGCCGTATTCCGGCGCCAGTGCCATCAGACGGTAAACGGCGTGCATACGGTTTAAGTCCGTCACTGCCACGGCGTTCTGGCCGTCGCTTTTCAGCCTGTCGCATAACCGTTCCAGCGTAATATTTGAATTTAAAAAATCAAATGAGCTGTGCACATTTAAATTAAGCATTTATACACCTACTCGTTACAGTTTTTCTTCTATTTTTTCAATCAGTTCATCAAGCATATCCATGTCTTTTACGCGGACACCGGACGCGAGCGGATGGCCCCCGCCGTCAAACATCGCTGCAACGTCGTTGATGACCACTTCTTTCGAACGGAGTCTGACGCGGATTTCACCGTCGCCTTCCAGCGCGATAAACCACACTTTCACATCTTCAATTTCCCTGAAGATATTGACGTCAAGACCCGCTTCGCTGACGCTCAGTTCATAATCCGCCATGACCGATTTCGGCACGTATACGTATGCGATGCCTGAATCCGTAAAGACTGCGTTATGAATTAAGTAGCCTTTGTATTTAAATTTATTTCTCGATGATTTATGCATCTGATTATTTAAGTCCGCTGCATCGAAGTGATATTCTTTCAACTTCGATGCCACCGCGTGTGTCAGCTGACTCGTATTGTTGTACAGGAAGCGCCCTGTGTCGCCGACAATTCCCATATAAAACAGCGCTGCGGCCTCGTCGTTCATCGCCGAGCTGTCCCACATGCCGATTAACAGATAAATAAGCTCGCTCGCTGACGACACTTCCGTTTCAACAATCGATACGTCACCGTACTGTTCCACGTTCGGGTGATGGTCGATTTTAACGACTTTCTCCGCGTACTCGAGCGTGCCGTCGATACGTTCCTGATTGCCTGTATCCACGACGATTACGAGCGGACGCTCGATCGTCGACACGCGGTCCATTTCGCCTAAAAAGCTGAGTGACGGTTCTTCGTGACCGAGTGCCGCGATTTTTTTATCCGGATACTTATTTCGTAAATACGCACGGAGACCAAGCTGTGCCCCGTATGCGTCGGGATCCGGTTTCTGGTGTCTTAAAATGACGATCTCCTCGTGAGATTCAATCAGTTCAAGTACGTCGCTGGCATATGTCTTTAAGTCTTTTAAATGTCCGGTTAATTTATTAAACAATGGCGAAACTCCTCAATATTAATTTACTTACATTCTTCAATCAATTATACTACATAAGAGATTGGAGTTGTAACGTATGGAATTCTTATACACGTTTGCCGTGTCATTTCTTGTCACCGCAATTTTCGTCACTTTCCTGCTGTTTGTAGTTTACAAAGTAAGAAAAATCCGCACAGTCCGCGATGTCAGAGCTGCGTATTATGACAGTATTGCGAGAATATGGCTCGGTCTGTTTCTCGTCGCTTTCGGTTTAAACACTATGATCCAGTTCCACACTCTTGTCGCTTATATTATCGGCGGTCTGTTCGTCCTTCTCGGCGGCTATCAGACTTACCACTTTAATAAAGCGAGAAAGTACTTCAAAGGCAATCTGCCGATTGAGGAACAGGCATGGCAGGAATTCGAAGCGAAAAAATCCAAGCGTAAAACACGCTGACATTACATAAGAAAACCATCCTGCTGTAAATATACAGCAGGATGGTTTTTTACTTTTCGTTGAAGTGCTGAATCATAAACGTCGCTTTCGAGTACGCCGTTCCCTGTACGTTCAGTACAATTTCAAGGCGGATAAACTGCTCGCCCCTGTCGATGATTTCACCTGTCAGCTCAATTTCCTGATAGAGCTGCACAATTTTAAAGTTCATGATGTTGTACGTGTCGATATGGTAACTGTGAATGTGGTTTTCCTGCAGCACGACGAGAATCAGGCGTTCGGCGAGTCTCATAAAGTTTGCCTGTGATAATGAACCGAATTCATCGGCCATAAACGGCATTACCCTTATATTAATCTTATTGCTGTCGATTTTAATTTCACGGTCGATCAGCTGATCCGTCGACATGCCGGACTTTAAGTTTCTGGAAGAGATATTTTTAAATACTTCCCTGCGGTGAACGATGCCGCGGTAGTCACCGGATTCCACAACCGGAATAATATTAAGCTGGTGCCAGCTCATTATCTGGCGGAGCGACAGAAGCGTCGTATCTTCTTCTGCGCTGTAATCCGGCAGCAGGTACGATGTGTAATTATCCTTTGTCATTTCATCCAGATACTTTGAGCGGATTGCCCCGACGAAACGGTTGCCGTTTAACAGAATCATATTTTTATCTTCCGGATGAATTTCGGTGCCTAGGTCGTTAATATCAATCGTATACTGTTCCTGCTTCACCATCAGGCTGCCCGCGGTCACAATATTTTGCGACAGCGACAGGCTGTATACTTCCCGGTGAATAATCGATGCACATGTAAATGAATCGTGTGTCGTCGAAATGACAGGCAGCTGCTTTTCTTTTGCGAGTTTCAAAATTTCCTCACCTGTGCCGAATCCGCCGGTAATAAGCAGGCCGACACCGTTTTCCAGCGCCTTCCGCTGTGACTTTTCTCTGTTACCGACGATTAACAGGCCGTTCGGCTCCAAATATTTCACGAGATCGTCCGTCTGCATAGCCCCGATCAATATTCGTGAGATTTCTTTATCGAGATAGTTGTCCCCTGCCAGTACAGTCCCCTGAATGACGCGGTTTACTTCTCTGAACATTATTTTACCGTGGCTTTTTACTTCGCGCTGCACGATACGGAACGTGCCGACGCGTTCAATCGTCTTAACGAGACCGTCCTGCTCCGCCTGTTTAATTGCGCGGTAACTCGTGCCGAGTGACACACCCATATATCCTGAAATCTGTCTGACGGACAGACTGCTGCCTTCTCTTAAACCTCTTATGTATTTTAAAATATCTTCGTGTTTCGACATGTCTTCACCCAATTTCTATATTTCCAGTTAAATTTATCATAGCACGAATAATTGATGTTTATAAAAGAAAAATGGAAACTCCGCAGAGTGAGGAGTTTCCATCGTAATATTATGATAATTCCGCCGCTTCGCCAGGCTTCAGAATCTGGCACGTTGTATTGACTTTGTTTTTAAATTCTTCAGGGTCCTGTTTAATCGGCGGGAACGTATTGAAGTGTACCGGCACAACGACTGTCGGTTTAATTAATTCGTTAACCGCATACGCCGCATCGTCGATGCCCATCGTAAAGTGATCACCGATCGGAATGAAGCAGATGTCGATTGGTCCGTTACGTTTCGCAATCAGCTCCATATCACCGAACAGGCCGGTATCACCGGTTACGTAAACTTTTTTCTCACCGAGCGTTAAAATTAAGCCCATCGGCTCACCTGTATAGTGCACCGTACCGTCATTGTCCGTAAAGCTTGAAGTATGGAACGCGTGTGTGAATTTTACTTTGCCGAATTCATACTCGCCTTCCCCGCCGACGTTCATGCCGACAGTGTTTTCAACACCCTGACTTTCAATATAGGCCGCGAGCTCAACAGGTGCAATTACCGTTGCATTGTTATTTTTTGCGATTTCAACCGTGTCGCCCACATGGTCATTGTGCCCGTGTGTTAGTATAATATAATCAGCTTTAACGTTATCCACTGTTAAGTCAGTTAAATCGTTGCCGTTAATAAACGGATCAATGATAACATCAGTATCATTATTGTTAAACGATAGTACAGCATGTCCATGATATTTTACAGTCAAAATTACCACTCCTGTTTAAGTTATTAATAATAGTCTATTCCCTGAAAAACTTTTTAATAATCATTAATACGATATTTATATATAAGGAGATAAACCGATGAAACACATTTATTTAACACACGCACTCAGCATGAAACCGGAAGCCGTTTTATTTTCCTATCCGGACTTCAACACACCAAACTTAACACTGCCGGCAATGCAGCGCGCACTGACACCGGACAATGAAATATATATAACAGTCAATAATTTTTTTGAGTCAAACGACTTTATGATCGAAAACACACTTATTGAAACGATACGCCGTGAAGAAACAGCCGACGGCTTTATTATCGACCAGATATTTACGCGCGACTTTCACGACGTCGATACCGTGCTACTTGAAACGCTGTCGAATGAAATACGCAACCGCCATTTTATCGTCGGGCCCTCATTTACGAAAGTCCCGTATTTTCTGCACAGCAGACTTGCCGAGTTATTTATCGACCATGACGTCTCCGGCGTAATGTACGACCTGCGAGACATCGATATCCGAAACTTTAAAGAACTGCAGCCGCTCGCGAAACTGAAAATGCACGTTAAAAAGCGCCTGCAGATTATCCCGCTGGTACGTCCGGAACAGCTCGGAGACTTAAAGAAAAGCATCCCGCTTGATGTTGCAGTGATCGACGGGTAGATTTTGTGAGGGTTTTGGGACGGGGGACGTCGACATTGTCAGTCAACTCAGTTTGAGTGACTATGTAGAAACGACACTGTCAGTCAACTCAGTTTGAATGACTATGTAGAAACGACACTGTCAGTCAACTCAGTTTGAATGACAGTGTCGAAGTGAGCTCGTGATCCAAACACACAGCACCTCAAAAACTTTTATTTAATGCAAAAGAGCAGCCGGCTCCGGCTGCTCTTTTTCTATCATTTATCCTAATAAATCGTGGATGTCTGTGTACTTTCTGTTTTGAGCTTCTGCAACTGCTTTGTAAGTTACGTGGCCCTGGAATGTGTTAAATCCGCCTGCGATGACAGGATTTTTAACAACTGCTTCCTTGTAGCCGTTGTTTGCAATTAATAAACCGTATTGAAGCGTTGCGTTAGTCAGTGCGTTTGTTGATGTGCGCGGTACAGCTCCCGGCATGTTTGCTACTGCGTAGTGAATGACGCCGTGTTTCTCATATGTCGGGTCGTCGTGTGTTGTTATCTTGTCAGTCGTTTCGAAAATACCGCCCTGGTCGATTGCAATGTCAACGATAACTGATCCCGGTGCCATGTTTTTAATCATTTCTTCAGATACTAATTTCGGTGCTTTCGCTCCCGGTATTAATACTGCGCCGATAACCAGATCACTTGCTTCAACAGCCATTTTAATGTTTAACGGTGTGGACATTAACGTCTGCACGCGTGCGCCGAATAAATCATCCAGCTCTCTTAAACGTTTAGGGTTTAAGTCTAAGATTGTTACGTCTGCGCCGAGGCCGATTGCCATTTTTGCAGCGTTCGTACCTGCAGCTCCCCCACCGACGATAGTTACTTTAGCTTTTTCTACCCCAGGCACACCGCTGAGGAGAATTCCTTTACCGCCGTTGATGCTCATCAAATGCTGAGCGCCGACCTGTACCGACATGCGTCCCGCAACTTCACTCATCGGTGCAAGAAGCGGCAGTGAGCCGTCCGGCAGCTGAATTGTTTCATATGCGATTGCCGTTACTTTTTTATCGATTAAGACTTGAGTTAATGCTTCTTCAGGAGCAAGGTGCAGATATGTAAATAGAATTGAATCTTCCTTAATAAGATCAAATTCCTGCGCTAACGGTTCTTTTACCTTAACCACCATTTCAGCATCCCAGGCTTGTGCTGCCGTATCGACTATTTCCGCACCCATTTCAATGTACGCTGAATCTTCAAAATACGATTTGCTGCCTGCATTTTTTTCTACGAGCACAGTATGGCCTGCCTGCACAAATGCGTAAACGCCGCCCGGTGTCAGGCCTACTCTGTTTTCGTTATTTTTTACTTCTTTCGGTATACCAATAATCATTTCCAAATCCCCCTTTATTCAAACAAATATATTGTATCACAATAAGTCATAATTTTGTCTATAATTATCTCAATATTAAAAGTTTTGGAAGCGCACACATGTGGTATAATATAACTAAGAAGAGGAAATGGAGTTGATTCTTAATGTTACAATATCAAAACATCTTAGTTGCAGTAGACGGATCACACGAAGCGGAGTGGGCATTCCAGAAAGCAGTTGAAGCTGCGAAACGTAACAACGCGAAACTTTCGATTATTAACGTTATTGACACTCGCTCTTTCGCGTCTGTTGAAGCGTACGACCGTTCAATTTCAGCACGTGCAAATGAATTTGCTCAGAAGCTCCTTGACGGATATGAGAAAGTCGCATTAGACAAAGGTGTTGAACATGTAGAGAAAATCATCGACTATGGTTCACCGAAATCAATTATTCCTAAAAAAGCTGTGGAAAAAATTGGCGCGGACGTAATCGTCTGTGGTTCTACCGGTCTGAATGCTGTTGAACGCTTCATCATCGGATCGGTTTCAGAAGCGATTGTCAGAAACGCAAAATGTGACGTATTAGTCGTCCGCACTGAAACATTACCTTCGGACTTTGAACCGCTAGTAGCGACTGAAGACTTTATGGAACAAAACCGCTAATGGTTAAAAGAATGTTTTAATTTTAAAAGTAATGGGCTCTTCGGGCTCATTACTTTTTTATTTACAGCCCGCCCCGGCTGTGCTGAAATGAATTCATTTACGGAGGTTACTTATGGAACTTGGTATTAATACTTTTGGAGATACGGTTTTAAACCCTCAGACAGGTAAGACAATTACTCACGCAGAACGCCTGCAGGAACTCGTTCGCGAAATCGAAACTGCTGATCGTGCCGGCCTCGATATTTTTTCAGTCGGGGAACATCACCGCGACGACTATGCAGTCAGTGCACCGGATGTTGTGCTGGCAGCAGGTGCTGCGGTCACTAAAAATATCCGCCTGACGAGCGGTGTCACAGTATTATCTTCTGATGACCCGGTACGTGTTTACGAGCGCTTTTCTACTCTGGACGGCATTTCAAACGGCCGTGCTGAAATTATGGCCGGCCGCGGGTCGTTTATCGAATCGTTTCCGCTGTTCGGTTACGACTTAAATGATTACGACACACTTTTTAACGAGAAGCTCGACTTGCTGCTCGCGCTGCAAAAAGGCGGGAAAATTAACTGGTCGGGTACCCACCGCCCGGCGCTGGAAAACGCAGAAATATTCCCGAAACCTGTGCAGGATGAAATCCCGATCTGGATTGCGAGCGGCGGTACACCCCAGTCGGCAAAACGCGCAGCGGAACTCGGCATGCCGCTGGTACTCGCAATTATAGGCGGAAGCCCGTTCCAGTTTGCACGAATTGCAGACTTTTACCGGCAGATTGGGCGCGCTGCGGGACACGATGAATCGAAGCTGAAAGTTGCAACGAACTCGCACGGTTTTATATGGGACACAGACAGCGAAGCACGGGATCTGTTCTTCCCATCAATCTCGGCGTCGATGACGAAACTTGGACGTGAACGCGGCTGGGGACAATATTCGAGAGAAGCATTCGATAACATGTGCGATCCGGACGGCGCACTTTACGTCGGCAGCCCGGAAACAGTCGCACGGAAAATTATCTCACTGTACGAACACATGGGAATAGAACGCTTTACGCTCCAGACACCCGTCGGCACAATGCCCCACAACCAGGTCATCCGGACAATCGAACTGTTCGGCGGAAAAGTTGCCCCGCTGGTCCGTGACGGCGTTGCAAAAATTAAAGCAGAGAGAAATAAATAGAATTTCACCTGAAGAGGGTGTCTGTGGACGTCCTCTTTTTTGTGAGCTGGGTGCCGAAAACTCAGCCGGTGCACCTCGTCAACTCCACGAAGTACACCAAACCCAGCCGGTGCACCTCGTCAGTTCCGCGAAGTACACCAAACTCAGCCGGTGCACCTCGTCAGTTCCGCGAAGTACACCAAAACGCACCGGTGCACCTCGTCAATTTCGCGAAGTACACCAAACTCAGCCGGTGCACCTCGTCAACTTCGCGAAGTACACCAAACCCAGCCGGTGCACCTCGTCAGTTCCGCGAAGTACACCAAACTCAGCCGGTGCACCTCGTCAACTTCGCGAAGTACACCAAACCCAGCCGGTGCACCTCGTCAACTTCGCGAAGTACACCAACCCCCGACAACCCCCAACAACCCCACACAAAACCCACCAACTCCGACAAACCACACCCGGGCTCTCCCGCCAAATCAAAAACCCGCAGCATTTTCATGCCACGGGTCCTTATTCTGATATAAATACGTTCATGTTCGCCAGTATTTCGAGTGTTTTATCGTGCAGGTCGTCGCTCGATGCTGCAACGAGATTTTTGTTCACCGTAATCATCGCTTCCGGGAATATATTCTGGATGACCATAATATTTGCGAGCACACAGATGTTGGTTTCCACGCCGACAAATTCAATCATCTGATTGGTCTTCACTTTATCTTTATAGTTTTCATAAATTTTACGGGCTTCTTCCGGCGGAATGCCGTAAAAGTTTTTCGTGTATTCGTCACCGTATTTTTCAAGCCGGTCGTAAAATACCGGATATACCGCTTCGTCAAATCTGATCGACTCCGCTGAACGTTCACCGTGTTCAAAATCAGGGTATAAGTTTTTCGTATAAATAATGGGTTCATCATTGTCGATCGCCTGATCGATTCGTCTCGAAATCCCCTCTTCAATCACTTCGGACCACTCCGCATAGTTCGTGCCTCTTTTATCGAAAGTGTCGTTCTGGGCATCTATTACAACAAGCATTTCAACACATCCCGTCACATATATTTCATTTACATATTGTCTATACCCTTTTTTCCAAATTAAAAAGCAGCCCTAATGAGCTGCTTAATGTTGCCGTATCGAATTAAGCTGCAGCTTCAAAGCCGCTTCTTTCATAATAAACTGCGACTTAAAGAGAGCTTTTCTCTTCCGCCAGCCGCATGACTTCTCTCGCGATCATCACTTCTTCGTCCGTCGGAATCACAAGCACTTTAACCGGCGAATACGAGTGGCTGATCGTCGCTTCGGTGCCGATTGTTTCGTTGTTTGTTTTCTCATCCAGATAAACACCCATAAATTCCAGGCTGTCCAATACCTTTTCACGGATCAGTGCAGAGTTCTCCCCGACGCCCGCCGTAAAGATAATTGCATCGACGCCGCCCATTCTTGCAGCGTATGAGCCCATGTATTTGTGAATGCTCGAGCTGAACACTTCGAGTGCGAGTTCTGCGCGCTTATTGCCTTTACGCGCCTCGTCGGTAATGTCTCTTAAGTCGCTTGAAAATCCGCTGACACCGAGGAGTCCGGATTCTTTATTCAGGACGTTCAGTACTTCAACAGCACTCTTATCCGTTTTTTCCATGATGTACGGAATAAGCGACGGGTCAATGTTCCCGGAACGTGTTCCCATCGTTACACCAGCAAGCGGTGTGAAGCCCATCGATGTATCGAGTGACTCGCCTGCTTTAACCGCAGCGATACTCGCACCGTTGCCTAAATGGCAGCTGATGAGTCTCAGCTCTTCGATCGGCCGCTTTAACAGTTCCGCCGCGCGTCCCGTCACGTATTTATGGCTCGTTCCGTGGAAGCCGAATTTACGGATGCGGTAGTCTTTATAATACTTGTAAGGCAGACTGTACAGGTACGAGCTTTCCGGCATCGTCTGGTGGAACGACGTATCGAACACCGCAACGTGCGTGACGTCCGGAAGCAGTTCCATCATCGCCTGTATTCCCATCAAGTTTGCCGGGTTATGAAGCGGTGCAAATTCTGCCAGTTCGGCGATTTCCCTGACGACCGTTTCATCGATCACCGCTGCCTCACTGAACGTTTCACCACCGTGTACGACACGGTGTCCCGTGCCTTCGATTTCATTAATCGACTGAATAATATTTTTCTCAACCAGTGCTTCAAGCATGACGTTAACCGCATCTGTATGCGTCTTAAAATTCTGTTCAATCGTCTCGCGTCCGCCTTTATGACTGAGCGTAAACTTACCTTTGCCGAGACCGATTCTTTCGATCAGCCCACGTGCAATTTCCGTTTCTTCCGGCATCTTAAACAATTCAAATTTAAACGACGAGCTTCCGGCGTTTATCGCAATAATTTTTGTCATGTTGTAATCACTGCTTTCTGCTGTATTGTTCATACCAATCATTCAGCTGACGTAAAAACTCCTGCATTTTCTGTGCATTTTTAAAGTCAGGCACGTCACCGATTAACACTTCGTTGTTCACGATCGGCGAGAAGCCCTTCTTCAGAACGATAATCGATTTACGCTGTTTTTCAGTTTTGAAGATTGTCGCCGGCAGGTTCATGAACATCAGCAGCGTCGCATCTTCTGAAATATACTTTTTAATCGTCTCATTATTCTCTTCAAGCATATTAGACGGTACGATAAACACCCCGATACCGTCATCTTTAATCAGGTTCATTCCCGCTTCAAGCATAAGGAGGTGCGCGTAGCTCTGCCCTTCTTCAAATGCTGTTTTGTAGTTCTGTGCAGGGAGCGGATAATAGCCGACAGGCAGATCACCGACAGCAACGTCCGCCGTTGGAATTCTGCTCGGTTCAATGACGTTTTGCGGATGAATGTACATCGGCACTTTCAGGAACTCACACAGGTTTGCGTTGATTTCAGCAAGCGCCGGGTCCACTTCAACACCCGACAGATTCACGTTGTCCACCATTTCCTTTACCGTCATCGCAAGGTGCCCGGTACCGCTGCCGATATCAAGCAGTTCTTTTTCCTTACCCTCGGTAAACAGATCGACGATGTGCGCAACCAGATAACCGATCGCATCCGGTGTCAGCTGGTGGTTACTCTGTACAGGCTCTTCTTTTACCTGATAAAGATATGCAAACTGGAACGCTTTACGCAGCTCGCTTACTGAACCTTCGGCATTGACCTGCAGAAGACTTTCCGCCAAAGCTTCCAGTCTCGGTTTTTCATCGTTCTTAACAATCTCATCTATTCTTTTGATCAGTTCTTCATATACTTGTTCCATCGTAGTTTTCGCCATTAAATATCCCTCTTTAAACAAAATATGGACTATCCGTATAGGATAGTCCTAGTTAACATGATTATATTATATCACTGCCGCCGCTTCAAACACTTAACATCAGCTCTTACTGGAAAGTACGGTCCGATGTCTGTCTGAAGTTTTCTTTTTCTCTCAGTTTCCGTTCAGTGTGCGGATGCAGTTCGTGTTTAATAACATCTCCGTATGCTCTGTACTTGTTATTCACCGCATACGTATCACCGATATAGTCATGCAGTCCAATTTTTGAATCGGTGAATAATACTGCAAGATACGGTAAATAGAGCAGCGCATTTGAAATCACTCTGCCGACTGTTTCCCTGAAGAACACCTGACCGAACGTCAGCTTCATGCCTTCTTTTGAAGAGACGACGCTGATGCCTAAAATCATTTTGCCGAGCGTCTGTTTAAAGAAGAAGGTCATCAGAGTGAAATAGATAAAGTACAGCAGTGTTACTGCGATGTTTTCAAGTGACAATGCTTCTATGCCGAAATAGACATCCCTGACTTCAAGCACCGTTAAGACCGGTATAATAGTCAGCTGTGCAACAGCCCACAGCACGACGATATCTATAATGTAGCTGATAAATCTCGGGAAAAAGGAAGCATGTGTCATGTAATCCAGCTGCTGGATATAATCGGTATCTGTTCTTACAATTTCATTGTTCTCTTCCATCGATACCCCTCCTTATTCATATAGATACATCGGCTCTGCGCCCTGACGGTTGTTAATCAGTTCCTGAACCATCTTCACTTCGCCGCCGCCTGTAATGCTCTCAAGTGCATTTTGGATTTTAACACCGAACGGGAATGCTGCAGTTGGTACACCGCCGAATTCAACGACCTGCGGAGAACCGCCGATTTCTTCTTTCAATGCAGCCAGTGCATCGTCAAAGTAACCTTCCTGGTCCACCAGACCGTTCTCGATTGCCTCACCGCCGAGATAAATTCTGCCGTCTGCAAGTTTTCTCACTTCTTTTTCACTCATGCCTCGTCCGTCTGCAACGACATCAACGAAGTCCTGGAACATCGTATCGACGATTTCCTGCAGATATTCCTGTTCTTCATCGGTTGCTTCGCGTGAAGCGGACATCATATCTTTCATTTTTCCGCTCTTGTACACATCAAAAGAAATGCCGACGTTTTCAGCAAGCTCAGTGTAGTTCATGCTCTGCATAATTACACCGATTGAACCTGTAATGGTTTCCGACGTCGCAAAAATCTGATCAGCCGGTGCCGACACGTAATAGCCGCCTGACGCTGCCATGTTGCCCATTGAACTGTAAATTGTCTTGCCGCTTTCCTTAACAGCCATCAGATGTTTATGTATCTCCGCACTTTCAAAGACACCGCCGCCCGGCGAGTTCACATTAAGCAGTACCGCGCTGTATGTATCATCCGCTGCGATATCTTTTAATGCCTGAATCGTCATCTGGTGGTCATAGCCCTCTGCTCCGAACATGCCGCTGCCAGTCGTACCCGTATCCTGAATAACACCTTCAAAGTTCACGACCGCAATTTTATTGCCGGCATCCCCCTGTTCAAGCACCTGGCTCACCGGTGCGTCCGCACCTGAAAATTCATTAAACAAATCTTCCCAGTCACTCGCCCACAACGATGTCATAAATGACGCGCCGAGACCAAGGACGACCAGCGCTATTGCTGAAACTAAAGCGATAATTCTTTTCATGAAATTCCCTCCTGTTTTAAAAGTCCATTTTATGATAACACTTTTCAGAAAGTGTTTCCCCCCGTAACCGTGAATTCACTTCTCAAATTTACGTGAGGATTTTTATCTTGTTAAAAAAAGAAAAAGACATCCGGCGGATGTCTTCACTAATCAAAGTGCTTTGCCCTGTATGCCATTTCTTCGTCTTCTGATAAAAGGTCCGTTGCGATGCCGATGCTGCCGTCCTGAGATCGCCAGATGACATTATGCACCTGCACAGCGTTCGAAAAATCCCCTTCCTGCCATGCAGTCAGTGATTCAATGTAAAAATCCTTGTACTGATAATCTGAATCCTGTGCGGTTTTCAGCATATTATTAATGCGCTCGTCCGTAATTTCCAGACTGCCCCACTTCACTTCGGCTTTAACTTTCTGATGTGTCATTTTATGCAGATCATCTGCAAACTTCTGTTCAGACTGCGCCCCGTTTTTGCCAGCTTCATCACTGAATTCGATATTTTCATCAGTGTCGAGAAGCCGCTGTATTTCTCCGTCCGGATCAACGGTTGATTCTGCCGGTGTATTATTTTCTGTTTTACCGTAGTCCGTATAAACAAAATAAAAAATCCCTCCGGCGAGTACAACAGCGAACAGAATCAGGAATACTGTGACAGCGATTTTTATCTCCTTTTTCAAAAGCTCCCTCCTTTTTTGTATATTTTACCCTCTTTCAGCCGCATACATGCAGAAAAACCCTCAGTGGTATATAATTTGAAATAATTATATTATTAGGATTTTAAATGAATGTCAGCATGACTGATACTGACAGTAACGGCCGGTTTTTCCAATATTGTGTGAAGATTTATATGTATAAATGAATTATTTAAATATAGGAGTACGTTAAATATGACAAATAACACTATTTTTTTCTTCGAACCCAACAATAAGAATTCAAAAAAGATTACTGAAGATCTCGTCAACCTGTTTAGCGGGCTTGGCGTTACGACTGTCGACAACTGCAATGATGCGGACATCGTTGCTTCAATCGGCGGAGACGGTGCGTTTTTGCAGGCGGTCAGAAAGAATGATTTCCGCAGCGACTGTATGTACATCGGCATCGGAATTGAAGAGAAGAACTATATGTATGTGGACTTTAATTACCATAATCTGTCTGAAATCAGACAGGTTTTTAAAACCAATAACTTTGAGACGCGCAGCTATCCGGTGATTGAAGTCAAAGTTAATAACAATCAGCCGAACTACTGTCTGAATGAGTTCACAATCCGCACGAGTCTCGTACGGACTATTATGATGGATATTTACATAGACGACTTCCTGTTTGAACATTTCAACGGAGACGGTATCGTTATTTCGACACCGACCGGCTCAACCGGATATAACAAATCACTCGGCGGTGCGGTCGTCGATCCGTTAATCAGCGCGATGCAGGTAACGGAACTCGGCAGTGTAAACAATAATAATCACCGAACACTCGGCACGAGTTTCCTGCTGTCAAAAGCCCGTCCGCTTACGCTCGTTATCGACCAGTCCGATGACTATTATCCGATTATGAGCATGGACAACGAAGCGCTGAGCGTCCAGAACACGGAAACAGTCCGCATTAAATTAAGCGATAAAAAGATCAACACCATCAGACTTCACAACAATACATTCTGGCATAAAACGCAGAGAAACTTCCTGTAAAGGCGGCGGTATATATGACGATGAAATACGATCTGCATACGATAGCAAAAAGTACCCTGCGCCCGAGAAATCTTGCGCGAAACGGCAAAGCAGGCTACGTGGCAGCTGCCCTGTTAACAAAAGACGGCAACCTTTACACCGGCGTGTCGATTGACGTCGCCTGTTCGATGGGCTTTTGTGCCGAACACTCCGCAATCGCCGCCATGGTCACTGCGGGCGAAACACGTATAGCGGAAATCATTGCAGTCCACAGGGACGGCCGCGTGCTGCCTCCATGCGGGAGATGCCGTGAATTTATCGTGCAGATTCATAATAAAAACTATGACTGCTGTGTGCATCTGCCGGATGAAAGAGTCGTAAAGCTGCGTGAACTCCTCCCCGAGCGATGGGACATGTAAACATTTAGAGTCGAAAGTCGGGCCACCTGTACGTTTATGTGCATGGGGTCTGACTTTTTTTGGATTTTGGGTGTCGATTGGCGTAATCGGGGGAGTCCCGGTTCACAACGGCGAATCACCTTTGTCATTCCAGCTCCCCCGATTTACAACGGCGGATCACCGTTGTCATTCAAGCTCCCCCGGTTTACAACGGCGAATCACCGTTGTCATTCCAGCTCCCCCGGTTCACAACGGCGAATCACCGTTGTCATTCCAACTCCCCCGGTTCACAACGGCCGATCACCGTTGTCATTCAAGCTCCCCCGGTTCACAACGGCGGATCACCGTTGTCATTCCAACTCCCCCGGTTCACAACGGCGAATCACCGTTGTCATTCGGACACTCCTGGTTCACAACGGCGGATCACCGTTGTCATTCGAGCTCCCCCGGTTCACAACGGCGGATCACCGTTGTCATTCAAGCTCCCCCGGTTTACAACGGCGAATCACCGTTGTCATTCGAACTCACAAAAATCACAACCGACCATCAAACAAATCATCATCCGCCAGGATTTTCTCCATAATTTCACCTTTATGAGCATAAATGACTTCAAGCGCAGGCTTAACTTTTTCGTTGTGTTTATCGTATACAGCAAAACAGGTGCGTTCCGGAGTATTACCAGTAAACCGGATAACTTTAATATGCCGTTCCTTCACGTACTGTTTTGCAATCGACACGGGAACGATGCCCCAAAATCCAGGTTCCTCCAGCAATTCACCGAGCAGCAGACCGGTATCGACCTGTACACCGAGCGTGCCTTCATAACCGAACTCTTTTTCATGCCATATTCTGAAGTTGTATCCCCAGTTTAAATATATTTCCTTCTTCGGATCGAGCTCACGTACAGACTCCAGCAGCCGGATGTCTATCTCGCGATTCATCACCAGCACGAGTTCTTCCGTAAACAGTACTTCATTAATGAGCGATTTCGAAAATTTCTCCTGCTGCACGAGTCCAATTCCAATTTCATTATTTTCAAGAAGCGTATAAATTTCCAGCGACTGATGAGTTCTGAAGAAATAATTGACTTCATTATCTTTCGCCATAATCGAACGGTATAGATTCTGCATAATATAGTTGTGCACGCTGTCAATCGCTGCTATCGACAGGTCATTTTTATACCGTTTCTCCTTCAGCATTTTTGCCTCGCCGATTATAGACTCCATTTTCAATGCCAGTGCATAAAATTCTTCACCCGACTGTGTCAATTCAACGTTTTTTATTCCTTTCCCGCGTGTCAGCAGGTTCACTTCCAGCTTGTTTTCAAGCGATTTGATGCGCTGGCTGATTGTCGACTGTGAGATAAACAACCGCTCCGCCGCGCCGGTAATACTCCCCGAGCGGATTACGGTTAAAAATGCTTCAATTTCAGAATAGTTCATCGTCTGCTCCTAATATTAGTATTCTCGATATTTAATGTGTATATATCGTATTTTACACCATAGTATATTGAATGTTAATTTAGCATTGATATAGAAGTTATCTTACGGAGGTATATTATGACTGATAAAAATAGCAATATCGAAGAGTTATTTATGAAACTGAATGCAGACAACGCTCCCGGACAGGAATCCCGTCAGAAAAATAATGAATTAAAATTAATCGGTGATAAAATCGAAGGGGAATACGTCGATTTTTCACACGGTGATGTGGATGCGCATAAACCGATTCCGGGTGTACTCGATCATTACATAGACGGTTTCAACACCGGCGGCAGTCAGGCATACACAGAATACCGCGGCCAGGCAGAACTGCTGAAAGAAACTGCAGAAAAGCTCGGCAGTTTCACCGGCACACATATTTCACCTGAGGATGAACTCATTATTACACCGGGCACCCAGGGTGCTCTCTTTCTTGCACTTGGTGCAACTGTAACATTCGGTGACAAAGTTGCGATTGTCGAACCGGACTACTTTGCGAACCGCAAACTCGTTCATTTTTTCCGCGGAGAAGTCGTACCTGTACAGATGGACTATTTAAATCACGATGACAAAGCAGGAATCGACCTCAGTGAACTGGAGCAGGCATTCAAAAACGGTGTAAAAGTGTTCCTGTTCTCAAATCCCAATAATCCAAGCGGTGCAATTTACTCAAGTGAAGAAATTAATCAAATTGCAGAACTTGTTTCAAAATACGGTGTAACTGTCATCGCAGATGAGCTATACTCGAGACAGCTGTTCGATAATAGAGAATATACACATCTCATTGCCCACCCCGGGGTGGACAGAAATAAAATCATCACAATTATCGGACCGTCGAAAACTGAATCACTGAGCGGTTTCAGACTTGGAGCCGGTTTTGGTTCGTCTGAAATAATTGACCGCATGGAACAGCTTCAGGCTATCGTTTCACTCCGTGCGAGCGGTTATTCGCAGGCGGCACTAAAATCGTGGTTCAGCGAACCGGAAGGATGGATGGCAGAGCGCATCGAGTCACATCAGGCAATCCGCGATGATCTGGTTACACTTTTTAGGGACGCAGGCTACAAAGTCCGGCTGACTGAAGCCGGCAGTTACGTTTTCCCGCAGGCTCAAAATTTATCGATTGATGATGTACAGATCGCAAAAATTTTAAGAGAACAGGCAAACGTTGCAGTAACACCTGGAACTGAGTTCGCACCATACTGCACGGACAGTTTCAGACTCAACTTTTCACAGGACCACGGTAAAGCCGTCGATGCTGTGAAGAGAATAATTAAAGTATTGGAGAATTACAAAAATGGATAACATGGTAGTTCCTAACGGAAGTTATAAGCTGGCAAAAAGAATTGGCGACGTGGTGTACACGTCGGGTATTACACCGAAAATTGACGGCGAACTGATTATGACAGGGAAAATCAGTGCTGCCGATGACATTTCCAAATATAAGGAAATAGCAGAACAGACAATCAAAAATGCGATTTACGTTACAGATCAGGAGCTGACACTGCACGAAAGTGTAACTGAAGTTGTCGATATGACAGTATACATCAATGCGTCGGATGACTTCACGCAGCACGCGCGTATCGCAGACTTCGCATCGGATTATCTCTTTAAAGTATTCGGCGAGGATGGACTTGGGACACGTACAGCAGTCGGCGTTTCATCGCTGCCGGACAACTCCCCGATCGAAATTAAATTAATTACAGCAGTTAAATAATTACACGATAAAAACCGGGCTCTTATTAATAGAGACCCGGTTTTATTTGTGATGGTGCCGGCCGGTTTACAACGGCGGACCACCGTTGTCATTCCAGCGCTCCCGGTTTACAACGGTGGACGCACGTTGTCATTCCAGCACCCCCGGTTCACAACGGTGGATGCACGTTGTCATTCCAGCACCCCCGGTTCACAACGGTGGATGCACGTTGTCATTCCAACACCCCCGGTTCACAACGGCGGACGACCGATGTCATTCCAGCACTCCCGGTTCACAACGGCAGACGCACGTTGTCATTCCAACACCCCCGGTTTACAACAGCGGACGCACGTTGTCATTCCAACACCCCCGGTTCACAACAGCGGATCACCGTTGTCATTCCAACACCCCCGGTTCACAACGGCGGACGCACGTTGTCATTCCAACACTCCCGGTTCACAACAGCAAACGCACGTTGTCATTCCAGCATCCCCGGTTCACAACGGTGGACCACCGTTGTAAACCAACTCAACAACCAGTCAATCCCAAACAAAAAAAGAGACCTTCCGGTCTCTTCGCTCACCTACAGCAGATCGCTGAATTCATCTTTAGTTTCTTCTTTTTTAGACGGCATATACACTTCGATATTTTCCATCGCTTTATCGATCATCGGTTCAAAGTCCACCGCGCTTTCGAATTTCTTAACCGATTCAAGTGACGGTTTTGTTTTCGGTGCTTTCGGTTTGAATATCGTGCAGCAGTCTTCAAACGGCAGAATGGAAGTTTCGTAAGTGCCCATCTGCTTCGCCATTTTCACAATGTCATTTTTCTCAAGTGTCAATAACGGACGGAGTACCGGCAGTGTTGTCACTTCGTTAATTGCGAACATGCTTGTTAACGTCTGTGATGCGACCTGTCCCAGATTCTCACCGTTCACTACCGCTTCCCCGCCGATTTTCATCGTCAGTTTTTCAGCAACTCTCAGCATAATACGTCGTGTGGATGTCATCGACAGGTTATCCGGAATTCGGTCGTATAACGTTGTCTGCAGTTCAGTGAACGGCACGATGTGAAGTTTAATATCGTAACCTGTTCTCTCACTCATAATGTCGACAAGGGCTTTAACTTTGTCCGTTGCCTGCGGGCTCGTGTACGGCGGTGAGTGGAAGTGAATCGCTTCGATTTCCACACCTCTGCGCATAATATCGATGCCCGCCACAGGTGAGTCTATCCCGCCAGACAGCATCAATAATGCTTTACCGCCGGTACCAAGCGGCAGTCCGCCGAGTCCTTTTATCGTTTCGTAATACATGTAAATCGCATCTGGTCTGATTTCAGCCAGTATTTTGTAATCCGGTTTTCTGACATCTACTATCAGATGCGTCGTGTGGTCAAAAATGTGATTTCCAAGCAGCTGCTGCACACCGTATGTGTCCAGGTGATACTGCTTGTCTGCGCGCTTAACTTCAATTTTAAAAGTGTGTCCCGGCTCAATTTCATTGGCAAACTGGAGGGCTGTATCTTTCATTGCCTCATCCGTTTTATCGATTTTAATCACCGGTGACATGCTTAAAATACCGCTGATGTTCATCAGCTTGTCGATAATCTCATGCGGATTCTCTTCGTTGATTTCAATATAGGCACGGTCGCGGTTGGCTTTAACTTCTACATTAAAATCCTTCAGCGCTTTATTCATGCGGTCGCGCAGTGCGTGCACGAACATTCTTCTGTTTTTCGTTTTCAGCGTCAGTTCGCCGTAACGGATTAATATGTGATCAAATTTCATTTCAGTACATCTCCTAATTCTTCATAAACCTCTTTTAGCGCGGTAATCAGCTGTTTGACGTCGTCTGCTGTCGTGCTTCGCCCCATCGAAATGCGGATACTGCCTTCGATAACATTATCTTCATTATCCAGTGCAAGGAGTGTTTCGTTCAACGTCGCAAGTTTAGATGCGCATGCACTCGTCGTCGACACTGCGATGCCGCGTTTTGACAATGCATTCACAACCACTTCGCCTTTCGCGCCGACAAACGACATATTAACAATATATGGTGCTG
This sequence comes from Jeotgalicoccus saudimassiliensis, assembly GCF_000756715.1. Classification (NCBI taxonomy): domain Bacteria; kingdom Bacillati; phylum Bacillota; class Bacilli; order Caryophanales; family Staphylococcaceae; genus Jeotgalicoccus; species Jeotgalicoccus saudimassiliensis. Next base: position 1,091,002 of record NZ_CCSE01000001.1, read on the forward strand.
CTTTCGGCTGCAGGCGGATAAACTCCATCTCCTCTACAGATTCGCGTATCTTCATATTAAACTGTGATAAACGTTTATTCACTTCTCGTGCCTCGCCAAGCGTCAGTCTGAGCGCTTTCGCCATCGCTGCTATGCCCGGCAGATTCACCGTGCCGCTTCTTACATTATACTCATGTCCTCCGCCGTATAACACGGGTTTCATCGTTGCAAGGTCTCTTATAAACAGACCGCCGATACCTTTAACCCCGTTAAACTTATGCGCGGAAATACTGATTGTGTCGACTCCGTTGTAATCGATATCAGCCTTGCCGACTGCCTGTGTCGCATCTACGTGGAAATGCACTTTCGGGTAATCTTTCAGTATCTTCGTAATTTCCCTGACCGGCTGCACACTGCCGACGATATTGTTCAGCGCCATTACGGTAACGAACACCACATCTGAATCAAGCAGTGTTTTTAAATGCTCAAGATCCACAGTGCCATCTTGTTTCGTGTCGATATACTTCACGTTAAAGCCGTCCTGCTTCATTTCCTCAAGTACGTTAACGATACTCGGATGTTCAAGTTCACTCGTTAGAATCGTCTTGCCGAACTGTTTCTTTCTTCTCAGCATACTCTGAATTGCGATATTGTTGCTTTCTGTCGCACTCGCTGTAAATACTAAATCATAATTTTTCAGTTCCATCAGGTCAAGCATTTGTTTTCTCGCCGCTTCAAGCAGTCTCGCTGCATCTTTACCGCTCTGATGAATACTCGCTGTATTAAAAAAGTATTTTTCACTCACTGTCATATATGTCTCAAGCGCTTCTTTATAAGGCGCTGTCGTCGCTGCATTATCAAAATATATCATCCAAATTCACCTCTCACATAAAATGACTTAGGATATGACATATCCTAAGTCATTATGTTAATTATTATCAAACTGTTTTTCGATTTTCGCTGCACTGCCGGGCTCAACACTTTCAATCGCATCTTTTGCAACATCAAGTGCACGCTTGTAACGGTTTTCCTTAAATAAGCGTTCCGCTTCATTTAAGTGCGCGTTTAAGTCTGAATCCGTACTGCGGAATCTGTTGCCGTACTGAATCATCAGCTCTGTCAGCTGTGAATCTCTCATTACAGCGTATGCTTCCTGTTCGAATTTGTTCATCATCAGCACAGTGTCATTCACTTTCGCCTTCACATATTCAACATTCAGCGGTCTGCGGTTAAAGTAGTTTTCAATCTCTTTAACATCAACTTCAATTTCATGCTTCATAACGATAAACTGCTCAGGCAGCGTCACTAAGTTGGAAGACATCAGTTCACGGTACACTTTTTCCTTGCGGTCGATGACGTAACGGAGGTTTTCACGTGCTTCCGCATCATCTTCACGCAGGTTCACCAGGTGTTCCTGAATGCTGTTCTGCTCTTCGTGAATCGTATGGGCATTGTTTTTTAAGTAATCGATATTATCGACAATCGCACTGTAGCGCGTCGTGTTCTTCTCAGTTTCTTCAATCATGCCGCTGTATATCGAAATCAGGTTTTCAATTTCGTTTTCGTAGTTCATGACTTTCTGAACATCCGACTCATCGATATGGTACTGCTCCTGAATATAATCAATTTCAGTACGCAGTGTGTAGTTTAATGCTTTGGCGTTAAACAGTTCATCAGTAATGACATCTTTACCGCCGTCAAACTTGTTCTTCGCATTCACTTCATGCTCAACAAGCTCGTACATGTCATCCAGCTCATCGTGAATGTTTTCTAAAATCGAATCCGCTTCTTCAAGTTCAAGTTTCGCAACAAGCGGCTCCACTCTGTTTAAATTGCTTTTCAGCGTCGATAATCTGTTTTCCACTTTAATGTGATCCAGATCATATCCTTTTGCACGCAGGTCCCTGCAGCCGTAGCGCAGTTCCTGGAACTGCTGCGGCAGCTCTTTTTGTACTTCTTTAATCAGCTTCGGAATTTCATCCATGCTGTCCTTTAAGTTCAGCAGTTCATTGTACGTATTGAAAATAAACTCATTGGCACGGATGTAGTCTCCGTCGTTGACCATCTTCTCGTACTTCGCAACTTCCGGTTCGTATGCTTTGATTACTTCTTCAAGCGGTTTTTTAGCATCGCCGAACTTGTGTCCATTCGCAAGCACATCGCGTTTCGCTTCACGGTATAAACGCTCGCTTTCCACGTTCTGATGCTTCCCCTCTTCAACAGCTTTCGTAAACCCTGCAATCTCTTCAGTCAGTTCATCGTACTTCTTTTGAATGAGCTCAATGTTTTCCCCTGCGAGCTCATTATTTTTCGTACTCTGTGAAAATTTAAATTGCTCAACATCTTTCTTCGACTGTTCAAGTGCATTCGTTGCATGTGTACTATGAGTATTTAATGTGTCGTTCCATTCATCCTGCCAGTTGTTGTAGAGCCCCTTTGCTTCACCGTGCAGGTTGTAGTTTTTCAGTTTCACCAGGTCCAGTTTAAATGGAAGCTGATTCACTTCATGCAGTTTACTGTATTGAGTATCAATCATTTGTGTTTTTACAGATCTTAAATACAGCAGTACTGCTGCTGCCACGATGACCAAAATGATAATCGCGATTAATATATACACCCACATACACTTACCTCCTAGATATATACTCAATTATAGCTCAAATCGTTGCGTTGCAAAACATATAAATGTATAATTCTTTAAAATCAACAATATACATAGAAAGCATGGAGGCATAAAATGTTCACTAATACTGAAATTAAAGATTACGAGACACTGAATAAAATGCTGAAGAGCCTTATCGAAGATGAAACAGACAGAATTGCAAACTTATCAAACGCATCGGCGCTGTTAAATGTTTTCTTAAAAGACATTAACTGGGTCGGATTCTATTTATATGAAGAAACGAGCAACGAACTGGTACTCGGACCATTCCAGGGACTCCCTGCATGTGTCCGCATTGAAAACGGCAAAGGCGTCTGCGGAACAGCATTCCGCGGCAACGATATTTTTATCGTCGATGACGTGAACGAATTCCCGGGTCACATCGCATGTGATGCGGCAAGTAAATCTGAAATTGTGCTGCCTTTGTATAAAGACGGCAAAGGAATCGGAGTGCTCGATATCGATGCACCGGTTTATGAACGTTTTACTGAAGAAGACCGCAAAGGTCTGAAAGCATTCACGGATACGTTAATTAATCACATTTAACATTGACTTTGGATAAACAAAGGTGTAAAATGAATTATTGTGTAAATGAACAGTATAAGTAGCGGATAATCATTGCGTTTCAGTATGCGATCCCCGCGGTTGGTGTGCTGCGTAACCAATGCTATGAGGCGAAGGCACTTTAAATCGTATACCCTCGCAGGAGATTATTCCCTTATGATGTTTTTTGCATATTATTTAAAACATAAGGAGGAGCTAAAATGGCTCGTTTTACAGGTTCAATCTGGAAAAAATCACGTCGCTTAGGAATTTCCCTAACTGGCACAGGTAAAGAATTAGAACGTCGTCCGTATGCACCAGGTCAGCACGGTCCGACACAAAGAATTAAATTATCAGAGTACGGTTTACAGTTACAGGAGAAACAAAAACTCCGTTACATGTACGGAATTAACGAACGTCAATTCCGCACTTTATTCGACCGTTCAGGTAAAATGAAAGGTGTTCACGGTGAGAACTTCATGATCTTACTTGCGACTAGATTAGACGCAATCGTTCGTGCTTCAGGTCTTGCCCGCACACAGCGTCAGGCACGTCAACTAGTTAACCACGGTCACATCACTGTGGATGGCAAACGTGTAGACATCCCTTCATTCATCGTTAAACCAGGACAGGTTATCGGAGTTCGTGAAAAATCACGTAAACTTGATATCATTGCTGAAGCTGTTGAATTAAGCAACTTCACTCCTGAGTACCTGACATTCAACAAAGATAACTTAGAAGTTACTTTCGACAGACTGCCGGAACGCAGCGAATTAAACGCTGACATTAACGAACAGTTAATCGTTGAGTACTACTCAAGATAATAACTTTGGAAGATCCGAAATCATTATTAAATGGTTTCGGATCTTTTTTTGTTGGGTTTGGGGATTGTTGGGTTTTGTGGGCGTGGCTGGGTGACAACGGCGGGTTGGTGTTGTTAATCGGGACTGATCGATTCACAACGGGAAACCGCCGTTGTCATCCGGGACTGATCGATTCACAACGGGAAACCGCCGTTGTCATCCGGGGTGCGTCGGTTCACAACGGGGAAGCGCCGTTGTCAACCGGGGCCGATCGATTCACAACGGGCAATCACCGTTGTCAACCGGGACTGATCGATTCACAACGGGCAATCACCGTTGTCAACCGGGACTGCTTGATTCACAACGGGGAACCGCCGTTGTCATCCGGGGTGCGTCGGTTCACAACGGGAAACCGCCGTTGTCAACCGGGGCCGATCGATTCACAACGGGGAACCGCCGTTGTCATCCGGGGTGCGTCGATTCACAACGGGGAACCGCCGTTGTCAACCGGGGCCGATCGATTCACAACGGGGAACCGCCGTTGTCAACCGACAGCTCACCTTCCCCACAGTCCTCCTCAATCATACAAAATAAAAAAGAGATACCCGGAGGTATCTCTTAAGAATTTAACTATTTATTAAACAGTTGCAACGTTGACAGCTTGTGGTCCGCGTTGTCCTTCTTCGATTTCGAAAGTAACTTTTTGACCTTCTTCTAAAGTTTTGTATCCTTCACCCTGGATTGCTGAGAAGTGTACGAATACGTCGTCTCCAGCTTCCTGCTCGATGAAACCAAAACCTTTTTCAGCGTTAAACCATTTTACAGTTCCTTCATTCATTGAAAAAACCTCCTTGTGCTCATGCACGTGTTATTTTTTGCAGTTTTAAACATTTAAAAGAGTTTTTTCAGTAATATGAATAGAAACTATTTAAACTTTGACTTAAAAACTACATTCTTAATATACCATGGTCAGACCAATAAGCCAACCTCTTTATTAAGTTTTCTCAATTTTCACACGCCCAGTTATCTTTATCCCGGTCCATTTTCGGCTGGTATGCAGGATGGTCGCCGGCTACACCATCTGGAAATACAGCGCGCAGTTCCTTACAGTTTGCGAAGTTGTATGAAGCAGCTGAATCCTCACCGCTGCTTCCTTGATCTACAGTCGTTTCAGGTATGGTTTCAACAGCAGCCTCTTCTTTTTCGCTGTTAAAACCTTCGCCGCCTTCATTTACGTAACCCGGAATCGACCATATCCCAAGCCTGTTGTCTTTCGCATATTGTTCTTTTTCACGGAAGTCCAGAAGATAACGCTGCTGCTCGTAAATATATCCGACTCTCGCCAAACCTTCTGCGAGCAGCACTTCATGCACACTCACCCCGTCTGCATAAAGATAAACTAAATGTCTGTCGTAATGGTCGGTCTCTGCACCTTCATCGTACTCAATATGTAACACCTCAGCACTGCTCATCAGCTCTGTCATTCTCGCAGACGCTTCCGGACCGAACGGTTCCACCGGCTTATTAGGATGCACCGTTTCAGGCGTATCGATCAGTAACAATCTCAGCTTCAGCAGGTTATTATCTTTGTCGATAACATGAACCGTATCACCATCCACAACACGATAAAGTTCTACCGCTGTCAGATTCTCCGTTCTCGCAGCAAGTTTTTCTTCCGCTTCTTTCTCTTCCTTTTCGCGCTGTTCTTTTTCGGCTGTCTCTTTAGCTGCCTGTTCCTTTTCGAGCTGTTCACGTTCTGCTTTCTCTTTTGCAGCTTTCTCTGCAGCAAGTTTTTCTTCCTGTTCTCTTTGTTCTGCCGCTTCACGCTCAGCTTTTTCCTCTGCCTCTTTTTCAGCCTGCGCTTTTTCTTCTTCAGCTTTCCTGTCAGCTGCCTTCTCTTCTTTTTCTTTCTCAGCAGCTAACTGCTTTTTTTCAAGTGCGAGCTCCGCTTCATCATTTTCCTCTGTTATGTTCTTTGCAGTTTCCTCTGCTGCCGATTCAACTTTCGCAGCAGCGTTCTCCTCAACATTTGTTCCCGGCATCGTAAATGCGAATAACAAAAACAGTATAAATCCGATAATAAATGCAGTGCGTGAAATTTTACTGAATTTACCCTTTTCCTTGTACTTCAAATTATAAAAACGGCTGGATGCCATCGAGATAAACATACCGATTGACACCATGACCCACAAAATCAGAAATGCTTCATTAATCGTTGCACCTTCTACAGTTAAAGCACGGTTAATCATCAGAATTCCGGAAACTGCGAGCAGTACAAACACCGGCTTCCATAAAGCCTTGCCGTCACCTTTATCATTCCAATGACCGTGCATTGCCACACCGTATAAAATGGCAGTGGCAATCGTTGCGATAAAAATTAAAAACCCAAAAATAATACTCATTTAACCGACTCTCCATTAATAATCATGTCTATTTATTATACGTTATAAAAAGTATCTGTGAATAAACAATTAATGGAATCTTTGACCAAGTTGGTACTAAGTACAAAACCGGTACTGGACATTTTCTGTCCAATACCGGTTTCACTTCACCTGTTAAATTATTCCCATCATAAATGCAGCTGCCAAAGCGAGTATGCTGAATCCCCATACCCAGAGGACTGCATATTTAATGTATCTCCCCATCTCAAGTCCTGCCAGACCGACAGCAAGCCACAGTGCCGGTGAAAATGGACTGATGAATGTTCCGATAACATTACCGATCATAAGCGAGTAAGCCGCAGTAATACTTTCCACACCGTGTGCAGACACAATCTGCTCCACTACCGGCAGCAGCGCAAAGTAATATGCGTCTGTGTTCAGTACAAGTTCAAGCGGTGCACCAAAGAATCCAATTATATAGTGCAGGAATGGCACCAGGAATGCAGGCAGAATGACTACAATATCTTCTGCAAGCGAGTTCAGCATTCCTGTGTTTTCAAGTATTCCAAGAAATGACCCGGCCGCAAGTATAATTGCCGCCATCATTAAAGCACTTGGTGCATGCGCTTTAATTCTGTCCATCTGCATGTTCATATTTCTATAGTTAACCGGCAGTGCGATACTCACAGCCAGCATAAATATTAATCCTGCCGGAAGTAATCCCGACATTAATAATCCAACGACCGACAATGTCAGCAGCAGGTTAAACCATAATAGTTTCGGCCGTTTTAATGATTCAGTTTCGGCGTCAATTTCATGATCCAGATTAAAGTTGTCGAAATTTACACCTTCAATCAGCATATCTTTTTTAAACAGCCGCTTTTTCTCAAGACTTCCGATAAATGCCGCCATCGCAACGAGCAGAATAATCAGTACACCCTGCAGCGGGATGAGCGGCTGCCATAATTCTGATGCATCCACACCCAGTACTGCTGCAGTACGGCCAAGCGGTCCGCCCCACGGTACCATGTTCATAATGCTCGCACTCATACCGATCAGCATGACGAGCATGTAAGGGCTCATATTAAGTTTTTTATACAGCGGAAGCAATGCAGGAATCGTAATCAGGAATGTCGAGGCTCCCGACCCGTCCAGATGAGCAATTGCTCCAATAATAACTGTTGCCATTGCAACAAGAATAACATTACCTTTTGACAGCTTGACCATTCTTGTAATCAGAGGATTAAACATTCCTGTATCCTGCATAATTCCGAAAAACAGAATCGCAAAGATAAACATAATCACAACGGAGATAACAGAACTGATTCCATCATTAAAGAATTCAGTAATTTCCCCCGCACCGAAACCGGCCACTACTGCACCGATAAACGGTATAACGACAAGTGCTACAATCGGATTGAGTTTCTGTGTAATCAACAGAATAACAATCGTTAAAATAACTAATAAACCGATAATACTGAGCAAAACAAAGGCCCCCTATTTATATGTAAGTGTCAGAGGATACAGACGATAAAATACAGCGCTTATATTTTTTCGCAACCGCTTACAAAATATTTTATTAAAAAATCCTCCCCCGGAAATTTTTCAATAAATCTCAGTATAAAATAGAAAAATTTTAATTTAAAGACTTGAAGTTTTTTGATTTATCTGAGTTATTAAATAAAGTTATGATGTCAGAAAAAATTATTGAATAACCCTGTTTTGATACTGTGTCTTACATAAATTCAGACAACAAAAAAAGGATAACCAGTTCATTTAAGAACTGATTATCCTTTGAAATTATAATCTTAAAGCATTTCTGAAGTCGTTTTACCCTGCATGTGTAACTGAAGGTAATCCGGTCCGCCTGCTTTAGAGTCTGTACCCGACATCTTGAATCCGCCGAATGGGTGGTATCCAACGATTGCACCGGTACAGTCACGGTTGAAGTATAAGTTACCTACCATGAAGTCACGGCGTGCTTCTTCAATGTGCTCTCTGTTTTTCGTAATTACAGCACCTGTCAGACCGTAGTCTGTATCATTAGCGAATTCAATCGCTTCTGTGAAGTTAGATGCTTTCGCAAAGCCTACTACAGGTCCGAAGATTTCTTCCTGCATTAAGCGGTCGTCGTGCTTAAGTCCTGAGAATACAGTCGGGTTAACGAAGTGTCCTGTTTCGTTGTCGATTGTACCGCCAACTTCCAGTTTACCTTCTTCTTTACCGATTTCGATATACTTCTCAATTTTCTTAACTGAAGCATCGTCGATTACCGGCCCCATATAGATATCCGCTTCAGGGTCGCCGATAGTTAATTCTTTAGTTTTCTCAACTACTTTTTCAAGTAGTTCATCGTGAATATCGTCAAGTGCGATTACACGTGAACAAGCCGAACATTTTTGTCCGCTGAATGCGAATGCTGATTTAACGATCGCCCCTGCTGCAAGCTCAAGGTCTGCACTGCTGTCGACAACGATTGTATCTTTACCGCCCATTTCAGCGATTACACGTTTAAGGTTAACCTGGCCGTCCTGAACGATTGCAGCTTTCTCGTAGATGTTAACACCAACGTCTCTTGAACCTGTGAATGATACGAATGCTGTATCTTTGTGTTCAACTAACAGGTCACCGATTTCACGGCTTGAGCCCGGGATGAAGTTAACAACGCCGTTTGGCATGCCTGCTTCTTCAAGAACTTCCATAAATTTATAAGCAATTACAGATGCTTTGGATGATGGTTTTAATAATACTGTGTTTCCTGTTACGAGTGCAGCAGCTGTCGTTCCTGCCATGATCGCAAATGCGAAGTTCCATGGGGAAATTACAAGGCCGACACCTAAAGGAATATAATTGAATCTGTTGTACTCGCCCGGACGTGATTCAACTTTACGTCCGTCTTTTAATTCAAGGTTTTGTCTTGCATAGTACTCAAGGAAGTCGATTGCTTCAGCAGTATCTGCATCCGCCTCTTTCCAAGGTTTACCTGCTTCTTTTACAAGGAGTGCCGTAAATTCGAATTTTCTCTTACGAACGATTGCAGCAGCTTTGAAAAGTACATCTGAACGGAACTCAAATGATGATTTTCTCCACTCTTTAAATGTTTCTTTCGCAGCATCCATTGCCTGCAATGCTTCTTTTTCACCAGCCTGAGACATGTCACCGATGATTTCTGATTTCTTCGCCGGGTTGTATGACTCGAGCTTTTTATCAGTAAGGATACGCTCACCGTTAATGATTAACGGATATTCCGATCCGAAGTCTTTCTTAACTGTTTCAAACCCCTTGCTTAACGCATTTTTGTTCTCGTCTAACGAAAAATCTGAAAATGGTTCGTGTTTGTACGGTATCATAAAATAAATTCTCCTTTGTTTTTTAATAATATATAAAACTTATTAAATTTATTCCGCATTTTTAAGATAACATTATTTACTAATTTGTCCAACTAAATCTGTTTAATTTTTTAAATATTTAGTCCCTTTTCATGAGCGAATTCACAATATCGATATATGCTGATATGGCAACATGTAAAACGCTCTCATCCAAATCAAATTTCGGGTGGTGATGACCGTATTTCAGTTCAAATGGAAACAGCATATACGTCGCTTTTCCATTTTTCTCCAGTACTCTTTCCATCATCATCGTGACATCTTCCGACGCACCGAGCGGCAGCGTGTCTTTTAAATCTGTTATCAGCCTGTTGTTTTTTACAGCTTCTTTAACAGCCGTAATCAATTCAGCTGAACAGGCTGCATCAGGCGCTTCACCCATTCCGATAATTTCAACGTCATTTTCATACATATCCGCCGCTGCCTGAATGACCGTTTTCGCTTTTTCATACATATAATGATTCAATTCGGTCGTTTCACCGCGGGTTTCAATTTCCATAAGCGCAAAATCGGCAATGACATTCCTGCCGCTTCCCGCCCGCATCGTACCTACGTTAATACGTGTTGAACCGTCACCGTGACGTGCGATCGCATTCAGGTTCAGTGCTGCAGCCGCTGCTGCGAGCAGCGAGTTGTTGCCGGCATCCGGCTCAACACCTGCGTGAGCGGACTTCCCTGTAAACTTCACATCGAACTTTGAACTTGCAAGAAAATCGGTCGTTCCGGCACTGACCGTGCCGACAGGTAAATTTCTGATGCCGAGGTGTCCCGAGAAGAAGTAATCCACATCATCGAGCCAGCCTTTTTCAACGACAGACTTCGCACCGCGGACACTCTCTTCCGCCGGCTGGAAAATAATCGTGAACCTGCCTTTAAGGGATGCCTTGTTGGCATTTATATAGTCCGCTAAAAATAACCCGGTTGTGATGTGACCGTCATGACCGCATGCGTGCATTTCACCTTCATGCAGTGAGATAAACTTCTCACCGGCCGGAACGTGATTCTCATCCGTCGATTCTGTGATCGGCAGTCCGTCGATATCAAAACGGGCTGCAAAATGCGGTCCCGGCACACCCGTATCGAGTGTCGCTACTACACCGGTCGTGCCTTCTTTAACTTGTTCCAGAAATTCTTCCGGCACGCCGTACTGTTTTGCCCGTTCAGCACTTTTAGTAAACATCTCAGGTCCCGGCACACCGACCCGTGCACTTCTAAGCAGCACATCATCGCCGAGATAAAGCGTGTAATCCATCTGTTTCAGCACTTTGTATATTTCATACGTTGTTATAAACTCTGTAAATCCGACTTCCGGAAAACGGTGGAATCTGCGGCGCATCTCAACTAAATTTTCTTTTATCGTCGTCATATTATTCCACCGCCAGCTTCTCAAGTGAATCCAGCGCCATGTGGATCATAGCAGTAATGCCGTATTCAAACGCATCTTCGTTCAATTTGAATCCGGGATTATGGAGAGGTTTCTGTCCCTCACCGACAGATGTTCCGAGCCAGTAATACACTCCCGGATATTCCTGCAGGAATCTGCTGAAGTCTTCACCTGCGAGACTCGGCAGAACCGCCGGTGTTGCTTTTTCACCGTACAGATTATTAATTGATTTCTTCAGCTGTGCCGCCCACTCTGTATCATTTACAGTCGCCGGATAGCCGTCGAAAAATTCAATTTCCGCACTCGCTCCCATCGCTGACGTGACCTGTTCAACGATTTCAAAGAAACGTTTTTTAGCGAGTGCCTTCGTATCATCCGACTGTGTGCGGATCGTTCCTTCCAGTATCGCAGTTTCAGCAATAACGTTATGTTTAGTTCCGGCATCGAACCGGCCTACAGTAACGACTGCCGGTTTCATCGGGTCCGCATTTCTGCTGACGATAGTCTGCAGTGCACTGACAACCTGGTTGCCGACGATAATCGCATCCGTCGTACTGTGCGGCATTGATGCATGTCCGCCGGAACCGGTAATTTTAATTTTAAATCTGTCGGAATTCCCCATAATCGGACCTGCCATCACACCGAACTGACCGACTTCAAGGTCCGGCCAGACGTGCTGTGCAAGCAGCATATCCGGTTTATATTCATTAAATACGCCGTCTTCCATCATGCGTTTCGCTCCGCCGGTCGGCGACAGTTCTTCCGCAGGCTGGAATATTAACAGTATCGTTCCTTTAATTTTGTCTTTGTTCTCATTTAGTACTTTGCCGGCATGGAGCAGCATGGAAGTGTGCGCATCGTGCCCGCACGCGTGCATTACTCCATCTTTTAAAGATGTGAATGCTTCTCCCGAAGTTTCCGTAATCGGCAGCGCATCAATATCCGCTCTTATGCCGATTACTTTCCCCGGCTGTTCACCTTTAATAATGCCGAGTACTCCGGTACCTGCAAAACCTGTCTGATATGGAATATTAAATTCATCCAGTTTTGCCTGAATGCGTTTTGAAGTTTCATATTCTTCTGTGCTCAGCTCAGGATTGAGATGAAGCACCCTTCTGAATTCAACCGCATCATTAATAATATCTTTACTGATTTCCATTATTAGCCACCCCGTAATTGATTGTCTCTAACTGTGATTTATTTTTTGTAATAAGCGATAAAATCATCCTGCAGCGAATCACCGATATAGCTCTGTCCGGCGTTCATCATCCAGTCGTAGTTATCGTATTTTACATTTAATACTTCGCCTTTAATTTCCACTTCTTCATTCAGAGGCAGATATAAAATATGACGGCGTTTGCCGCCGTATTTCAGACGCGTTCTCATAATTTTAAAGCCGAGCTTAAATTTATCTTTTAAGCTTGCGAGATTGACCGGCATAACCGTAGAAAATATATAATCGAAGTCGCCGCTTTGACGCACCTGTTCAATTAAATATTCGCCCATTCTCATCTGAAGCTTCTGTCCACGGTGTTCAGGTTTCACGAGTGAAATTTCCGAGTAAATTGAACGTTCTCTCGGCACACCGACATCGTCAGCCAGGTGCTCTTCTTCATCCAGCGATGGAATATACATCATACGCAGTGCAATCAGTTCATCGTCGGCATACACCCCTGCAACGTACCCCTGCTCAAGGCATTTTTCAAATTCTTCCTGTGTTAGTTTTTCAAGTACTTCCTTCTGTTCAAGAAATTCGTAAACCGAATCCTGCAGCGCCATAATTTCCCCGATATTATTTAAGTTAAGTTTTACAAAGTTCATTGCAATGACGCCCTTTCTATTGTGTATTTGATGTTTATTTTATGTGTAGTACGGCTATTATTATATTGAGGAGTTGGTGCAAAATGAACATATTAGTAAAATGTCAGAACTCCAGCAATAATAAAACATTCTTTAAACTGATAAGTGACAGGGATCGCGAGAAAGCATCCGTTGATAACTTTATATATACCTGCATGAGAAAAACCGGTGACTTTGATGAGGATAATTTATTAGTGGAGCTGATTTACCCCGAACACACTGAGTTATATCTTGAATATACTTTAGATTACAGCCGTTAATTAACGGCTGTTTTCTTTATGTGATCTCATCCAGCCATTCGAACATTAACGGCACCCATTTTTGGACGTGCGGATTGACTTTTCCTGTAATATTCGTCGCGACACTTAAGCCGTGATCGCCTTTATGGAACGTATGCAGTTCCCACGGCACATTGTGCTGTTCCAGTGCATCTGCAAAGTCCAGCGAGTTTTTAATAAATACGAGTCTGTCTTCTCCCGTATGCCATAAAAATGTCGGCGGCGTGTTTTTTGAAACGTAGTTTTTTACGGTTGCCTTATCGAGAATATCGTCTTCGATCGTTCCGCCGAATACCATGCGGCTCGCCATAGACATATACTGCGGATCTCCGATACCGCGTTCCTCTGCAATAATTCTGTTCATATCGTAATCGAGAATCGGATAACCGAGCACCTGAAAGTTCGGACGGTACCATCTCGATTCTTTGCCGGTCAGTTCACCGAGCCATTCCTGATTCCAGTGGACGCCGAGACTTGCAGCAAGGTGCCCGCCGGCTGAAAATCCCAATACACCGATATTATCAGAATCTACATTATACTCGTGAATGTTCTCTCTGATATGTGCGAGAGTTAATGCCAGTTCGATTAACGGATTCGGGAATTCGGACCCGAGAACTTTATCCGGCTCAACCATAGAGGCAATTTTGTACATTTCGTCTCTTTCCGCTGTTCTGCCTTCTGCTTCAATCATCGAACCGATTGTCGAGTAACGCAGGATAAACACCTGATAGCCCTGTGCCAGAAAGTCATACGCAATCGGCTCCGCTTCGCGTTTTGACACGTACATGTAGCTGCCGCCGGGACAAATAACGACCGCCGGCTTCGCTTCAAACTTTACGCCGGAATCTCCGAGCAATGCTGTGACTTCTGCATGATAATTACCCACTTTAAACTTTTTGATTTCCATCGCTTCTGCCTCCGTACTGTTGTTACCTTAATAATACCAAATATTCAGTACATATATGAAGAAATTAGAATCTGGACCTTTGTATACGGTATATGTATAATGAGCTGTGCAAATAAAAATACGAAGAGGTTCTTAGCCATACCCTCTTAAAAAAACTAAGACACACTGACACGTGCCTTCGTTGGCGCGTGTTTTTTTATTAAAGGAGGAACTTTACAATGACTGAAGATTATTCCAAAGATTTAAGTCTGCTTGGAAATCAGAACGTGGAATATAAATTTGATTATAATCCAGAAATACTGGAAACATTTGAGAACGGACATCCCGGCCGTGACTACTTTGTGAAATTTAACTGCCCGGAGTTTACAACACTCTGCCCGATGACGGGCCAGCCGGATTTTGCAACGATTTATATCAGTTACATTCCGGATGTGAAGATGGTTGAAAGCAAGGCATTGAAATTATACTTATTCAGCTTCCGCAACCACGGCGGATTTCACGAAAACAGCATCAACATGATTGTCGATGATCTCGTTGAACTGATGGATCCGAAATACATCGAAGTATGGGGTAAGTTCACACCGCGCGGCGGCATTTCAATAGACCCCTACGTAAACTACGGACGTCCGGGTACGAAATACGAGACGATGGCGGACCACCGCATGATGAATCACGACATGTATCCGGAAACTGTAGACAACAGATAAGTGGGACGGCTAAGAATTTCTTCCATTTTAAACTGGAGGGAATACATTGATATTTTATTTGACCGCATTATTTGCAGGACTGCTCGTCGTATCAAACATACTGGCAGTTAAAGTATTTACAGTTCTGGGATTTGATTTACCCGCAGCTGTCATCGTCTATATGGCAACATTTTTAATAACGGATGTCATCGGTGAAGTATACGGAAAGAAAATGGCAGCCCGTGCCATACGCGCAGGCTTTATCGCGCAGCTTATCGTATTATTTTTCATTTACATAGCAGTTGAAGTACCCCCTGCCCCGTTTTTTGAAATGCAGACCGAATACGAAATGATTTTAGGCGGCAGTTTCCAGGTTATAATTGCGAGCCTCGTGTCGTACTTGGTCAGCCAGAACCTTGATGTATTGATATTTCATAAATTAAAAGAACGCCACGGCAGACGTCATTTGTGGCTCCGCAATAACTTTTCCGCAGTCATTACACAATTTGCCGATACGAGCATATTTATCGTCATTGCATTTATCGGCACAGTACCGCCGAACATACTGATCAGCATGATTTTTATGCAGTACATCGCGAAAATTATTATCGTGCTCCTCGATACCCCGATTGTGTATCTTCTCGTCGGTATTGCACGCAAACAACTCGATAAAGAACGCGCGATGCTGATGGAGGTCACAGAGAAAGTGAATTGATGGTCTGGTGTGCCATTCTCAATTCCACAATGGCACACCGGAGGCGCTACCGTGCCATTCTCATTTCCACAATGGCACACCGGAGGCGCTACCGTGCCACTCTCACCTCCACAACGGCACACTAAAGAGCCCACTGTGCCATTCTCATTTCCACAATGGCACACTAAAGAGCCCACCGTGCCGTTCTCATTTCCACAATGGCACACTAAAGAGCCCACCGCGCCATTCTCACTCCCACAATGGCACACTAAAGAGCCCACCGTGCCATTCTCACTCCCACAATGGCACACTAAAGAGCCCACCGTGCCATTCTCAATCCCACAATGGCACACTAAAGAGCCCACCGTGCCATTCTCAATCCCACAATGGCACACTAAAGAACCCACCGTGCCGTTCTCAATCCCACAATGGCACACTAAAGAACCCACCGCGCCGTTCTCAATCCCACAATGGCACACTAAAGAACCCACCGCGCCATTCTCAATCCCACAACGGCACAACAGACAACAAACCAGCCACCCATCCAATACAAATAAAAAGCCCATACGTCCAAAGACGTATGGGCTCATACCTATGTTTAATCCTATATACTTTTCCGCACGACTTTTTTGTAGTACCCAAGCGACATCAGTGCGAATATGGAATAAAGCATTGTGTAAACACCAACGACAATCAGTGTCGGCGTCCACATCTCAATTCCGAAAATAAACCATCCGGATTTAACTGCAAACAGAGAGTGCAGCAGTCCGATAATTAACGGTATTCCGAATGAGATAATCATCTTCAAGGCAAGTCCTTTTAAGATTTCTCCCTCTGAGAAGCCGAGTTTACGCAGCACATTGTAGCTGCCTTTCTCGTCTTCACATTCATCGATCTGTTTAAAGTACAGGATGCATCCCGATGTTAACAGAAATGCGAACCCTAAAAACCCGATGATAAATGTCATCATACCGGATAACTCGACCATCTCATTGTACTCTTTCAGCTTAGATTCAAATGACGGGTGTGCGTCATCATTCATCAGATCGTATACTTCCTGTTCATCCCCGCCCGCTATATTAAATGCATACAGTTCTGACGGCATTTCAAAATCAGTATCCGGTTCCGGCTGATGTTTCGTGAGTTCCTGATACACTGCCTCATCCACAATCAGGACGGGCATTCCGAATGACAGGTATGCAGGCAGAACACCTTCACTCATCGTTTCAGTCACTTCAACTGTTCTTTCATATCCTTCTCCGTCAGTGAAAGTGACCGGATCTCCTTCTTTAAATGACATAAACATATCGAGGACAGCAAGCGTCCCTGTAACGTGTGTTTCGTTTGCAGAAACATCAAAACCGGAAAATTCTGTATCGCTCGCCACCACTATTCCAACAGATTCCATGCCATTGAGTTCAACATCAGTGTTATCTTCTGTCGCCATGACGTTGTAATGCATGAATGTTTTTTCCATTCTGTCGATTTCATAGCCATTTTCCGTCAGCAGTTTTTCGTAAAAATCGATATCTTCAGTACTGTTGACCGTGTAGTCATACGGCGATCTGCTGTCGAGCATTTTTTCCGTCGAATAATAAGTAATATAAGACAGCGACATTGCCGTAATACTGATTGCAGTAATAACTGTAATCATCGTGAGCAGAAATGAGTTGGAACGCATTTTAAACATTACACTTGTTACTGATAAAACGTCGCTCACATTCACACGGCCGTTTTTGCTTTTACGGAACATATTCAGAATGAAAGCAACTGAATATTTAAATGTGAAATACGTACCGAGTATCGTGAGAACGAGTATCGATACCATGAAAACAGGAAGCAGAAACGGGCTTTTCATCGTTTGTTCAAACATCGTCTGCGACATGTAATATCCGGCTGCAATCATCAGAATACCGGTAATGCCAAAAATAATTGTCAGCATGCCGACCGGTTTCCCTGCACTTTCCGATGTTTTATTTAACTTCAGCAGTTTAATTAATGATGAACGTTTTAAAAACACGTAGTTCTGAATCATCAGCACGATAAATATAAAGACAAATACCGATGCTGTAATCAGTACGGCCAATGGCGAAAAGTTCATTTCAACCATCATATCAACCCGCATAATTTTCAACAGCAGCATTAAGAGCAGTCTTGAAATAAAGAATCCGAGCAATATTCCGCCGATTAAGCTGCCGAAGTAAATCATAAAATTTTCTACGATCAGTATTCTGAACACTTTGCTGCGGTTCATCCCGATCAGCTGAAACAATGCCAGTTCTTTATGACGGCGTTTAATAAAGATTAAATTCGCAAACATGACAAACAGAATTATAATAATGACGACAGTGACCGAACCGACTGTAAACAGTGAACTCATCGCCGTGCTGTTTGATATTTCCTTCATAGCCGCTTCATCGAGCGTTAATGTCAGGAGTGAGAAAAACAGTGCGACACTGAATACGAGCGCAAAAATATACAGCGTATAGTTGTTCAGGTTACGTAAGAAGTTTTTAATGATAAAATTATTGAGCTTCATTGACGACACCGCCCAGCACACGCTGCGTATCAAGTATTTCTCTGTAATACGCATCCTGTGACATTTCACCGCGTGTCAGGCTCGTATACACCTGACCATCTTTCAGAAATATTACACGGTGTGAGAAACTTGCTGCGGTCGCATCATGCGTCACCATTAAAATACTCGTATTTAAAGTTTCATTTAAATCCTGCAGTTTTTTAAGTAAATCACTTGCCGATTTTGAATCCAGTGCACCTGTCGGTTCATCTGCAAAAATAATTTTCGGCTGATGAATAAACGCGCGTGCTGCACTTGTCCGCTGTGCCTGACCGCCTGAAATCTGTCCCGGGTATTTATCTGCAAGCCCGCTGATGCCAAGCTGTCCTGCCACGTTATCGAATTGTGCCTCTGCATTTTTTTTTGAAATCGAACGGATGGACAGCGGCAGCATAATATTTTCTTTTACCGTAAGCGTATCGAGCAGATTATAGTCCTGAAAAATAAAACCGAGATCGTTCTTTCTGAAGTCCGCGAGCTTTTTATCTTTTAAAGCCGTAAAATCAACGCCGTCGATATAAATATGGCCGGCTGTCACATTGTCTATCGAGCTCAGTACGTTCAGCAGTGTCGTTTTACCTGAACCCGATGCACCCATAATAGATACGAATTCACCTTTATTTAAATTTATATCAATACCTTTCAGCACTTCGGTGCGTTTAAATTTATTGCCGTACGTCTTCTTAATACCGGTCGCTTTTAGCAGCATAAATGATTCCTCCTGTTTTTCTGATTAACTACAGTTTACACTCTGCCGAACGGGATATCGTTTGATTCAGCGAACAAAAAACACTGCAAAGTGACATTTCTGTCACTTCACAGTGATTTTCGTAAATTTATTCGCCCGGCTGAAGGTTAACATTATCGTCGTATACTCTCCGTAACGGGACGTAACACCGATATTCACACCAAGCACACCACATACTTCCTTAGTTAAATACAGACCCATGCCTGTCGACTGCTCATCGTCGTGATCACTCGTCGAAGTAAAACCGGAGTCGAATATCCGGCCGATGTCTTTTTGTTTTATGCCTCTCCCGTAATCGGTAATGGTGAGAGTCATCTGTCCATTTACAACTTCCCCGTTAATTAAAATATCATTATTTCCCGAGTACTTTACGCTGTTCGTAATAATCTGATCCAGCACGAACTGCATCCATTTTCTGTCCGTATAAACGACTGGTTCCGACAGATTGATATCAAAGCCGATATTTTTCTGCATGCAGATTTCGCGCAGTTTTTTAACAGAAGTGTTTAACAGCTCCGCGAGATTAATCTCTTCTATATATAAATCATTTTTAATGTTCGGCATGCGTTGTAAATACAGCACTTCATTCAGCATACTGTTCAGGCGCGTCCATTCCACACTGATTTTCCTGCCCTCTTCTCCGTGAAGGTCGTCAATCATCAGTTTCATCGTCGTCACCGGCATTTTCATATCATGTATAAACCGCGTCAGTTCATCGAGGTTTTCTCTTGTCCGCTGCGATTCTTTATCGAGCTCCTCCTGGTGCTTAACCCGGAGTTCATCGAGTTTTTCATATATAATCCGTTGATTCGGTGTCTCCCCGGCCGGCATGCCGACGACATCATCCAGCGATTCGAGACTTTGAAAGCTGCTGTTAAACTTTCTTTTTCTAATGACATCCCAAATAATATAGACGACAAAAATCAGCAGATTAAAAAGAGAAATATAAATCACAGAGATATTCGGAATGCTGCTGTCAATCAGACCAATCAGCAGAATAACCGCATTAAAAGCGGCAAAGAGCAGAAAGACGGGAATATTCTCTTTAACGTACATATTCATCTACTCCTCTAAAATGTAGCCGATGCCTGTTTTCGTCACTATCGCGTGACTCAAACCGATTGATTCAAGCTTTTTACGCAGTCTGTTGACGTTAACTGTCAGTGTATTGTCACTGATAAACTTCGAATCATCCCACAGCGCTTCGATGATTTCTGTCCGGGAGACCGTCTCTCCCCTGTGCTGCGCCAGTATCGACAGAATATGGGATTCATTTTTCGTCAGCTCGATAATGCTGTCGTTTAATGTGACCGTCAGCTTTTTAAAATCGACTACCGCTTCCCTGAATTTCAGCACATTAATTTCCGTGTGCTGATACTCATACGTGCGCCTTAACAGCGCCTGTACTTTCGCGTTCAGCACTTCAAAGTTAAACGGCTTCTGCACGTAATCATCCGCGCCCATCTGCATACTCATCACCATATCTGCCGGGTGGTCTCTCGACGACAGAAATATAATCGGCACGCTGGATACATTCCGAATCATGCGGCACCAGTAAAATCCGTCGAATTTCGGCAGCGTAATATCGACGATCACGAGCTCCGGGTCAATCTTTATAAAGTCGCTCATCACATCGTTAAAATCCGTTACACCGGACGCAATTATATTCCATTCTTTAAACCGCGCTGCCAGTTCATCCAGCAGCACCGGATCGTCTTCTATTATCAGCAGTTTCATCTAAATACCCCTTAACGTTTTCTGATTGGCATCACATTTAAATAAGTAAAACAGCGCCATATCCACTCGAGCGGTCCGTACGCGAAAAACTTCATCCATACAGTACTCAGTATAATCTGTAAGATGAACACCCCGAGTGCAACCGGTACAAACCATATCGCATTAATGCTGCCGAATAATCCGCCGATGTAAAAAATACCGAGCATAATCACTGTCTGTCCGATGTAATTCGTCAGCGCCATCTGACCGACCGGCTGCAGCAAACTTACGAAACTTGGAATCTTCAGGAAAATCAAGGCAAGCGCTGCGACATATCCGAGCGACATCAATGGCCCGCCTACTGTACTTGACAGCATGGCTAACAAACTGTAAACCACGTCGTTAAACTGATATGTCGTTAAATAGCCTGTAAAGATTTTCACCGGCAGCCCGATGCCGATACCGATTACCGTGACTTTTCTTAACAGCGGAATGTGGCTGCTCAAATTAGTAAACCACCCTTTTTGTCCCGCATACAGTCCGATTAAAAACATCGCCAGTACATTCGGTATAACAAATAGAGCACCTGATGCAGAAATCCCGAGAATCGTTGCATTCATGCCGACGATATCAGCATACGAACCGTTTAAAACAGTCTCTGTCATATTCAGTGTATAGACAAAGCCCTGCGATTCAAGATCCATGCCTGCAGTATACTTTTCCATCATAAATGTTGCTGCAGACATTAAAACGACCATAACCGATGTCACGATGAGCAGAATAACCGCAATAATTAAATTGACTTTCGGTTTGAATTTGTAAAATAACAAAAGGAATATCCCGGTAACCGCGTACGTCCATAAAATATCACCGTACCATAACAAAATTCCGTGCATCAGTCCGAACACGAGAAGCAGTCCGAGCCTTCTTAAAAACAGTGCCGACACCGACTGCGTTTTCTTTTCCGCACGCGATAAAAATATAAAGAAGCCGAGACCGAACAAAAATGAAAACATCGTATAAAAATTAGTCGTCACAAATGTATTGATAAAAAATAATGACAGCTCATTCCAGAATCCGGTATAAATTTCCGTACGCGTGCCACTGAAACTGTCATCGAGATCAGGACCGGCAAATGACATGATGTTCATCATCAGTATGCCGAGCAGTGCAAATCCGCGGATGCCGTCTATTTCAAAAACTCTTTTGTTAAACTCTATCGGATTATTCTCTCCCATAACTCTACCTCCATTTAGGATAAGTATACTTCTATCCGAATAAAATTAAAACTGAAGACAGCGGCGGGTGATCACGGGAACTTTATTGAGTATACGGACACACCCGCCCGCCGCATACAAAAAAACCGGAAACCCCCTTTGGGATTTCCGGTTTCTGCATCAAAACTGCATAAACGACGGCGGTTCGCCTGTAATGTAAGTATATAAGTAGTAAAAACAAATACCCAGTACAGGAACAACGATGACGACGAATAAAAACAGTTTCAAAAACTTCGTTAAAATTTTATATAAAATCATGATGGCGA
This sequence comes from Jeotgalicoccus saudimassiliensis, assembly GCF_000756715.1. Taxonomy (NCBI): domain Bacteria; kingdom Bacillati; phylum Bacillota; class Bacilli; order Caryophanales; family Staphylococcaceae; genus Jeotgalicoccus; species Jeotgalicoccus saudimassiliensis. The sequence goes on from NZ_CCSE01000001.1 coordinate 1,113,150, forward strand.
TAATAATCAGCCCGCCATACAGTATGTTCTGCCATGTGTAATCCAGAATGTAAAATCCGGTGAAATTGATTACAAATATTGACGCGACGCTGGCTAAAATTATCATTATTAAACGCATTAACACATTAACCGCTCCTTTTATCGTCATTTAATTATAATTCATTCACCGCATTATTCAAAATTTTACACCGTCTGCGGTTTAATTTGTGTTGCTGCAATCAGACCGCACAGCACGATAACAAATCCAAGCCACGGTCCGTAGCTGATATCGAAATTGCTGATAAACAGCCCGCCGATTACCGCACCGATACCAATTCCAAGGTTAAGCGCCGACATGTTCCAGCTGAATACGTTCGAGCTTGAGCCTTCGACGTTTTCAACCAGTCCGCCCTGCACTGCAGGGGATGTTGCCCACTGGAATAAGCTCCACACAAACATATTGATATAGAACAGTACAGGTGTACCATACAGGAACGGCATAACTGCAAGACTCACAAGGAACATCGCCATCATCAGCATAACCGTTTTTTTCGGTCCGATTTTATCGATCAGGTTACCGCCGAGATACGTTCCTGTCATACCGCCGATACCGGTAATTAATAATGCGAACGACACGTTTTCAAGCGTGAAGCCGTGTGATGTCATTAACGGTGAAATGTAACCGAGGATAATGTAGTTACCCACGAGCACCGACAGCGTAACTGCGATGTAGAGCGCCACATTTTTCTTCGATTTAATTCTGCTCTTCTGCACACCTTCAGGTGTATTGTCGACAAGTGCTTCCGAACGTACGAACATCAGCACACCGAGTCCGACCAGGATCGCAAGAATGATAACGAGGCCGAAAATAATTCTCCAGCCGAACTGCGCGCCGATAATTGTACCAATCGGTATCCCGAACACGTTTGCAGCACTGAAGCCCATGTAGACAAGTGCAAGCATTTTACCGCGGACATGCGGTTCCGACAGCACTACTGTCATATCGAGTACTTTAACGATAAAGACCGCTGCAGCCATCGCTGTGATTACACGTCCGAGTGACAGTATCATAAACGAGTTGGCGAGACCAAATACAACGTTACCGATTATAAATACAACAAGTGAAATCAATACAACCAGTTTCGGCTGCATGTTTTCAGCTGCACGGATTAATATCGGTCCAAACAAAGCAAAGCTGACTGCGTAAACAGTAATCAGCTGTCCGGTCAGAGCATGACTTATACCGAGATCGTCACTCATCAGCTCCAGAATTCCGGAAACGATTAATTCCATCATACCAAGCAGGAAAATACCTACTGTAAAGGTAATGATCAGTTTTTTATTCATATGTATTCCTCACATTTAAGTTAATATAGTTTTAAAAGGCAACTTGATTATTATACAATTATTAGAGAGACGTTTCAAATGACAATTTGTGTCTAATTTATATATGAGGTGTAAATATGAGGAGATTAATGTTTTTAGTGCCGTTTATCGTATTATTCCTCGGTGCGTGCAGCAGTGAATCCGAAGAAAACTATACGCAGATGCTCGGTGCTTTCGAGCGAAACGACAGTGAGCTGAATACGAAACTCGATGAAACGGCGAAAAACATAAGTAAAGAGTCCAACCGGGACAAAGCTCTTCAAAGTATTAATGACGATATTATTCCAAGTATCGGCGATTTCCGCCAGACCATTAATAATTACACGCTGACAGATGAAAATCATCTGGAAGTTCAGGATGCGATGACTGATTACCTCGACCAGGTAGAAGACTTGATGGTGCTGTACAGTAACCTTAATGAAGATTTCTTTTTCGTTAATCCGCTCGGTGATGATTCCATTGATGAAAGATTAAACACTGCGCTCGACAACATCAGCGCTCAGGAAAAAGAAATGCATGAAGCGAAAGAAAAAGTCAATCAGCTGATTGGAGACAATCAGGCAGAATAACCGGTGTGTGTTGGTTGGGGTTGGATGGGGTTGGTTCACAACGGCCAGCCGCCGTTGTGAATCGATAAGACCCGGATGACAACGGCCAATCACCGTTGTGAACCGGCAGACCCCGAATGACAACGGGACATCGCCGTTGTGAACCGACAGACCCCGAATGACAACGGGACATCACTGTTGTGAACCGGCAGACCCCGAATGACAACGGGACATCACTGTTGTGAACCGACAGACCCCGGATGACAACGGGACATCACCGTTGTGAACCGACAGACCCCGGATGACAACGGCACACCGCCGTTGTCATCCGACCCACCCAAACCCCAAACCACACATACAAATTCACCCCGCAGATCTTATAATCTGCGGGGTATTTTTAACAAAATCGCTCTATAAAGTTTTTCGAGGCAATGCCTTCGGTGAATTCCTCACCGTATTTTGAACGTAAAGCTTCTATTAAATTACCGTATTTTGATGCGTCTTCAAGATTTTCGACAAATACATCAATACCGTCGAAGTCGGAACCGAGTCCGATATGCTTTTCTCCGCCGAGTTCGATTATTTTATCGACGTGCTTTACCAGGTCATCAATCGTCACGTTACCTTCTCCGATAAATGGCGGACAGAATACGATATTTATCATGCCGCCTTTTTCAATAAGCTGTTCAATCTGGTCATCGTGCAGGTTTCTCGCATGATCGTGAATAACCCGTACATTGGAATGGCTGGCGAATACATGCTTTCCGTGCTCAATCACATCTTTAAACCCTTCGACATTCAAATGACTGACGTCTATCAGTACATCATTTTTGTTACATTCCTCAACGACCTGCACACCGAATTCACTTAACCCTGTGCCGCGTTTTTCTCCTACACCGTCAGCAACCAGGTTGCCGTTGTTCCAGACAAGTCCAAGTGACAGCACACCCAGTCTGAACAGTGTTCGCAGTTTCATTAAATCGTTGCCGAACGCATCCGATCCTTCCAGTGTCAGCACAGCACCGTACTCGTGTTCTTTTAAATTTTTAATGTCCGAAAGCTTCTTAATATGCACCATATTGTCCATCGTCAGCACTTCTTCGTAAAATGCATCGATCTGTTCCAGCGCATGCTGCCATTTTTCGTTATCCGGAATACCGGGAGAAATGAATATTGCGTAAAACTGTACTTTCACATTTCCTTTAATTCTGCGTTCCATATTCACATCAAGTTCATCCGAGTTTAAATAGTTCAGCTGCCGCTCCTGTTGAAAATAACCGTGCGTTGCACGGGCGTCACCTTGAAGTTTCAATAAAGCATCGCAATGTGTATCAATAATATTCATAAATATCTCCCCTTTTCTCTATTATTCCATTATAATAGAAATCAGCGTATATGAAAACGTTTTCTACTTTACTATTATTCATAAACTTGTATAATTATTTAGTACATAAATATTAAATAGTTAAATTTACAATAAAAAGAGGGTATATTATGTCACGTTTTTCTACATTCTTAAAGTTCTTTATCCCTTCTGTCATCGGTGTGTTCATGTTCCTTGTGCCGCTGAAGATCGATGGAGATACGACTGTTCCCGTTGCCTTTCTCGCGAGTGCCATCATAGATTTTATCACCATTGAAACCATTACACTGCTGACAGTTGCAGTTATTGTTATTTCGGCAGTTTTCAGTATTATATACAGCTGGATGATAAAAACCGGTTCCGGTTTTATGCATGATGTATTTAATACTTCCAACTTCTGGGTTATTTTAAGAGCAATCGGTGCGTTATTTGCAGTACTTGCATATGCACAGTTTGGTCCGGAGATGATTACTTCCGAAAATACCGGAGCGATGATCCTGCATGATCTGCAGCCAACGTTATTCACTGTATTCATCATTGCCGGATTCTTCCTGCCGCTTCTGTTAAATTACGGACTGCTGGAGTTTATCGGTACAGTATTTTCAAAAATTATGCGTCCGCTGTTCACACTTCCGGGGCGTTCGACAGTCGATAATCTGGCTTCATGGGTCGGCGACGGTACTGTCGGTGTCATTTTAACAAGCAAACAATATGAAGACGGTTACTACACTAAGCGTGAGGCAAGTGTTATCGCTTCGACATTCTCGGTTGTGTCCATTACGTTTACGATTGTTATTCTCGATTTAATCGGCCTGATGCATATGTTCGGCCAGTTCTATTTAACAATTATCGTTGCAGGTGTTGCCGCAGCATTAATTATGCCGCGTATCCCGCCATTATCTAAAATTGAAGACAGCTATTACAACAGTGAATCGGTACTTGAAGAAACGATTCCTGAAGGTTATAACCCGATTTCCTGGGGTTACAAGCAGGCGATGGACAAAGCGGAGAAATCTCCAGGTATTCTGCCGTTAATTAAAGAAGGAATTAAAACTGTATTTGATACATGGTTCGGTGTACTTCCAGTCGTTATGGCGATTGGTACACTCGGTACTATTCTTGCAGAATATACACCAATCTTTGCATGGCTCGGCATGCCGTTCGTTCCATTACTTGAAATGATCGGAATTCCCGAAGCACAGGCGATGAGTGAAACGATTTTTATCGGGTTTACCGATATGTTCCTGCCGGCCATTCTGATTGAAAGCGTACAGAGTGATATGACCCGCTTCATCGTTGGTGCAATGAGTATTACACAGCTCATTTACCTCTCTGAAGTCGGCGGCGTGATTCTCGGTTCGAAAATCCCGCTTGGAATCGGCAAACTGTTTGTAATCTTCCTGCTCAGAACAATTATCACATTACCAATCGTTATCGTTGCAGCATTACTTATTTTCTAAGGCAAAAAGGTCAGCATCCGGATGGATGCTGACCTTTTTTTTATTTATAGCTGACAATCGTATATTTTTTCTTACCGCGGCGGAATACAGTGAATTCGCCGTTTATTTTATCATCTTCAGTCATTTCGTGGTTTACATCCTGCATTCTCTCACCGTTAATGTAAATTGCACCGTTTTGAATATCTTCACGAGCCTGGCGGCGTGACGGTGATACTTTTGCATTAACAAGCGTATTGACAAGGCTGCTGTCTTCCCCGTCCACTTCTGCGGACGGTGCATCTTTCAATGCATCTTTAATCTGTGCCGCATCCAGTGATTTAATATCTCCGCTGAACAGTGCTTCCGTTACTTTCTTCGCTTCCTCAAGTCCTTCTGCACCGTGGATGAATTCAGTAATTTCATCTGCAAGACGCTTCTGTGCTTTTCTTAAATGCGGCTCTTCTTCAACCGATACTTTAAGCGCTTCGATTTCTTCACGTTCAACAAACGTAAACAGTTTAAGGAACTTAATCACATCTTCATCTCTCTGGTTCAGCCAGAACTGATAGAATTCGTATGGTGACGTGCGTTTCGCATCGAGCCAGATGTTGCCCGATTCAGTTTTACCGAATTTCTTGCCGTCCGCTTTCGTAATCAGCGGAATCGTCAGGCCTTCAGAGTTCGTCGTACCGTACATTCTGCGCATCAGATCAAGACCACTCGTAATGTTGCCCCATTGGTCAGATCCGCCGATTTGAATTCTGACATCGTATTCTTTATTTAAGTGACCGAAATCGATTGCCTGTAAAATTGTATACGTGAATTCCGTGTATGAAATCCCCGTTTCAAGACGTGACTGAATCGCGTCTTTTGACAGCATGTAGTTCAGTCCCACATGCTTACCGTAATCGCGCAGGAATGAAATTAAGCTGATATTTTTCAGCCAGTCTTTGTTGTTAACCAGTACAGCTGCGTTGTCATCGCTGAAATCAAAAATTCTTTCCATCTGGCCTTTAATTGCTTCAACGTTCGCATCCACTTCCTCTTCCGTCAGAAGTTTACGCTCGTCCGCCTTAAATGAAGGGTCCCCGATCATTCCAGTACCCCCGCCGATTAATACTACCGGACGATGACCGTATTGCTGGAAACGGCGCAGTGTTAAAAATGGTACTAAATGACCGATGTGAAGACTGTCTGCTGTCGGATCGGCACCGCAGTACAGCGAAATTTTCTCCTGTTCGAGCATATCGTTAATCTTTTCTTCGTCAGTCATCTGATATACAATACCGCGGTATTGCAGGTCTTCCAATAATGTAGTCATAGTTTCCTCCAATAATATTATTTTAATGAATAAAAAAACACCCATACTTATACAGTATGGGTGCGTGACACGGTACCACCAAACAATTTATCTCTAAATTAGAATATACGTCATCTATTACGATCTGAACTTTCTGATGAGTGTATTCGCAATATTATTCTCACCTGCTCTCACCGTCCGCAGGCTCTCTGAATCAAACTATATTACTACTTCTCTCACCGTTCAAATTATTCATTAAATTTTATCCAAGTATATTATCAGCATGATAAAAAGTCAAGTTCCATGCCGCCCTCCCATGCTTTTTCCTTTGACTTTCCCTGTTTTTGATATACGATAACAGGGTTGATTACAATACGCTTACACCGGCTTTTATCACTATGAGTGTAAGAAGGACATATGATATAATCTTTTTAACAGGAGGTAGACATGGATAAGAAAAATGACTTTATTGATAATATAAAAAAAATGTTCTCCCGTAAAGATCCGGACAAAAAGAAAGATAAAGTCCACGGAAAAACTGCGAAGGACAAATATCATAATACAGTCGCCCGCTTTAAAAAAGCCGGGTCTCCGCTCAGGGTGTCGTTCTTTACAGCATATGACACTATATGGAATGTAGTTTTATTCTTACTATTAGCATTCACCCTGCTCGGAATATTTCTTTTCAGCATCGGTCTCGGCTACTTCGCAGCACTTGTCTCTGACGAGGATGTGCTTGCACAGGAAGAAATTCATACCAGTCTGACCGAAATGACTGAAAGTACGACTGTAACATTCGGCTCCGGTGAAGAACTCGGAACATTAAGGTCCGACCTGATCCGCGAAACTGTCGATTATGAAAACATCTCGGAGAACGTCACAAAAGCACTGATTTCCACTGAGGATGAACACTTCTATGAACATAACGGAGTCGTTCCAAAAGCATTCCTCCGAGCATCGCTGCAGCAGGTTTCAGGCGGTGAGGAAAGTTCGGGCGGCAGTACCATTACCCAGCAGCTTGTAAAAAACCAGATGCTGACGAACGATCCGACATTCGACCGTAAAGCAACAGAACTTCTGCTCGCTTTCAGAGTCGAAAACATTTTATCGAAAGAAGAAATTCTTGAAGCATACTTAAACGCAGTATCATTTGGCCGTAATGCCAACGGACAGAATATCGCGGGAATTGAGTCCGCGGCACAGGGCGTATTCAACAAACCCGCTGCCGAGCTGAACATTGCCGAAAGTGCATTTTTAGCAGGACTGCCGCAAAACCCGTATGCTTACACTCCGTTTAATCAGGACGGTTCAATGAAAGAAGAGGAATTCCTTGCCGCCGGTAAAAACCGTCAGGAATTCGTACTTTCGAGAATGCTGACTGAAGGTGCCATTACTCAGGAAGAATACGATCAGGCAATGGAATACAATATTTATGAAACGATGGCTTCAAGCGTAGTCGTTCCAAACCAGAATTATCCGTTCCTGACAGATGAAATTGAACGCCGCGGCGTCGATATTATCAAATATATTCTCGCTGAACAGGACGGCATCAGCCGTGAAGATGTCAATTCAACGCCGTTAATCAATCAGGAGTACACTCAAAAAGCGAATGACGCAATGCGTAACGAAGGGTACCAGATTGAAACGACGATCGATAAGAACATTTACGATACGATGCAGGATACGAAAAATAATAACTTCAGCTACTACGGGCAGCGCAGCAGTCTTGATGCTCTGAACGCAGTAGAAGGTGAAGAAGAAAATATTCTGAACCACGAAGTCGGCATGGTTCTAAAAGACAATGCCACAGGTAAAATACTCGGTTTCGTCGGCGGACGTGATTACGAGGAATCGGAAGTTAACCACGCAACACAGACTACACGTCAGGCAGGTTCAACGATGAAGCCGCTGACGACGTTTGCACCGGCAATAGACCGCGGGTTAATCGTACCGGATACAGTGCTGCTGGATGAAGAATTCAGCTTTAACGGCTACGCGCCAAAGAACTACTCTACTGAAGAGTACGGCCTCGTCTCTGCGAAGCACGCACTCAGCAACTCATATAACTTAAGTACATTAAGATTATGGTCTGAAGTCAGAAATCATAATCCGGGACAGTACCTGGAGCAGATGGGTCTGAATGTTTCGGACGAATTACTCAGCACAATTTCACTGCCGCTTGGTACAAATGATGTATCCGTTGTAGACAACGTCGATGCATTCTCTACATTCGGTAACCAGGGTGAAATGACGGAAAGCTATATGATTCAATCAATTACTGATCCAAACGGTGAAGTCATTTATGAACATCAGGCAGATCCGACAAAAGTATTTAAAGAATCCACATCATTCCTGATGGCCGATATGCTTAAAGAATCATTTGTAACAGGTTCTGTTTATCACATTAAAGATTACTATGCATCTGTTCAGGGTGTTTATGACTGGTCAGCGAAGACAGGTACATCAGAACGCTTCGTCGATTCATGGATGGTCGGCTTTAACCCGAAAGTTACATTAGGTATATGGATGGGCTACGACCGTAATATTCCTCAGGTATACGACACCGATGCCGAACAGTACCATCACCTGTATAACTGGAGAAACATGGCACAGGCACTGTCAAACGCCGCTCCGGAGCAGCTTGGTGCATACGAACAATTCCAGCAGCCTTCATCAGTAAGAACAGAAGAATTCTGTGCACTGACTATGGAACTGGAAGACGACTGTTCCAAGAGCATGGACAAGTCAATTAAAGGTTTAATCGCAGAAGATACACAATTCTCGAACAAGGGCTCATTAAGTGACCCGGCAATCCAGTCCCGTATGGGTTCTGCAATTGACGGCGGACTTTCAAACAGCGACTTACGGGGACGCGTCACACGTACGTACGACGACAGATATACAGTCGGCAGATCATCAAGCAGTTCATCTAAAGATAAAGACAAGGATAAAGATGATGACGATTAATTATTAATTGACTAAGTTGAACACCTCCACTAAGTGTGGAGGTGTTTTTTGTGGTCGTTTGGCTGGTCGTTAGTGATGTAGGCGGCGATACTGTCCGATAAATCCATTTGTCAGACAATGTGGGCGCGACACTGTCACTCAAAACGATTTAACTGACAATGTCGACCTGTTTCCGGATTCTAACGACATTTCTCCTCTCTTCCCACCTTCCCATCTCCAGCCAAACACAAAAAACCCGGAATCCAAAGATTCCGGGTTTTTACTATCATTATTTAAGTTCTAGAATAATCCAGTTGAAGAACCGTCAGCATTTACATCCATGTTGTTAGCTGAAGGAACTTTAGGAAGTCCAGGCATTGTCATGATATCACCAGTAAGTGCAACAACGAATCCTGCACCTGCTTTAGCGATTACTTCACGTACTGTTACGTTGAAGCCTGAAGGACGTCCAAGTTTCTTAGGATCATCTGATAATGAGTACTGAGTCTTAGCCATACATACCGGGAAGTTGCCCCAGCCGTTAGCTTCGATGTCAGCGATTTGTTTTTTAGCTTTGTCTGTTAAGATAACGCCGTCTCCGCCGTATACTTCTGTAACGATCTTCTCGATCTTGTCAGCGATTGGCAGTTCATCTTCATAAAGGTGGTGGAAGTCGTTACCAGCTTCAACAGCTTCTAATACCTGCTCAGCCAGTTCTACGCCGCCTGCTCCGCCTTTCTCCCATACCTGTGTTAATGCAACGCGTACGCCCTGATCTTTACACCAGTTAAGAACGAATTCTCTTTCTTCGTCAGTGTCAGTTACAAAGTCGTTTAACGCGATTACAGGCTCAACGCCGAATTTACGAGCGTTTTCGATGTGTTTACCTAAGTTAACAACACCTTCTTTTAGTGCGTCAACGTTAGCTTCGCCTAAGTCAGCTTTAGCTACTCCGCCGTTCATCTTAAGCGCACGGATTGTTGCTACTAAAACGATAGCATCAGGCTTGAATCCGCCCATGCGTGCTTTAATATCCATGAATTTCTCTCCGCCAAGGTCAGAGCCGAATCCACACTCAGTTACAACGATATCAGCAAGCTGTCTTGCAGTGTTTGTTGCAATGATTGAGTTACATCCGTGTGCAATGTTAGCGAATGGTCCACCGTGGATTAATGCAGGTGTACCTTCCATAGTCTGTACTAAGTTAGGTTTGATTGCTTCTTTAAGAAGAAGTGCTAATGCACCTTCAACTTCAAGCTCGCCTACTGTTACAGGTTTCTTGTCGTACGTATAACCGAATACAATTTTAGCTAATTTTTCTTTAAGATCGATGATGTCGTTTGACAGACATAGTACAGCCATGATTTCACTCGCAACTGTAATATCGAATCCATCTTCACGAGGAACACCTCTTGTAGGTCCGCCCAGGCCGACAACTACTTGACGAAGTGCACGGTCGTTCATGTCAATAACGCGTTTCCAAGTAACACGGCGCGGGTCAATGTTTAACTTGTTGCCGTGGTGGATGTGGTTATCGATGAAAGCACTCAGTGCATTATTTGCTGCAGTAATCGCGTGTAGGTCACCGTTAAAGTGTAGGTTGATTTCTTCCATTGGTAATACCTGTGCGTGGCCTCCGCCTGTCGCTCCACCTTTAACACCCATTACAGGTCCAAGTGAAGGTTCGCGTAAAGCAACCATTACATTTTTACCAATTTTATTGAAAGCATCACTTAGGCCAACAGTTACTGTTGATTTACCTTCACCGGCAGGTGTCGGGTTCATAGCAGATACAAGTACGATTTTAGAATCTTCCTTGTCTCCTTCAAGTTGGTTGATGTCTACTTTTGCCTTGTATTTACCATACATTTCTAATGCTTCTTCAGGGATTCCTGCTTTCTTAGCAATGTCCTGAATTGGTTGTATTGAGGCTTTTGACGCAATCTCTTGGTCAGTCAAATGTGCCATCTTCTCAGCTCCTAAATATAATTTGCAGTTGTAAAACGATTTCACAACTTCATATTCATTATGACATAAAAAACGAAATAGAACCATAATTTACGATTCTATTTCGTTATCTTATTAATTTTTCTTATAAATTGTAAATTTTAGTCGTCATCCATCGACGATAAGTCACCGGCAGGAAGGTCAAGTTCCCATGCTTTAAGCACACGTCTCATGATTTTACCGCTTCGTGTCTTAGGCAGGCTGTCCTTAAATTCGATTTCCCGCGGCGCTGCATGCGCTGCAAGTCCGTTCTTAACAAAGACGCGGATTTCTTCTTTAAGCTCATCAGTCGGCTCATAACCGTCTCTCAGCGCGATAAACGCCTTAACAATTTCTCCGCGCACAGGGTCCGGCTTACCGATAACCCCCGCTTCCTGAACCGCTTCATGTTCGACGAGTTTGGACTCGATTTCAAACGGTCCGACACGTTCTCCTGCTGTCATGATGACATCGTCCACACGGCCCTGGAACCAGAAATATCCATCTTCATCCATGTATGCCGAGTCACCTGAAATGTACCAGTCACCGATGAAATATGAATCGTACTTCGGCTTGTTTTTATAAATTTCACGCATCATCGCCGGCCAGCCCGATTTCATAGCAAGGTTGCCCATGCGGTTTGGCGGCAGTTCATTCCCCTGATCATCGATAATCGTCGCTTCAACACCCGGCAGCGGTTTACCCATTGATCCGCCTTTAATGTCCATGGACGGGAAGTTAACGATCATGTGTGCTCCTGTCTCAGTCATCCACCACGTATCGTGAATGCGCAGGTTGAATACTTCCATCCCCCATTTAACAACTTCAGGGTTTAACGGTTCCCCTACTGAAAGCACATGTCTTAATGCAGATAAATCGTATTTCTCAACGACATTGTCGCTGCTGCCCATCAGCATTCTGAACGCTGTCGGTGCACTGTACCAGACGGTCACTTTCAGCTCTTCGAGCGCACCGTACCAAGATTCCGGAGAGAATCTTCCGCCGACGATAACGTTTGTTGCACGGTTCAGCCACGGAGCGAAAATTCCGTATGAAGTTCCTGTAACCCAGCCCGGGTCAGCTGTACACCAGTAAACATCGTCTTCTTTTAAATCGAGGACATACTTACCTGAAATATACTGCTGCACCATCGCATACTGAGCGTGCAGCACACCTTTAGGCTGGCCTGTTGAACCGCTTGTATAATGAAGAATTAAACCGTCTTCTTTATCCAGCCATTCGATGTCAAATTCCGTAGAAGCTTTCTCGAATTCTTTCTTATAACTGATATATTTCTCATCCACATCATCGCCTGAAACGATAACATTTTCAAGATGAGGCAGCTCATCTACAGGTACTCTCGGCAGCAGTTCCGGTGTAGTCACAATTGTTGAAGCATCACTGTTTTCCATTCTGTCCCTTACTGCTTTTTCCATAAACGCTTCAAATAACGGTCCGACTATTGCACCGATTTTCAGTGCACCAAGCAGTGCAAAATATAACTCCGGTGAACGCGCCATAAAGATAAATACACGGTCCCCTTTTTTTACACCGGCATTTTTCAGTAAGTTGGCCGCTTTATTTGAGTTCTCTTTCATCTCTTTAAATGTAAACGACTGAATGTCGTCATCCAGTTTATAGTGCAGTGCGATTTTATCGCCGTGCCCTTCGTCCACGTGTTTATCAATAGCTTCATAAGCCATATTCACTTTTCCTGATTCATACCATGAAAATTCTTTCTCAATTTCTTCCCATGAGAAATTATCTTTTGCCGTTTTGTAATCCGGCATGTTTGCGTGTTGATCTGTTGCTTTGTAAAGTTCTACTTTCATTCCTAACGACACCCTTCGGTTGTATTTATGATTTCGCTTTCATAAAGCCATTATATTGAAAGACAGTTCAGAATTCTATGAAAACGATTAAATTTTTAAAAAATTTTATTTTAAGTGAAATAAAAACGCTTTCACTTTAGTATAGTTTATCAATAATATATAATGATTGTGAATATAATTTTTGATAATCTTTGATTACTTTAAAAAGGGGTGTTCCATTGAAGCATCAGAAGCATTACTTTAAAATTGAAGCGAAAACTGACATGGACACTGTCATTATCGAAGGTCCTCTGGACAGTGACACTTTAAAAACATATACATTTGATGATAATTTAACCGCATTCAGACGGCCTTCCGAGCAATTTCAGGCACTGCTTGAAATTGCTGAACTGCCGGAAGGACGCATAATTGTCAGTCATATAGACAATCATATTATCGGATACATTACCTTTCTTCATCCGGACCCGCTTGAACGGTGGTCCGACGGCAACCATCCATTCATTATGGAACTGGGTGCCGTGGAGGTGGCTCTGCCCTACCGCAGCTTCGGACTCGGCGGTAAAATGCTGGAACTCTCGACATACGATGATTTTATCGAAAACTATATTATCATCACGACGGAATATTACTGGCATTGGGATTTGAAAAATTCAGGACTCGATGTCTACGAATATAAAGACCTGATGATCCGTTTAATGAAGCGTGCGGATTACGAAGTGTTTCAGACAAACGATCCGGAAATTACCGGCCACCCTGCCAATACGCTGATGGCGCGTATCGGGAAAAATATTAACGATAAACAGATGCAGCAGTTTGATGAGATACGATTTAAAAACCGATTTTTAATTTAACGAGGGGCGCGATAGTAAATGCTAGTAGAAAGAATTATGACTTCTCCCGTGGAAACACTCCACGTCAACGATACGATTCATGAAGCGATGAACATGATGAGCCGCCTGTCCATCCGTCACATCCCGATCGTGGATGACGAGAATAATCTGGCAGGTATTATTTCCGATAAGGACGTGAACCTGGCGCTGCCGTCCATCGCAAACGGCGATACTGATCTGTCGCTCGACCTTGAACTCGGCAAAATTATGCGTCAGCAGGTGACGACGTGCCATCCGCTCGACTTTGTAGAAGAAATTGCGAAAGATTTTTATCATTTTGCAATCGGGGCAATTCCCGTAATGCGCGGCAAAAAAATAGTCGGTATTGTCACGCAGAAAGATATGCTGAATACGTTCCTTGAACTGACGGGAATTAAAGAGCCCGGCTCAATTATAGAAATCGATATAAAAGACCGCATGGGTGTTATTTATGATATCGGCAAAGTATTTAAAAATTTAAATATTAAAATTGTCAGCATTTCAATTTATCCGAATGCCGTTAAAAAAGATCATAAAATCATCGTGCTGCGCATCGATGCAATGAATCCGTTAATTGCTATAGAAAAATTAAAGGAATCCGGATTTAACGTGCTGGATCCGAGCGAGATGTCATAATGAAACCCCTGTATGTTTACAATGATGAACTGCTTAAATACCGGTTTAATGATACTCATCCTTTTAATCAGATGCGCTTGAAGCTGACGACGGATTTATTAACGGATGCCGGATTTTTAAATGATGAGGATGTTATTAAACCGCGTATGGCTACTGACGAAGAACTCGCGCTCGTACATACTGCCGATTACATTGAAGCTGTACGTGCTGCAGGTCACGGGAAGCTGTCCCCGGAAGAACTCGCAAAATACGGACTGGATTCTGAAGATACACCGAGCTTTGAAAATATGCATGAGAAATGTGCCGCACTCGTCGGTGCAACACTGACAGCTGTTGATCTCGTTATGACCGGACAGACAGATAAGGCGCTGAGTCTTGCCGGCGGACTTCATCACGGTTTCAGCGGAAAAGCGAGCGGATTTTGTGTGTACAACGATACAGCAATCGCCTGCGAGTACATTGCTAAGAAATACGGCAAAAAGGTACTGTATATCGATACTGATGCCCATCACGGAGACGGCGTGCAGTGGACATTTTATAACCGGAAAGATGTCATCACCTACTCCATTCATGAAACCGGACGCTATCTGTTTCCGGGAACAGGCAGTGCGACAGAACGCGGGACTGAGGAAGGCTTCGGCTACACCGTGAATCTGCCGATTGACGCATTTACAGAAGACGCATCATTTCTCGAAGTATTTAAAGAAAGTCTCGAGCGTGTTGTGCAGACTTACGAACCGGATGTTATTTTGAGTCAGAACGGTGTGGACGCCCACTTCCGGGATCCTATGACCCATCTGTCGCTGACATCAAAATCATATGAGGAAATCCCCCGCTTTGTCCGAGATATGGCGGATAAGTACACCGGAGGCAAATGGATTGCGGTCGGCGGCGGAGGATATAACATATGGCAGGTCGTACCTCGCATGTGGAGTCAGATCTGGCTTGCGATGAAAAATATCGATGTACCTTCAGGCAGGCTGCCCGAGGTGTTTATCGAGAAATATGAAACGAAATGTGAAGTGGACTTCCCCGTACTGTGGGAAGATACACTTGAAGACTTTACCGATATACCGAGAAGAGTCGAAATTTCTGAGAAAAATAAAACAACACTCGACCGGGTACTGATGTATCTGGAGCAGTAAGAGCGGATAAATTTTAAGCTGTGCGGACTTTGTCTGTGCAGCTTTTTTGAATGCGTTTTGATGGCGGGTTTGGCGTTCTATGAAGTCGTCTCATAGAGCTTCTAAACCGTTCGGATTCCTATGAACGCATCTCATAGAGCTTCCAAACCTCCAGGATTCCTATGAACGCTTCTCATAGAGCTTCCAAACCCCCAGGATTCCTATGAACGCTTCTCATAGAACTTCCAAACCTCCAGGATTCCTATGAGCTCTTCTCATAGAGCTTCCAAACCTCCAGGATTCCTATGAGCTCTTCTCATAGAGCTTCCAAACCCCCAGGATTCCTATGAGCTCTTCTCATAGAACTTCCAAACCCCCAGGATTCCTATGAGCTCTTCTCATAGAACTTCCAAACCCCCAGGATTCCTTTGAGCTCCTCTCATAGAACTTCTAACCCCTCAGGATTCCTATGAACACCCCTCATAGAACTTCTAGAGCGTTCGGATTTCTATGAATGCTTCTCATAGAACTTCTAACCCCCAAAAATCCCTATGAACCCTTCTCATAGAGCTTCCAAACCCCCAGGATTCCTATGAACGCCCCTCATAGAACACCAACGCAACCAACTCAACCAACGCAACCCCAACACCCCCAAAATACACCCGCTCCGAAAAACAAAAAATAAAAACCGGGCCACCCTCTTCAGGCAGCCCGGTTCTCAAATAATATATTATCTTGTTGTTGTACGGTAGTCGATGCTGTAAGGGAGTTCCACTGATGTGGAGTCCACTGATTCTTCGTTCATCAGTTTAGTCAGAAGTCTCATTCCTACTGCACCAAGGTCATATAATGGGACAGCAATGCTTGAAATCTTAGGTCTAACCATCGTCACGAGTCTTGTGTTTGAACAGCTGACAATCTGCAGGCGCTGCGGCATTGCCACACCGTGATCGTGTCCGCCATGCAGAATTCCAATTGCTGTTTCATCACTGATTACGATAACAGCGTCGCGCTCAGTTTCAAGCAGTTTGCCGAAGATTTCCTTACCTTTATCGTAGTCCTCAGCGTCTTCTGTCAATAAGTAGTCGTCACCGTTTAACCCTGCATCACTGTATGCCTCTTTCATTCCTTCAATCATACGTGATTCCTGGTAACGTGAATATCCTGCTGTAACGAAGCAGATGTTTTTAGTATCATCAGCAATCAGTTTTGCAGCGACTTCTTTCGCCGCTTCATAATAATTGATGTTGACACTTGGAATGTCGTTGGCTTCTTCTCCTGAACCGCAAATCACTACAGGTACTTTTGAAGTTTCAATGTCCTGCAGCACGTCGCTGCTCAGTTTTCCGCCAAGGAAAATAATGCCGTCCACCTGTTTGCTGACAAGGTTTAAAAAAGCATTGCGTTCTTTTTTCGGATCCTGGTCCGTATTTGTAATGATAATCTGGTAATTATACATTTCTGCGATGTCTTCCAGTCCACGCGCCAACGCTGAATAGTAAAGGTCTGAAATGTCCGGAATGATTACGCCGACTGTTGTCGTTTTTTTGCTTGCAAGTCCTCTTGCCACCGCATTCGGGCGATAGTTTAATCTATCTATAACATCTTTAACTTTCTTTCTTGTTTCAGGTTTGACGTTTGGATTACCATTTAAGACTCTAGAAACTGTTGCCATTGAGACTTTTGCTTCTCTAGCCACATCGTATATAGTAACTGTCATATTATCCCTCCGAGTCTAATGTGAAAATGTAAACGTTTTAATCTATAATACCAAATTCTCGGCCTGAATGGTACTGTATATGTAACAATTTTATAACAAAAAAATTCAGTCACGCAATGTGACTGAATTATTTAGGCTCTTTCTGGCTTTTTTCAGCGTATTTAGACATATCGACTACATTTGGACGCTGCAGATTACTGTCTGCCGCTTCTTCCCTGATAGCCTGCTGCTGAACCTGAACTTCAGAAGCATCGAGTTTTTTAACTCTCGACTTCTCATCCATTTCAGCTTTCTTGTCCTTAACAGCCTGTTTGACTTCGCTGACCTTTTCATCGAGCTTTTCAGTGAATGAAGGTCCGTCGTTCTGTTCATTCACAACAGAATCCTGGATTTTTTTAATATCATCTCTTAAAGCATCGCCTGATTTAGGAGCGATAAACAGACCGCCTACAACACCGACGAATAGGCCGAGAGCGAGGCCGATCGTGAAGTCACGGCCGGTAGATGTTTCGATTTGAGCATCGTAGCTCTCAACGCCTTTGACATGTCTGTCTCTATTATACGTTTCCATGATTTAACCTCCAACACGGGATCAATCACTGAGACTTATAAATTCTCTGACTGTCCGTCCACATTCACTTTAGTATAAGCTCTGTTGCGCTGCTGCTGTCTGATCTGCCATTTGTCTGCAATTTCCATTGCAACATTTGACCACTGTACTACCTGTGAAATTTTCTCTTCATTTTGAGAAATGTTATGTGTAATTGAATTCGTTACACGGTCGACCGAGTCGTTTAAGTTAGTTACCGAGTAACCAACACCCTGTACTGCATCAACTACAGCATTAAGTTTTTCAGATTTACCTTGAATATCTTCAACTAAACGATTTGATTTGTGCAGAAGATCTGTTGACTCTCTTGTAATCCCCTGAATCTGTCCATCCAGTCCATCTAATGTGCTGGCTACGTGGTCCAGGTTTTTCTTAACCGAGAACAGTACAACTGCAATTGCGATACATAATACTAAAAATGCAATCGCGGCAATACCCGCGGCAATATATAATACTATTTGCCAATCCATTCTAACGCCTCCAATATTTCTTTTCTGTATTCTTAATTATCATAACCTAATTCACAATGATATAAACATTTAATTTATATAACTTTCCGTTATTTTTAAGAGAGCAGTTCAGTGAAACGTTTCTCATATTTCTGGATGTCTCCTGCGCCCATGAATATAATTACACCGTCTGCGTGTTTGTCGAGACGTTCAAGATCCGCCTCAGTCAGCAGTTCTGCACCGGGTATTAAATCGACCAGGTCCTTACTCGATAAACTGCCGCTCGCTTCACGTGCCGAACCGAATATATCTACGATATATGCCTTGTCGGACGTCGACAGCACATCTGCGAACTCCTGCAGGAATTTCTCCGTACGGGAAAATGTATGCGGCTGGAACACCGAAATAATTTCACGGTCAGGATATTTTTTACGTGCTGTTTCAAGCGTTGCATCGATTTCTTTCGGGTGATGTGCGTAGTCATCTACGATGACCATGTTATGCAGTTTCGTTTCAGAGAAACGGCGTTTTACACCTTTATAGTTAAAGAACGATTCCTTGATCAGTGTAATATCCAGTTTTTCTAAGTAACACACTCCGATAACAGCAAGCGAGTTTAATACGAGGTGGTCCCCGTACATCGGAATTCTGAATGTATCAAAGTGCTCGCCTTTTATCGTCACGTCAAATACAGTGCCGTTTTCTGTCACCTTAATATTTTTTGCGACGATATCATCGTCACTGTCAATACCGTAAGTGAGCATCGATGACACTTCATTTTTAATTTCCCCGATATGAGGATCGTTACCGTAGGCAATAATACATTTCTTCACCTGTGAAGCCATTTCCTTAAATGCATCCACTACATCTGAAATATCATTAAAGTAGTCAGGGTGATCAAAGTCAATATTTGTAATGATTGCATAGTCGGGATAGTAGCTCAGAAAATGACGTTTGTATTCACATGATTCAAACGTAAAATATTTACTTTCCGGCAGACCGAATCCTGTACCGTCACCGATCAGGTATGTCGTCTCCACATCACCGTTCATTACGTGCGACAACAGTCCCGTCGTCGACGTTTTACCGTGTGAACCGGTAACGGCAATTGAAATATACTCGCTCATAAAGTCGGCTAAAAATACATGATAGCGGATGACTTCATAACCCATCTCTGTTGCTTTTTTAATTTCCGGGTGATCATCTTTAAATGCGTTCCCGGCAATATAAGTCATGCCTTCAACGATATTGTCTTCTGTAAAAGGCAGTATCTTTATCCCTTTATTACGCAGCGGACCTTCTGTAAATACTTCGTTTTCAATATCAGAGCCCTGCACTTCATGACCTATGTCATGGAGCACCTGAGCAAGAGCGCTCATTCCCGCACCCTTAATTCCGATAAAATGATATTTCTTCACGATTACACCAATCTTTCATCGATTATTATGTTTTATGTGATCAAACACACTTTGTTTAACTGTTTTGCTGACCGCGCCGATTGAAATACGGTTCGGTTTGTTCGACGTCGGAATGACAGCAAGTGCATCATTGCCCTGTGTCAGTTCATCAGTCCCGCTGACTGCATTGTTTCCTGCATCGTAAAATGCAATTTTCGTCTGCAGCAGCTGCAGAAGTTCATAACGGATTCCGTCATCGGCCTTCATATAATTCGCGATTACATGAATTCCAAGCGGTTTCCCCTGTTTTAATATTTGTATCAGGGCGCGTACTGCGTCCGGGTTTTTACTTTCAAGCAGTGCTGCAAGATCATCGATGATAATAACTAATGTCGCTTTTTTCGATTCGAATTTTACGCGGCTGTTGTAGCTCTGAATGTTTCTGACATGTGCACGTCTGAACGCCACGCTGCGCTCGTTCAGCTCATGCAGAAACAGCTTCAGCGTTTCAGGATCAGCCGGCGAAAGTCTCGGTCCGAATGAATGCGGTACATCCAAATAGTCGTCGTACTTGTCGTCTTCTGCTGCGACAGCAATCTTCAGGTCGCTTGAATTATGGTTCATCAGGAGCGACAGAAGAATACTGTCCGTTACGTTAGTGTCGTAATTCGGCTGATTGCCGTGAATTAAAATATGGCCTGCTTTTGACAGTTCGTAACTGAAGATTTTATCATCCACAGTTTTACCGACCGCAAACTTGTAGTCGCTCTTTCTCAGTTTCAGGCTGCTCGATTCAAACAGCGTGCGGAAAGTGATCGGACGCGCATTTTCAAGCGGCACTTCCAGTCCGATATTTGATGTCCCGATAAGCGGACTCATAATGCGGAGTTCATCGAGATTCAGTTCTTCTTTTAATGCAGCATTAAGCCTCGGAATATTACTGACTCTGAACGCTCTGTTCAGTTTGACTTCATAGCGGCCGATTATGCCGTTTGAAGTGTAGCTGATTACACGTCCTTCAACATTCAGGTTAATAAATGCAGCGTCAATTTTCTTCCAGAGGCCGTTATCCGGTTCTTTGTAATCCGCTGCCTGGGAACTGCCGAGCATACTGATTCCGGGCTGGGTAACATTCGGGCCGACGCGTCTGCCGGATGCCGCCTGCTGTTTTTCACGCAGTTTATCCTGCTTTGAACCCAGGACACTCAGTGTATCACGCTGTTTGTCCCGCGGTGCCGGTTTTTGCTTTTGTCGTACGGGTTCGCCGTTCGCTTTTTGAGCATCGCGTTTCTTTTTCAGCGCAGCGAGTTCAGCACGGCGCTGCTGTTCCTGCATTTTCTGTTTATCCTTGCGCTTTTCACGCTGCGTACGTTCCTGAACAATTTTATCCACAATGACAGAATTATAATTCTTAAATTTCTCAAGATAAATTTCACGCTCGTCGCGTTCGGTGCGTTCCGGTTTCTTCATACCGTAAATTGACGACGGCACCTGACGCGCTTTAGATATTGTCATTCTCGTCGGGCGCTTAACCGAAGGTTTTGATGCAGTATATTTCGTTTCACGCTGCGGGCGTCTGACATAAGCAGGCGGTGAATCCAGCGGAGTGACCGATTTTGTGCTTGTCTCATCACTGTCGATATCGAGAGGAAATTTAAATGCTTCTCTGCTCTGGTCTCTGTCGTGGCGTTCCTTATCAAATTCTCGTCTTCGTCTTCTTGTCATTTAATCTCACCTTTTATCCGACCGGGAATGGTTCGCCGACACTATAGCTGTCGTCTAAAACATAAATACCTTTTACCCCGTCATCTTTTAAGTTAAGCTCTTTTTTCGAACAAATCATACCGTTTGAATCCACTCCGCGCAGCTGTGACGGTTTAATATATAATCCTCCCGGCATTACGGCGCCGACACGTGCAACGACAACTTTCTGCTCGGCATCGACGTTCGGAGCACCGCAGACAATCTGCAGCACTTCTGTACCGACGTCAACTTTCGTCACATTTAATTTATCCGCATCTGGATGTGATTCTTTTTCAATTACCTTACCGACGATAAACTTCGGCGTCAGATCAAATTCAAGCGGCTCAATGCCGTTTTTCTGCAGCAGTTCATTGATACGCGGCACCATTGTTTCATAGTCGTTAATATCAGTGCCTTCAAGAGCAAGATTGCTGTCAGCATTAAAGATGTTCAGGCCGATTACTTCAGCACCGTCTTTAATCAGCGTAATGTCACCGTTATGCTCATATGATACTTCTTCTGTTTTTCTTAATGTTACCAGTAATACATCACCGATATTTTTGTTATATGTGAGTCTCACATTATTCACTACTTTCTTCACTGTTTGATTTTTTGTTGTAATTTCTCTGCTTCC
This sequence comes from Jeotgalicoccus saudimassiliensis, assembly GCF_000756715.1. NCBI lineage: Bacteria > Bacillati > Bacillota > Bacilli > Caryophanales > Staphylococcaceae > Jeotgalicoccus > Jeotgalicoccus saudimassiliensis. The sequence continues at coordinate 1,135,111 of NZ_CCSE01000001.1, forward strand.
CTAAAATAAAAACAGGCTGCAGCTTCGTACCGTCGTATGAGAACGACAGTGATGTAATCGGCGTCAGGCCTTCTGTAAAGTACTGCATCATCATCTGGGCCATAATGTCATAGCCCACGTTATTTTTACAGTCTGCGATAATCAGCACGTCCTGGTGCGGCAGACCGACGAGCATTTCACCTTCGGTTTTACCGAGCATCTCATGCAGGAATGCGGTATTCAGAATACGCGATGAATCGTAACCATCGTTATGATTGATGAAGTAAAAGTCGTTTTCCTGAACCGTCTGTTTTTTAATTTCAACAGGCAGGTTCTTTAAATTGTTATCCGCAAGTACTTTCAAGTCTTCTTCCGACATGCCGAGTGATTCAAGCAGCGCCTCGTCTATCAGGCGGTAACTTTTATCGAAATCTACCGCGTAATATATGCGCGTTTCATTCGTATGCGGTGTAATGATAAACTTCTCCCCGCCTTTTGTTTCTTCCGGGAAACTCGTTGCACGTACAACAGGATATATTGTCGCAGTTGCCGCATCGATATTTTCAGCGCCCATACGCGTTAATGATTCATCGATATAGTACACAAGTTCATCTATAATTTTATCATCATTCTTCGCTTTATTCAGTGCTTTTGCCAAAGCAATTGTAATTCCCTGACCGTTGTCTTTGCGCTCTACACGAAGTTCTTCTTTTTCGCGGTCGAATTTATGTGACACGTCATCCCGTTTTTTGGTAATTCCTTCAATTACAAGATCACGCATTTTATATATATTCATGATTTACCTCCTGTTTTATTTACCTAAACTAATAATTTGATCGCCCTGTTTAATAAACCCGTAAAAGCTAAACAGTTTATAGAATATCAGAGTTACAATTAGAGGTAAAACGATATGAAACACTGCAATCAGCACTACAGTGGACGTTGTCAGCCCCATCGTTTCAATCGCCATAATCTGGCCGACAAATCCGCTCGTTCCCATTCCGGCACCTGCAGCGTTGTTTTCCATCGGGAAAAACACTGTCATAATCGGCGCAATTATTGCACTCGCAATGACCGGCGGTGCGATAACGAACGGATTGCGTAAAACGTTCGGCACTTGCAGCATCGATGTGCCGACACCGATCGAAATGACGCCGGATACGCCGTTGTCTCTGTAGCTCATCGCAGCAAGTCCCACCATGTGGCAGCAGCAGCCGATGACCGCAGCACCTGCTGCAATACCGCTTAAATCAAGCATCAGTGCCAGCGCTGCACTGGACAGCGGCGCAGTCAGCGTAATGCCGAAGACAACGCTGACGAGTATTCCCATAACGAACGGCCGCTGTTCCGTACTGAAGACGATAAAGTCCCCGAGTCCTGTCATCACACCGCCGACCGCTTCACCGATCAGTCCGGCGAGCAGCATACCGATAATTAAAGTGAGAAACGGCGTAACGATAATATCCAGTTTTGTTTTCTTCTGATACAGTCTCGCTGTTTCTATAATGATTAAGCTGACGATATAACTCGCAGCCGCCCCGCCGAGATCATATGCGTGCTGACTGACAGCCAACACTGAAAAAATGACGAGCGGCGGTGATTTTAAGCCGTAAGCAATCGCAACACCAATTGCAGCACCTGTTAAACTCTGCGCTGTATTCCCAATGACAGATAAGCCGGCGAGCGGCGGAACATAATCTGCGACTGTATTAATAATCAGTCCGATAATTAATGTTCCGAATAAACCGAGCGCCATAAAGCTCATCGCTTCTATAAACCAGCGGTGAAGTAAATTTTTCATTACTTACCCCCGGATGTTTTCTACGGTTTCATTATTTACTTTTTTAATCAGCGACGTTAATAAATTATGCGCATGGAAATAGTCCTCATAATTTATAATAGAATTCGCTGTGTGGATGTAACGCGAACAGATGCCGACTACTGCCGACGGCACACCATTACCTGAAACGTGAATGCTGCCCGCATCCGTTCCGCCCGGTGAATGGTAGTACTGATATTTTACATCCGATTCTTTCGCCGTATCGAGCAGGAACTGACGCATTTTCGGCGCCAGTATCATCGTCCGGTCAAACAGACGGAGCAGCGTGCCCTCACCCAGTTTGCCAAGGTCTTCTTTTTTGCCCATCATGTCGTTTGCTGGTGAACAGTCAACGACAAAAGCAAGGTCCGGCTGAATCATATTCGCACTTGCCTTCGCACCGCGGAGCCCGACTTCCTCCTGCACGTTTGCACCGATATACAGGTCGCAGTCTAAGTCCGTATCTTTCAGCGACTCGAGTGCTTCGATTGCAATCAGGCAGCCGTAACGGTTATCCCATGCTTTTGCGAGTAATTTCTTCTCATTTTTAAGCATCTGGAAATCTACTTTCGGAACGATTGAATCGCCTAAATTAATGCCCATTTCCAGCAGCTCGTCTTTTGAATCTGCACCGACATCAAGAAGCATATCAGAAATTTTTGTTTCTTTGTTGTCGCCTCTTCTGAAGTGAACAGGTACGCTGCCGATTACTCCCGTAATTTCTTCATTTGAAGATGTGCGCACTGAGAAGCGCTGGCTTAACAGCACGTCCGTCGGCCAGCCGCCAAGCGGAGTAAATTTAATAAATCCGTTGTCTGTCAGTTCCGTCACCATAAAGCCGACTTCGTCCATGTGTGCAGCCACGAGTACTTTCGGTGCATTTTCTTTTTTGCTCTTCTTCACCGCAAAGATACCGCCGAGCCCGTCCTGAATAATTTCATCAGCGTGCTCCGACAGTTCTTTTCTCATATATTCACGTACTTTATCTTCAAATCCCGGTGCCCCGTGAAGTTCTGTCAGTGCTTTCATTCTTTCCATTGTTTTTTTCGTCAGTTCCATGAAAATACCCCTTTTAATTGTTATTTAGTTAATATTCTATGTTAAACTACTTCATAAGGAGGATGTACATATGAAGCGTAATTTGATTATATCCACATTATTAGCTGTAACGATTATTCCGCTTGTTGTCTGGTTATTAATGCACCGCAGAGTCGACACGAAAAAAATTGTCGATAACCTGCACCTTCAGTTCGAAGATATTTCATTCATTTCGCTCGACTATCAGGCAGACGGCCAAAACCGTTTCGGTTTAAACACTAATACGGTAAGCGGCGTGCTGCACGTAGGCAACGATGAAAACACGGTGAAATATAACTTCCTTGCAGATCCTTACACAGCTGAAATCATGGAGATTACTGTCCAGTAATCCCCATGATTTTTTATTTGCTTAAATGTTCAAATGTTTTTCTGATTCGTTCAAGGCCATCCTCGATACGCGTTCTGCCTGATGCAACATTGATTCTGAAATGATTATTCTCATCATCCAGATACAGCTTGCCCGGTGATACCGCGATGCCGCCGACTTCCACTAACGCTTTATGAACTTCCTGTGCGTCAAGGCCGGACTTTTCAAAGCTGATCCATCCGAGATATGTCGACTTCGGAATATCAAATGATAAATAATCCGCCAGATGTTCATCTATATAATCGCTGATTAACTTAAAGTTGCCTTCAATATGTTCGTTCAGCTGATCGACCCATTCGCCGCATTCTGTATATGCCGCTTCAAGTGCAGCCAGTGCCAGACTCGACGCTGTGTTGACATTATATCTGCTCCCCATTGCAGTATTGATGTCTGCTGTAATTTTTTTGTCTTTCGTAATGTAATAAGAGTGCGGAATACTCGCCAGGTTAAATGATTTTCCGAGGCCCGTCGTTACAAGAACCGGATCATCGTCTTCAAGAAGTGAAACCATGGATACAAAGTCTTCTTTCGGACGGACGAAATCCATATGAATCTCATCGCTGATCAGATAAACCCCGTTCTCCTGACAGATATTTTTAATTTCAAGCAGTTCTTCTTTCGACCAGACTTTACCTGTCGGGTTGTGCGGATTACAGTGAATGTATAATGTAACGTCTTCACGGCTGCACAGACTGCGGAATTCCTCTGTATTCAGGTAATACTCTTTCTTTTCTTCATTGTAAAGCAGTGGCGTCTCCACTCTTTTACGGTCGTTCCCTTTAATTAAGTTCGGGAATGAGTTGTATGAAGGCGTCGTTAAAATCACGCCGTCTCCTTCGTTTGTCTTCTGTCTCATCACTTCGCCGACAGTATATAATACCGACGCTGCATAATGAATGTCTTCGTCGTTTAAAGAAATATTAAAACGTGTTTTCCACCAGTGTTTAACCGGTTCGTAAAAACGCTCGTTCTGCCACATTGTATAACCGAAAATCCCGTTGTCGAGACGATTTTTAATCGCATCCCTGACCGCTTCAGGTGTTTCAATATCCATGTCCGCAATCCAGAAAGGTTCAAGTCCTTTTGCTCCGAATAACGCTTCGGTGCCGTCGTACTGAACACTGTATGTACCTTCTCTTGACGTTGTTTTGTTGAAATCGAACTGTGTCATTATATTCCTCCACTCCAAATGTTCTTTATCCTTACATTTTAACATTCTTTAATGGATAATACACGAATATAAAAAAGCACCTTCCGTATTAGAAAGATGCTTGAATCCAATATATTTTATGTCCGCGCTGCGAGAATTTCTCCTCGTACTCGGTACGGATATTATCTTCGTGCTCGTCATCGTGAACATCGAGGTCAAGATTTTCAAATTTCATGCCGAATGCGTTCATCGACATCAGGCTGAATTCGAATAGTCCTCTGTTGTCCGTTTTAAATTCAACGATTGAGTCTTGTTTCAGCAGCTGTTTATAGCTTGTTAAAAAGTTGCTGTGAGTCAGTCTCCGTTTAGCATGACGGTTTTTCGGCCACGGATCGGAGAAGTTTAAATACACTTTGTCGACTTCGTCTTCGTTGAAGTAGTCCATCAGTGTATTCGCATCGAGTAAAAGCAGTCTCACGTTGGTAAGACCAAGTTCGAGTACTTTTTCCGTTACGCGGATCAAGACGTTTTTATCCAGTTCAATACCGACATAGTTAATGTCCGGGTTACGCTGTGCAAGCGTTGTAATAAACGTACCCATACCCGTGCCCACTTCAATGTGCAGCGGCTGGTCTGTACTGAAAAACTCTTTGATTTTCTTACTGTAAGTGCTGTTGACATCCACAATGTGGTTATTTGATTGCAGGTAATCAATTGCCCACGGTTTGTTGCGCATTCTCAAAAATATTCACTACTCTCAATTATTAAATAAGACGGTCTTTATCCATTACTTTAGACAGGAATAAGATCCATTCGTTCATCTCTGTGAAACGTTTACGGTCTTCATACCACTGAATCATCGTTATCGCCTGTACGAATGTGTACCACTTCATGCGGGAACGAAGGTCGTTGTCGAGTTCAATCCCGTAGTTCTGAAGCCAGCTGTCCCACTCGCTGTGATCGACATATGGATATAAAATCATCCCTAAATCAATGGCAGGGTCCGCGATCATTGCGCCTTCCCAGTCCACGAGGAATAATTCATCCGTGTCCGATAAAAGCCAGTTGTGATGATTGACGTCACCGTGACATACTCTGCAATCTGCAACCTCAATTTCCGGCACTGCGTTTTCGAGGTATTGGATAGCATTTCTAACGACGTGATGGGCATTTACTTTCGGAGATAATGAAGACTGTATTTTATTGAGTAAAACTTCCGGCAGCATAGGTTTCATACCCAGCCGTTTTAACATCGTGAGCAACGGTTCTGATGTGTGTATCTTACTCATCAGTGCTGCGACGCGCAGCCCTCCCATATCTTCACGTGTCAACTCCCGGCCATTTTTCCAATGCTGTGCAGTTACCACTTCGCCCGTCTCGATCCGTTTTGTCCAAACGAGTTTCGGGACGATGCCTTCAGCTGATAACGCCGCGAGGAAAGGGCTGGCATTTCTTTTAAGGAATAGTTTACGTCCGTCCTGCTCCGCTTTATAAGCTTCGCCCGATGGACCTCCCAAAGGATCTAATTGCCAGCCGAGTTGATAGAAATGATCCAATTCTTACACCTCGTTTCATCGTTCAAATAAAAATTTGCGCTATAAAATAAATTAGATAGCGCAAATTTAGTTCGTGTTTAAAATTTTATCGGGTTTAATGTTTTATTTCAAGGACAAAAGATGGAATACTTTTGCCAACTGAATGTTAGTACACAGTTACTGTGATGTTGTTCAGATAAATTATTATACACTAAACAAAATGTTGTTTAAAGTTAACTGAATGATGTACTGTATTTCATCGCCCATTTCTCACCCGGCCGCTCAGTTTTAACTGCTGCTCCGGGCAAAGAAGCAAATGTTAGTATAACAGGTTTTACGCCTTCTGGGAATAGACGATTTCATTCTTCATCATACACTGTACCCTGATATCCGGTTATAATTACAACTATTGTTACAACGTTGTATATTATTCAAAAGTGCAGACAGGAGCAGGCCTCTTCTACTGTTCTATACACACCGCATACAGCGCTTCGAGATAAATTGCTGTTGCCAGCATCAGTTCATCGATGTTCATACGCTCGTCTTTCTGGTGCATCGTATCGACTGTATTTTTGAACATCGCACCGAAAGCAACACCCGTTTCAAGTGTGCGTGCATAAGTTCCCCCGCCGATGGTAAATGCTTCCCTGTCATCGTCCGTATGTTTACGGTAGCTGTCAATCAGTTTCAGCACAAGCGGATTATTTTTATCGACATAGTGCGGTACCTGATTACTGATGTCTTCTATAGTAAAGCCCGATTCTTTAACAGCCTCTTCCAGTGCCTTAATACCCGCATCAAAATCAAGTCCTTCCGGGTACCTTAAGTTTACACCGAAAATTCCGCCGTCGACTTCAGTATAGTTAATCATTCCCGTATTCACACTCACACTGCCCATCTCTTCATGAGTGTGTGCCATGTTAAACTCTTCTCCTGTTAAATTATCCGTAATGTACTCTCCGGCAAATTTAACGAACTCACTGCCATTTTTGTCGAGTTCGACTTCTGACAGGAATTTAAGCAGTTCGGTTCCTGCGTTCACACCTTCTTCCGGCATCGAGCCGTGTGCACTTTTACCTGACAGCTCAAGTTTCAGGAAACCGCCGTCGATTTCATACTTCCCATCAAGTCCTGTTTTACGGATAAACCCTTCGTACGCCTGAATAATCGAGCTCATCTGACTCAGTACTTTCAGTTTCGCTTCTGCAGATTCAGGCACCATGTTGTAGCGTTCTCCCGAAATAAATGCTTTCAGTTCGATATCCGAGTCAGTGTACTCATCGTCTAGATTCGACTGGACAATATTGAACGTCGTAATCCCTTTTTCACCGTGAATGACCGGGAATTCAGCATCCGGGGAAAAACCGGCCCCCGGCATTTCTTCCGATTTGAAGTATACATCCGTACACTGCCAGTCAGACTCTTCATCCGTACCGACAATCAAACGGACGCGCTGGTTAAATTTGTAACCCTCATTATGTAAAATTTTCAGTGCGTAATAAGCAGCCATCGTCGGCCCCTTGTCATCCTGTACACCACGTGCAATAATTTCATTGTTTTTAATTACAGGTTCGAACGGTTCCGACGTCCATCCTTTACCCGCAGGCACTACATCGACGTGACCAAGTACACCGAATAAATCTTTTCCTTCACCAAACTCGATATGTCCGGCCAGATTATCGACAGTTTTCACCGGCAGGCCTTCCTTCACACCAAGATCAATCATAAACTCGAGTGCTTTTTTCGGACCTGCCCCGACCGGTGCATCTTTCACGGCTTCCCCTTTAACACTGTCGATCGACAGTAAACCGATTAAATCATTGATTAAATCATCTTTATATTTACTTACTAAATGTTTCGCATCCATAATTATCAGCTCCGGCAATAGATTTTCTTCTATTATATACTTTTTAGCCGGAGATTTCAGCGTGCAGACACCTGAAAAAATTACCGGTGAGTTTTATGTTTGTTCATAAAAAAAGAAGCCGCAGCAGCGGCTTCTTAAAAAGTGTTATTTGTTGTTCTTTTTGTTGTCGGTTACGACGTGAACGTTATGATTTTCATCTCTAACGCCGGCCTCATCGACTACATCAACGTTGTGTTCCTCTTCATAGTTTTCGACTTCGCTTTTAGAAAGCCCGCCTTCGTCTGCAAGTACAGATTCTCTCTGCTCAACATCGTCCATGTTGACTGCATCCGGCTTCGCTCCGGCCTCTTCGCCTTTAACTGTTTTTTTAGTTTCTTTCGCTTCTTTTTTCACTTTGTTCTTAGTCTGTTCTGCTTTCTTTTTCACTTCGTCAGCTTTTTTCTGACCCTTTTCTTTTAATTCCTGCTTATACGCTTCAGGGTCTTCTTTTGCTCTCGCGTACTCATCTTTCGCTTTGGACTGTACGTCCTGAGCTTTTGATTTCGCAGTTTCCATCTGTTCATTTGCTTTAGCCTGTACTTCTTTAGCTTTGGCTGACGCTTTATCCTGAACATTTTGTGCGTATGCTTTCGGATCCTCTTTCGCTCTGGCATATTCCTCCTGAGCTCTCACCTGAACATCCTGCGCTTTTGCAGTTGCTTTTTCCTGCACGTTCTGTGCGTAGGCTTTCGGATCTTCTTTCGCTTTCGCATATTCTTCTTTAACTAATTCTTTATTGTCTGCAAGTTTTTTTGCAGCGTATGCAATACCGAGTAATGCACCCGCTCTAAATACAAAATTAAATAGTTTCCCCATTTGATACACCTCATATTATAAAATTGTTTTACATTGGACTTAATATAAAATATACCCTGACTTCAATTTAATAAACTTAATTGCTTAAATTTTTTATTTCTTTTTCGGTCAGCCTGCGATACCCGCCTTCCGCCAGTGTCTCATCAAGCGTCAGCGTTGCAAAGTGCGTCCGCTTCAGCTTGACCACTTCATTGCCGGTGGCAAGAAACATCCGCTTCACCTGATGAAACTTCCCTTCGGTAATCGACAGCGACACTTCACGAGGGCTCAAACGTTTTGCCTTCGCAGGTTTCGTCGTAAAGTCCTTCAGCTCGATCCCCGTTTCCAGTCTTTCGATATCGGCTTTCGTCACTTCGTCGCGAAGCGTCACATGATACGTTTTCCAGTACTCATTTTTCGGGCTGAGGAGCTGATGGGCAAGCTTGCCGTCGTTCGTAATGAACATCAGCCCCACCGTATCTTTATCGAGTCTCCCGACAGGGAACAGTTCCCCCTGCTGCGGATGAGCAATCAGATCGATTACAGTTTCCGTCGGGCCCTCTTCTGTTGAGGAGATGACGCCGTCCGGTTTGTTCATCATCAGGTAGATAAATTCCTCAAGGATGATGGGAACATCGATGTAAAAAATCTCATCGTCGTAACCCACGTCCGTTTTCGGACTCTTCACGATTTTACCGTTGACCGTAATCTCGCCTTTTTTAATTAATTTGTTTACTTCCTTCCGGCTGCCTAGGTTCGCATTCGCAAGATATTTATCCAGTCTCATTATAAAAACTTCACTTTCCGGCGTATTTTTTGTGCACGTTCGCCGAGCACTTCGTCTGCAAGACCTGTTTTAAATGAAATAAACAGGTAGACAATAACTCCTGCCGGCACTGTAACGAGGAGTGTCAGTACAGAGTTCAGCGTCGTCATTTCATCGATATTCATCAGCAGCAGATAGTATACAATCTCCACTGCAAGCAGCATCGCCAGTGCACATACTATAATTTGGAATATCGGTGCGACAAATGCACGGAAACGGATTTTACCGTGTTTTTTAATAATAATCAGGTTCATAATCACACCGGCACCGAGGGCAATTGCGGTTCCCATCACAGCACCGACTGTATAGAAATTCATAATCAGCGGAATGTTAATTGCCGCTTTAATAATAAGCATCACGATAACAACGTAAAATGTCAGGTTCTGCTTGTCGATACCCTGCACGATTGAACACGTCACAGAGAACAGCGAAATAATAATGCTGACCGGCGCATAGAATGTCAGTATCATAATACCGATTTCGTTATAGCTGTAAAACGAAGTATAAACCGGTGCTGATAAAATCATCATTCCCATGCCGGCCGGAACGACGAAGAACAGCAGCATCAGAATCATCGATTTCACCTGATGGTGTACATTATCAAACAGTTTCTGCTGATAGTTTTTCGTAATGAACGGCAGTATTGTAATCGCAAATGCCGACGCGAACGCCGTTGGGATCATTACGAGTTTGTGCGTTGTTAAGTTCAGCATACCGAACCATGAGTCCTGCAGGCTTCCCGGCACACCGGCAAGCGACAGTGCGTTGTTATGCGTCATCTGGTCGATGAATAAGACGACCGGAATACTCATGCCGACGATAATAAACGGCAGACCGTAACGGATAATTTCCTTATACATTTCACCGTACGATAAATTGATGCCGCTCTTATCCTGTTTCTGCTGTTCTTTTAAAAACGGCTTTCGTTTTCTCCAGAATATTGCCAGCGTAAACGTTGCACCGACCGCACCGACGAAAGCAGCAAACACGGCAATTTCGTTAGCGGTCTTTATCGAACCGTCCATTACATTAATTACGATAAACGCACCCGATAACAGTACTGCGATTCGTAAAATCTGCTCAACAACCGATGAGGCGCTCGTCGGGCCGAATGATTCATGACCCTGGAATATTCCCCGCCACGTTGCCATAAATGGTACGATAATAACTGCGAAACTGATCACGCGGATAATATCAGTAATATCTTCAGTGCTCCAGCGGTGATCTCCGCCGCCTGCAGCACTTTGTGCTTCAGCGATAACCGGCGCCATTAAATATAAAGCAAGAAAAGCAAGAATACCTGAAGCCATCATCACGAGAAGACTTGACTTATAAAGCTTCTCGCTGGTTTCATAAGCACCGAGCGCGTTGTACTTCGCAACGAATTTCGATACCGCCCCGGGCACACCCGCTGCGGCAATCGACAGCATAATCGTGTACGGCGTATAAGCGTAACCGTAAAGAGCAAGGTTTTCCTCCCCGCCCATAATGCTGTAAAATGGAATTAAATAAAGCATTCCTAAAATCTGAGTGGTAAATGTAGCTGCGGTTAAAAGGAATGTACCGCGAAACATTTTTTTCTGATCCGACATATATTAACCCTTCTTATCTATAATAAACATAACCATTATTATAATGGATTAGGGAATACTTTAAAACTAAAAGGAGCAAACTCATGTACGATACGATAGTAATCGGCGGCGGCGTCAGCGGAATTATGGCAGGCTATGCTGCGAGTCTGAACAATAATAAAGTACTTTTAATCGAAAAAAATAAGAAACTCGGCAAAAAACTGCTGATATCCGGCGGCGGCCGCTGCAACGTAACGAACCGTCTGCCGTATGAGGAAATTATTAAACATATTCCCGGCAACGGTAAGTTTCTGTACGGCCCGTTCTCCGTATTCGACAACGAATCGATTATTAATTTCGTTGAATCCAACGGTGTTAAATTAAAAGAAGAAGACCACGGGCGCATGTTCCCCGTCTCAAACAAAGCTAAAGACGTGCTCAATGTCTTTTTGGAACAGCTTGACCGTAATAAAGTTGAAATTGAGTTTGCAACGGAAGTCGCGGCAGTCCTCCATGAAGACGGTAAAATTACCGGCGTAAAAACGTCCGACGGCAGGACATTTAACGCGCGCAACGTCATAATTACAACCGGCGGCAAAAGCGTGCCGCAGACAGGCTCAACAGGAGACGGCCACAAGTTTGCGAAAACACTCGGCCATACAGTAACCGAACTCTTCCCGACAGAAGTGCCGATTACATCGAATCAGCGTTTCTTTACAGACGGCACGCTGAAAGGCATCAGCCTAGACGACGTTGCTTTATCCGTATTAAAGAAAAACGGCAAACCGAGAATTACTCACCAGATGGATATGATTTTCACCCACTTCGGAGTGAGCGGTCCGGCAGCGCTCCGCTGCAGCCAGTTCGTTTACAAAGAACAGCAGTCACAGAAAAAAGAGAACATTAAAATGCAGCTCGATTTTTTCCCGCAGTACACGATGGGTGACATGCAGGAATACATTAACAAAACCATTAAAGATAACATCGATAAAAGTCTCAAGAACATTTTAAAAAACATTCACCAGGAACGCCTTGTTGCATTCGTTCTTGAATATTTAAAAATCGACGGCAGCACGAGTGGCCACCACGTATCCAACCAGCAGAAACAGGCGATTGTTGAATTCTTCAAGCGCTTTACGTTCAACGTAAACGGCACACAATCCATCGAAAAAGCATTCGTCACAGGTGGCGGTGTCAATCTGAAAGAAATTAATCCGTCCACAATGTCGAGCAAGCTGATTGACGGCCTCCACTTTGCAGGTGAAGTGCTCGACATCCACGGCTACACAGGCGGATACAATATTACGAGCGCACTCGTCACCGGTTATGTGGCAGGATATCACTGTTCGAACGGGTAATGGTTGGATGAATGGTTGGTTGGTTGGTTGGTTGGTTGGTTTACAACGGGGAAACGCTGTTGTCATCCGGGACTGATCGATTCACAACGGGGAAATGCCGTTGTCATCCGACGCCGCTCGGTTCACAACGGGAGACCACCGTTGTCATCCAGGACTGCTCGGTTCACAACGGGAGACCACCGTTGTCATCCGGGGTTGTTCGATTCACAACGGGAAATCGCCGTTGTCATTCGGGACTGATCGATTCACAACGGGGAAACGCCGTTGTCATTCGGGACTGATCGATTCACAACGGGAAATCGCCGTTGTCATTCGGGACTGTTCGGTTCACAACGGGGAAACGCCGTTGTCATCCGGCACAACTCGATTCACAACGGGAAATCGCCGTTGTCATCCGGGACTGATCGATTTACAACGGGGAAACGCTGTTGTCATCCGGGACTACTCGATTCACAACGGGGAAATGCCGTTGTCATCCGGCGCTGTTCGATTCACAACGGGAGACCGCCGTTGTCATCCAACACAACTCGATTCACAACGGGAAATCGCCGTTGTCATCCAGGACTGCTCGATTCACAACGGGAGACCACCGTTGTCATCCGGCGCTGTTCGATTCACAACGGGAGACCGCCGTTGTCATCCAACACAACTCGATTCACAACGGGAGACCGCCGTTGTCATCCGGCACAACTCGATTCACAACGGGAAACCGCCGTTGTCATCCGGCACAACTCGGTTCACAACGGGAGACCGCCGTTGTGAACCAACCCACAAACCAAAAAAACACCGCATCAGACTTCAATCAATCAAGTCCGGTGCGGTGTTTTTTTATCTATATAAATTAATTAGCGACAATGTTTACGAGTCTCTGAGGTACAACGATGACTTTACGTACCGTCTTACCTTCAAGCTCTCGTTTGATTGTTTCATCAGCAAGTGCAAGTTCTTCTGTTTCTTCTTTTGAAAGGTCTCTTGCGATATCAAGCTTGTTTTTCACTTTGCCGTTCACCTGTACAACGATCTCAACTGTGTCTTCTACAAGTTTTGATTCGTCGAATGTCGGCCACTCTGCGTATGCGAGTGTTTCTGTGTTACCCAGAATGCTCCACAGCTCTTCAGCGATGTGCGGTGCTACCGGCGACAGAAGCTTAACGAAGTTTTCAACATATGTTTTGTTTACTTCTTCAGCTTTGTACGCTTCGTTCACAAATACCATCAGCTGTGAAATACCTGTGTTGAATAACAGCGACTCAAAGTCCGATGTCACTTTTTTCACTGTCTCGTTATACACTTTATCGAGTGCAGGAGTTTCCTTATCAACGATTTTCGCCGCCGCTTCTCCTGTTTCTTCATTAACAAGAAGTCTCCATACGCGGTCGAGGAATCTTCTCGCACCATCCAGTCCGTTTTCGTTCCATGCGATTGACGCATCGAGCGGCCCCATGAACATTTCATACAGTCTCAGTGTATCTGCACCGTGTGAATAAACGATATCATCAGGGTTTACAACGTTCCCTTTCGACTTACTCATCTTCTCGTTTCCTTCACCGAGAATCATGCCCTGGTTGTACAGTTTCTGGAATGGCTCTTTTGTAGGTACCACACCCAGGTCATAAAGGAACTTGTGCCAGAATCGTGCATACAGAAGATGAAGTACTGCGTGCTCAGCACCACCGATATACAAGTCGACCGGCAGCCAGTGTTTAAGTTTCTCCGGATTGGCAAGCTGTTCTGTATTGTGCGGATCGATAAAGCGCAGGAAGTACCAGCTGCTGCCCGCCCACTGCGGCATTGTGTTCGTTTCACGGCGGCCTTTAACGCCGTCTTCTCTGACAACATTGATCCAGTCAGTGTTGTTGGCAAGCGGTGATTCACCTGTACCGGATGGTTTAATCTGAGTCATCACCGGCAGTTCAAGAGGAAGTTCTTCTTCCGGAACTGTCGACATTGTACCGTCTTCCCAATGAATAACAGGAATTGGCTCGCCCCAGTAACGCTGACGGCTGAATAACCAGTCTCTTAATCTGTAAGTGATTTTCGCTTCGCCCGCACCTTTTTCCTCAAGCAGTTCAATCGCTCGCTTAATTCCATCCTCGAGTCCGAGTCCGTCAAGCGGGCCTGAGTTAATGTGTTTACCTTCACCTGTAAATGCTTCTTCTTCAATGTTTCCGCCTTCAAGCACCGGAATGATTTTCAGGTCAAACTGTTTTGCGAACTCGTAGTCACGCTCATCGTGTGCCGGAACAGCCATAATTGCACCTGTACCATATGAAGCTAATACATAGTCTGCAATCCAGATTGGCAGCTTTTCACCGCTTAACGGGTTCACTGCATACGCACCTGTAAATACACCGGTTTTTTCTTTCGCTAAATCAGTACGCTCAAGCTCACTCTTGTGCGCTGCTTTTTCCTGATATGCTTTAATCGCTTCACGCTGCTCGTCAGACGTAATTTTATCGATTAATTTATGTTCCGGTGAAAGTACTGCATACGTCGCACCGTAGATCGTATCCGGACGCGTCGTAAACGCAGAGAATGACTCATCGAAGCCGTCGATTTCAAAAGTGACGTTAGCCCCTTCTGATTTACCAATCCAGTTGCGCTGCATATCTTTTAACGATTCAGGCCAGTCCAGGTCATCAAGGTCTTCAAGCAGACGGTCAGCATACTCGGTAATTTTAAGAATCCACTGTCTCATCGGCTTGCGTACTACAGGATGTCCCCCGCGCTCACTCTTGCCGTCGATCACTTCTTCGTTCGCAAGTACTGTGCCGAGTGCTTCACACCAGTTCACAGGCACTTCGTCAACGTAAGCCAGACCTTTATTGTACAGCTGTATAAAAATCCACTGCGTCCATTTGTAGTATTCAGGATCCGTCGTGTTAATTTCTCTGTCCCAGTCGTAGCTGAAGCCGAGCTCTTTAATCTGACGGCGGAACGTATCGATATTTTTATCGTTGAATTCATGAATATCATTACCCGTGTCGATTGCATACTGCTCTGCAGGCAGACCGAATGCATCCCAGCCCATCGGGTGAAGCACGTTGTAGCCCTGCATACGTTTCATGCGGCTGACGATATCCGTCGCTGTGTACCCTTCCGGATGGCCGACGTGAAGTCCTGCACCAGACGGGTACGGGAACATATCAAGTGCGTAGAATTTCTCTTTGCCGATTTCATCTTCAGTTTTAAAAGTTTTGTTTTCTTCCCAGTGCTGCTGCCATTTCTTTTCGATGTCTCTGTGTTTAAACGTCATTGGTTTTCCTCCTATTAAATAAAAAAATCCCATATCTAAAAAAGATATGGGACGATCTATAAGACCGCGGTACCACCCGCATTCACATAATGTGCAACTTTAAAAAATATGAAATTAACACAGACAAGTTCACTTCACGTCAATACCGGTTCACACCAGCCACCGGCTCGCTTAAAAAAACGTTTCTGCTACTACTTCTGATATTAATAATATAGCTGAAATTCATTAATATAGCAAGGTTATGAGCGCCCTTCGACAGATAACAGCAGTTTTTTTCTGTCGAGCCCTCCGGTATATCCGCCGAGCTGATTATTACTCGCAATCACCCTGTGGCACGGAATAATAATCGAAATGGGATTTTTACCGTTCGCATTCGCCACGGCACGGGAATAATTGCTGCCGCTGATCCGCTCGGCAAGCGTTTTGTAGCTGATCGTTTCGCCGTATGGAATCATACGGAGCTGCTTCCAGACCGACTGCTGGAACGGTGTCCCGGACACGTCGGGATTGATTTTCACATCAAACGATTTACGCCCGCCGTTAAAATACTCCTCCAGTTCACGTACGCACTGCTCAATCACTTTATCCGGCGCATCCGACTCCCCCGCTTCATCCACGTAATCCACTTTAATAATCGCACCGTCCAGCGATTCGAGTCTGAGCCAGCCGATATCAAACTTTTTATAATATACAGTCCCTGTCATCTTCATCAGTTCTTATACGTAATATTATATCCTTCGTCGTAACGCGCGCCTGCTTTTCTGAGCAGTATTACATAAGATAAAATACTCAAGACGATTAATACACCAAGTACCATCAGCATAGTATCATGCTTTAAGAAATATGATTCACCGTTAAAGCCGATCGTAAACTGCGTTAAATATCCCATTAAAAAGATGAGTACCATAATCATAACAGCAATAATAATGTTCGCTGCAGTATCGAGTCTCTGTGCCGGATTCTTTTTTGACACGACCGGGTTAATCGTTCCGAGCAGCATTCCGACCGGTGCCGTAATTAAGACGAGCAGCACAGAAGCGAGCACTGCATACAGAAGTGTCGTAAACGGCACGTCGAGTATAAAGTAAATAATAACAGTAATGAATACATATACCGGTGTAATAGTTATAAAATTGTATAAATATTTTGCTTTTGCGATATCAAGTCCGCTGACCGGCATCATTTTTAAAAATGCGTACGTGCGTGCATCCCGCGCTGTATTCATCGCACCGACAAACAGTGAAATCATTATAGAACCGGCAAATGCAATCGTCATCATCACCTGATCATCGGATGACGATTCTCCGCCGTACATCATCGGATTGGATGTCAGTAAATATAAAAAGACAAACGGGAATAAATATTGCGGCAGTACAGCCGCCCATTCTTTAAAGTCACGCAGTGTCATCGTAATATCTTTCTTTAACAATGCACGGACCGGCGAACCGGTGTTTACTGACACAGCTTTTTTACGTTCAGACGTTCTCGTATTCGCTGTTCCTTTAACGAATGCAGCCGTCACATAATTCAGCACAAACATAATGAGCAGTACGGCTGCCACTGAAAATACAGCGAGCATTATAATATACTTCACTGCGGAAGGGTCATATAAAAACCCTGCAAATATAAAATCGGCCTTGGGCATCATTTCAATTACCGGCATGATGTACTGTCCGCCTGCAACGATGACGAAGTAAGGCAGCACACTCGCCATACCGCCGGCCAATGTCAGTATCTCGCCGACGCGGCGTGCCGACGAAATCTTCGTTACTGCAAAAACAATCGCGTACGCCGCTGCAGCGCTCACAGCGCCGATGAACAGAAAGTACACAGCACTGCTTAACACGAGCATCGGCGCTTCGTATCTCACCGCGAGCGTCAGCCCGGCTGCAATGCTTATAAACAGAATAACCGGCAGCACTTTAAATGTAATCTGGTAAAACAGTTTTACCGAGAATACTGCCTTCGGTGTAACCGGCAGCACTAAATAGGAATCGATATTTTTATCCATAAACATTTCTTTAATAATACCGTTCACTAAAAACAAGGACAATATTAAGACGAGAAACATAGACAGCAGTACAAGTGCTTTGCCAATTACTATTTCTTCTGCGTTCATCAGAAACAGATTGATAACCATCCAGACTGCAGGAACAATCATCGCAAGAATGATCATCGCAAGGAACAGATAGACGATGAGCTTTCCTGTACTCAGCGCTTTAAAGTAATTCAGTCTGGACTGCGCTTCAACTTTCAGTATGCTCTTGAACATGCGCGTCCTCCCCGTCTGTCAGCATAAGGAATATATCCTCGAGTGTTTTGCCGCTGCCCGCCTGTTCACGGAGTTCCTGTAATGTCCCGAGCGCTTTAATTTCACCCTGGTAAATAATACAGATGCGGTCTGCGATGTCTTCTGCGAGGCTCAGCGTATGCGTCGTCAGAAAGACCGTGTTTCCCTCTTTTACATATTCTGTTAAATAATCTTTCAGTTTGCGGTTACTCTTCGGATCCAGGCCGACGTTTGGTTCATCGAGAAAGATGACTTCCGGTGAATGCATCAGCGAACCGATAACAACGAGCTTTTGACGCATGCCGTGTGAGTATTCTTCGACGAGCGTACCAAGATCATTTTGCAGCTCAAACATCTTCACGAGTTCATCCCGTTTTTCTTTATAAATCTGTTTATCCATTTTGTAAATGCTGGCAACGAAGTTTAAATACTCGTTGCCGGTCAGTTTGCCGATAATATCCGGGGTATCCGGAACGAAACTGATTTTCCTTTTGAGTTCCGTATTATTGAGATGCATCGGTTCACCTGATATTTCCACCGTGCCCTCTGTCGGCTCCAGGAGCCCCATCAGCATTTTAATCGTTGTGGACTTGCCTGAACCGTTCGGTCCGAGATAGGCAAACAGTTCCCCTTTTTTCACAGCGAGATTTATATTTTTAACGGCTGCTTTTGAACCGTAGTTTTTCGTTAAATTACTGACAGTAATCATTAAAGACCCAACCTTCTTATGATAAAATTAAATAGAATTTGAAAGGATTGATATTATGCTTCAAAGAATACTTCCTGCCGGCAAGGATTTCATTAAGGAAATCGTTACTGCAGAAAATACACTGGTCGATGCCACATGCGGCAACGGCCACGACACCGGTTTTCTTGCCGGACTGGTACCGGACGGTCACGTCTACAGTTTCGATGTGCAGGCTGAAGCGATAGACAGTGCACGTGAAAAGTATAACGGTGACAACATTACTTTCGTGCACGACGGTCACGAAAACATTTCGCAGTACGTTAAAGCACCTGTCAGAGCAGGCATATTCAACCTCGGCTATTTACCGGGCGGCGACAAATCGATTACGACAGCATACGATACGACGATTGCTGCAGTAACCGGCCTGTTTGAGCTTTTATCACCGGGCGGCCGTATTGTTATCGTTGTTTACCACGGCCACGACAGCGGTAAAGTCGAGCGTGATGCGCTGCTTGAAACACTGTCGGCATGGCCGCAGGATAAAGCCCAGGTGCTCCGTTATCAGTACATCAATCAGAAAAACAATGCTCCGTTTTTACTGGTTATAGAAAAATTGAAGTAAGATATTTAAATATCTTACTTCAATTTACTCCATTATGACTCCTATCGAAAACAGCTGCGCATTAAAGAACTGTTTCATTAAATAATACGGGTACTCTATATTCTCTCTCTGGAAAATACTGTGCTCCTCTGAATCGAGCATCGTAAATCTGAAATCATCGGATAATGTCCGCTTAATATATTTCGCTGATAAGTACGGATTAATAATCTGGTTATCATTGCTCATTACTGTCAGTATCGGCACACCCGCGACTTCTTCCATATTCTCGGATGTCAGTTTCATCTGGTTGATAATTGTTTTGTACCACTGGTAGCTGACTTTATCGACGATCAGTTCATCCTGTTCATAACGTGCGAGGAACCGTTTATCCTGCGTGAAGTAACTCATCTTAATACCGAGATTAAATCTCGCCTCGTCACTCGTTACACGGACGCTTGTCAGTATTGTATTTTTGCGGTTCATAAATGACTGTTTAAATGATAAGAGCGGATTCAACGCAACAATTCCGTCGGACTGGATTTTGTTCTGTCGGTGCGCCTCCAGTGCAATTAGTGCACCGAGACCCTGTCCAAGAATAAATGTCGGCAGATCATACCGCGCGGCAAGTTCGTGCCATTCTGCGACTCTTTCCACATACTGATCAAAACTGTTGATATGTCCCTTGTTGACACGTGTAGTCTGACCGTGCCCCGGCAGGTCGCCGATAATGACATGATAACCGTCACGACGCAGTTTTACCGTCAGCTCATCGTAGTACTCATGGTGCTCCAGCAAATCATGAACAATGACCACGACACCCTTTGGTTCGTTTTCTGTCTCCCACTTCCACATAAGCTTTCTCCTTACAAAAATATGCAAATTTGATATGATGGTTTTATTATAACATTTGAGAAGGGAAAGGATATTTAAAATGATAATAGATTACAAAAATCACACACCGGAGATTCATGACAGTGCTTTTATCGCGCCGAATGCAACGGTAATCGGAGATGTTAAAATCGGGGAAAATTCTTCAGTATTGTTCGGTTCGGTCGTACGCGGTGATATCGCACCTGTACGTATCGGTAATAACACGAATATCCAGGACCTGTCGGTACTGCATCAGACTCCGGGGCTGCCGTTAACTCTCGGAGACAATGTCACTGTCGGACATAAAGTGACACTCCACAGCTGCACGGTTAAAAGCGGGGCTTTAATTGGAATGGACTCAATCGTGCTTGACGATGCTGTAATTGGGGAAAATGCATTTATAGGCGCCGGCTCACTCGTTACAGGAGGAACAGTCATTCCGCCTAACACACTGGCGTTCGGACGTCCTGCAAAAGTGGTCAGAGAGCTGACAGCAGAAGACCTTGAGGAAATGAAACGTATCAACGAGACATATGTTGGTCACATTCCGAACTATAAAAATTAAATAAATAAAAAGTTTTACACCCTTTTTCTATAAAAAGGCGATATAATAAATTGAGCACAAAAAGAAAACGCTTTATTTACAGGAGGATTAGCAATGGGAGTAGTTAGGGATATTTTCATCGGTTTATCAGAAAACAAGATTTTGAATGACGCATCAAAGCAAATAGGGCTTCGTTTTGGTGCACAGAAAGTTGTCGGAGGAACGGGTGTAAATGACACTCTCAAGCGTCTTGCCGACATTAATAATCAGGGAATGAGCGTTACGTTTGATAACCTCGGGGAATTCGTTTCCGACCGCAGCGAAGCTGAAAAAGAAAAAAACAACATTATTAAAATGATCCGGGAAAGTCATAAAGCCGGACTTGATGCGCATGCATCGGTTAAGCTTTCACAAATTGGATTAGGAATAGATGAAACGTTTTGCTACAACAACATTAAAGAAATTATGGAAGCTGCCAAAGAGGCAAATATGTTCGTCAACCTTGATATGGAGAACTACTTATCAAAAGAACAGTCACTGACAATTCTTGATAAGCTCCTTGAAGAATATGACAACGTGGGCACTGTAATTCAGGCATATTTCTACGATGCGAAAAAAGAAGTCAGAAAGTACAAGAATATACGTACACGTTTAGTAAAAGGTGCGTACAAAGAGCCGGATACGATTGCATACCAGTCGAAGGAGGATATCGATCAGTCCTACTTCGAAATTATTAAAACACATTTAGTTGAAGGTGACGGATTTACATCCATCGCAACACATGACCACAACATTATCGAGAAAACAATCCGTTTTATTGAAACGCAAAAAATTTCAAAAGACAAATTTGAATTCCAGATGCTGTACGGTTTCCGTAAAGACTATCAGCAGGATTTAGTCGCACGCGGCTATAATATGTGTGTGTATGTACCTTATGGTACTGACTGGTACGCTTACTTCATGAGACGACTTGCGGAAAGACCTCAAAACCTTAACCTTGTTGTGAAGTCACTGACTTCGAGCAAAAAAGTAAAAGCCGGTGCGGCAATAGCTGCTGCAGTCGCAGGTCTTGCACTTGTACGTAAAGCGTTTAAAAATTAAGTTTAGATTGGAATTTATATGAATAAATATTTAAGTATAGGCGCAGGTGCAGCTCTCGGTGCACTCTTGCGCTTTTTACTGTCCATAGGTGCACTGACGCTGCAGCTGCCGTTTTACAGCAGCACTTTATTAGTGAATATCGCCGGCGCACTGTTAATCGGTTTTTGTATCGCGAAAGAATTAAAACCGAAAAACTCCGGTTTTTTAATAACGGGATTCCTTGGGAGTTTCACGACATTTTCGATGCTGAGCTATGAACATTATCTGCTTCTGTCATATGGAGACTATGTAATGTTTATAATCTATCTCGGACTCAACCTGTTCGCAGGTATCATCGCTGTCTTCCTTGGATTTACGCTCGGAGGTAAAAAATTAAATGCTTAATATACTGACGATGATGGTTGCAGCCGCACTCGGTGCTTGTCTGAGAGCGTATATTAACGAGCTGCCCGTTTTTAAAGATAAAGACATGCCTTACAATACGATGACGGTTAATATACTGGGCGCATTCCTGATGGGATTCGTCGTTATGCTGGTCACGGCAAACACACAGTATTATCTAATTATCATTACCGGATTTTCAGGCGGGTTTACGACGTATTCACAATTTGCATTAGATCAGTTTAACCTGCTCCGTGAGAAAAAAACTAAATTATTTTTTAAATACTCGCTAAGCACCATTTTCTTTACCCTGGTTGCTGTTGCATTCGGCTTAATTGCCGGGAGTATGTTTGTGTGAAAACAAAAAGTTACCATCTGTTAAAAACAGATGGTAACTTTTTTATTTACGCCGCAACTCCAAGCGGTGAAAAGATTATATAACTGCCGACAACAATTGCCAGTACCGCAATGCCTGCGACATATCTGTATTTCCACGGTGTCATGTCCACTTTTGAGAAGTCTGACTGCAGGTCGAATTCATTCGATGGATACAGCTTATTAAATACAAGCAGCACTGCCAGATCGATAAAGAACAGTACGCTCAGTATATATAAGTAATGCACATCCGATAAAAACAGGCTTGCTGATGTGTACAGAATTATATGAGTTATAAATGTAATTTTCGCACCGAGCTTCGATGTCTTTTTCGCAAAGAATCCTACCATTACTAGTATTAATACGGGCAGACTGTATATTCCGTTAAACTGCTGCACGACTGCATACAATCCTGACGGGAACAGTGCGATTAACGGTGCAAGTATGACTACAATCACCCCGGCTACAATCGTTGTGATTCTTCCTACATATGATACCTTTCTATCCGATGCATTTTTGTTAATAAATGATTTATAGAAGTCCAGCGAGAATAATGTCACCGTACTGTTCAGTGCTCCTACAAATGAGCTCATAATTGCACCAAATATAATAGCACCGAACAGCCCGTATGCCCATTCCGGCAATATCGTGCTGATCAGCATCGGATACGCGTTATCTGCTGTACCCTCGATATTTCCGTTAAAAATATTGTATGCAATAATACCAGGCAGTACTAAGAACAATGCACCGAATATTTTAAATATACTTAAATAAATTGCACCTTTCTGTGCTTCTTTCAAGCTTTTTGCTGCCAGTGCTTTCTGTACAATCATCTGATTCGTACACCAGAAAAACAGATTGTTAAACAGCATACCGAAAAACAGTGTCGGCCACGGAACAATAGCTGAGTCTACTGCACCCCACGCGTTTAATTTTTCCGGAGTATCTTTGACAATCCGGTCAAAGCCCTGAAGATAATTCCCGTCCCCAAGAAATCTGAGCGCAACTATTGTTACTGCCAGTCCGCCGACTATTAAACCGATTCCGTACAATGTATCACTGTACGCACTTAACGACAGACCACCGATAAATAAATACATTATTCCCGCCGCTCCGATGACCACCGCGATAATAATCACCGCTGTACCGTCACTGATATTCAGAAATCCGCTGACATTAAACAGCTGGTTAAATACGAGAGAACCAGAATATAAAACAACAGGCAGAAACGATACTACATAAGTGAAAATAAATAGCATTGATACCAGTCTCTTCGTAAATACGTCATAACGCATTTCGATAAACTCGGATATCGTGCTGATTCCGTATTTTAAATATTTAGGAAGGAATACCCAGCACAGCAGTACAACTGCGACTGCCGCTGTGACTTCCCATGCCATAACTTCCATACCTGCAACAAAACTCTGGCCGTTCTGCCCGACGAGCTGTTCGGTTGATAAGTTGGTCATAATTATAGTTGATGCGACCGCAAATCCGGTCAGGCTGTGTCCGCCCATAAAATATCCGGATGCGCTCTTTTTATTTACGCTTCTTGATCTGAAATATGCATATAGTGCCACGCCGATAATTACTGTTAAAAATATAATAATAGACAAAACACTCAAAGCTAAATCTCTCCTCATTTAATGGTGTTAATCAATAAGCAGTTCATTCAGCTTTTTTAAATAAAGAAAAAGTAAATTTAGCGATGATATCAAACTCCGTTAATATCATGGGGTCCATATCTAAAATTTCCACCTCTTTATGTGTAATACAATTTCAAATAGAATAACTATAAGTGTAGTACAGTATTATTTAAAACGCTAATTTTAAATATTCAATTTATTCATCATATAATTTTATAACAAAAAAACCAGAGTTTCCTCTAGTTTTAATGATGTAAATTCACAAATTCTTCTATCGGCAAATGAAAATCCTGGATGTGGTCTTTGATTTTATCGTGAGACCAATCCCACCACTTTATTTCAAGCAGTGCACTTATCACATCATCGTTAAATCTTCTTTTAATTTCTTTTGCCGGAACTCCCACAACAATTGCATACGGCGCAACATCTTTAGTCACTACAGCACCTGCACCAATCACTGCACCATGCCCTACTGTAACTTCTGGCGAGATAATCGCGCCGTGTCCAATCCATGTGTCATGACCAATCGATGTTACACGACCTTGTCTATGATTGAAAAATTCACTGTCATCAAAATCACTGAAGCCGTACATTTTCTGTCTGTACGTGAAATGATGCAGTGACGGTCTATCATAGGGATGGTCCGTCGGACCAATTCTTACCGTTGCAGCGATATTTGAAAATTTACCTATAACAGTGTTCTGCACAAAACAGAACTGCCCGGTATAGGAATAATCTCCTAACGTACTGTTCTCTAAAAAGTTAAACATACCCACTTCAGTATAAGCACCGAACTCACAGTTTTTAACATTCGTATTATCATGAATTAATACATCTTTACCTAACTGCTTATTTAGAATATTCATCTTTATCCTCCAGCTCATTAATACTTACAATCTTACCTTGGCGCCATCTCTGACGAAGTAAAGTAAGTATTAACTTTGTAGAGAACAAGTAAATTTAGCCCAGCTTTCTGTACTGTTGCTGATTGGAGGATGTTTTCTCAATCACTTCGACTGATTTTTTCTTCTCCACTTTGTCTAAAAACAGACGGCCTAAACTGCTTCGCGTTTCCGTTTCAATACGGTTCCACTTATAGCCTTTAAAAAGATCCTTCAGCAGAAACACTTCGCCTTCTTTTAAGTTCTTCGTTTCCTGCCATGCTTTTTTAATCAGCTTTTTCTCACTCTTTGCCATCATTATCACCTCGGTTTCTCTTAAATTATTAATACCCACTTTAGAGAGGTTCTAACAACTACAGCACTGCATTTGCAATCAGCATATCTATTTCACGGATATCTATTTTTTTATCAAGTTTGATTTTAAAATTACCTGTCCTTGTCCACAACTCAATTTCAGAATTAAAATCAAACATGCCCTTAGCATTTTCCGATGACCATATATCAATGATTTTATATGGTATGGAGTATATTTCAACTTTCTTTCCTGTCATCCCCTGTGAATCGCGCACAATGATACGTTTAGTCGTAAATGTAACACTGTCGCGGAATGTTTTATACGATTCAACCGCTTCTTCTCCATTTACAAGCATTTCTTTTATATCTTCCGGTACTGGAATTTCAGCGAACAATGTAACTTCCAGAATGTTTCCAACTTCCATAAATCTACTCACTGCCTTTCAGTTTTATTTATTTGTATTCAGTAATCTCATTGATGTTAGTAACAGTACGTTCGCACCATTAACTAATTGCTCCGGCGACGTATATTCCAGCGGATTATGGCTGACTCCGTCTTTACTCGGGACGAAGATCATTGCCGAAGGTGCAATTCTATTAATCATCTGTGCATCATGCCCTGCCCCCGACGTCATAAGCTTGGAACTTAACTTTAAATCCCCTGCTGCTGCGACGATATTTTCAACGATTGTCTTATCAAAAGTGACAGGTTCAAAAATTGCAAACTCTGTTGCCTGCACGCCGATTTTACCTTCCTCTTCTATTTCCTTAAGTGTATTTCTGACTAATTCCTGTGCTTCATGGAACCCTTTCTCTGTCGGGCTTCTCATATCCAGCGTAAATGTGGCTTTTGAAGGAATAATCGTCGCTGCATTCGGCTCCAGCTGAATGGAACCGAGTGTCGCTACAGTATCCAGTCCGTTTTTATTTATATAGTTATACAGCGTCGACATAAAGTAAGTCACTGCCTGCATCGGGTCTTTACGTAAGTAGTTTGGCGTTGAGCCTGCATGGTTCGCTTCACCGGTAAAAATGATTTCACGTCTCGAGTTCCCCTGCAGATTATGCACTGCACCAATTTCAAGTTCTTCTGTATCGAGTACCGGTCCCTGTTCGATATGAAGTTCAATGTAAGCTTCCGGCTCTATAAACCCGGGTTCATTTTGACCGGCATAGCCGATACGTTCCAGTTCATCCCCGAGACGCAGTCCGTCGATACCGACAGTATCGAGTGCCTTGTCTATATCCAGATCTCCGGAATACACAAGAGAACCGAGCATACTTGGCGGGAATCGTACGCCTTCTTCATTTGTAAATGCTGCGATTGTCACCGGTCTGTTCGTTTTAACATTGTTCTCTTTCAGCGTCTGGACAGTTTCCAAGCCCGACAGTACACCGTAACTGCCGTCATATTTCCCTGCATCGATTACAGAGTCAATATGCGAGCCGAGCATTAACGGCTTCCGGCCTTTGTTATGCTCTTCTTCCCATGTCGCAAAAACATTTCCAAAACGGTCGACTTCAACTTTTAAACCCAGTTCATCAAACCAGCTGATCAGCAGATCTCTGCCAAGCTTATCTTCGTCAGAAAGTGCCAGTCTGATCAGCTGACCTTTGTCGTTTCTTCCGACTTCTCCCAGTTCATTAATTCTGTTCAGTAATCTGTCTTCATTAATTTTTAATTGTTCCACTTTAGATGCGCCCCTTTTTTTAAAAAAATGCATTTACTGATATTTACCCTGAGCCGTTGAATTTACTCCAATATTAACTGTACGACTTCTTCTTTTGTAATACTGCCCAGATATTTTTGTAAATCTATCGAACCAAGTGCTGCAGTCAGATCTTCTTCTTTTAATTTTATTCCTGTAAGTACTTTTTCAACATCATTGATTTCACGGCTGCCGAAAAAATCCCCGTAAATTTTAGCGTGCTGTATAATACCGGAATCTACATCGAGAGTAATATCAAGTGTTCCGATAGAAAATCTGCCGTCTCTCGAATATTTAAACCTTGGTGATTTTCCGAATGTCCATTCCCAGTTTCTGTACTTCTCTTCCATCATCTTATCAATGGCTCTCCAGTCTTCATCAGTCAGTTCATAAGTTTTTACTTCACTTCTGTCTCTAGCGTTGAATATTTTTAAAATCATGAGTTCACAAAATTCAATGCTCGACAGATGCCTGTACTCATCCGGTAAATAATCTCTTAAAGAGACCACTCTGCTCCTGACCGACTTGATGCCTTTGGATTCCATTTTCTTTTTGTTCGGCCTTAACGATTTCTCCATCTTCTCTTCATCGATATCAAGGAGCAGTGAATATCCGCTGTACGTCCGGCCGTTCACTACACTCATCGCTCCCCCGGAAACTTTTCTGCCGTCGATATGCAGATCATTCCGCCCGCTTTTTTCAATATTTTTTAAGCCGAGTTCTTTTAATATTTGAATAGCCGGTTCATACATCTGATCAAAGTTTATATCGGCACTTAAATCGGTATTGTCACTGACAAAACAGAAATTTACCCCGCCCATATCGAGATAAATCGTTCCGCCGCCCGTATCCCTTCTGACGAGATTAATACCATTCTCCTTCATATATTCAAGATTGGCTTCTTCACGTGCGTTCTGATAACGGCCCACCTGAACAAGCGGTTCTGTTATATACGGAAAAACCATGTCTTCTCCGAGAAACAAATTCTGCTGGGCGTAAACCTGTACCGCCAGTGCAAGTGCCCCGTCATATATATATTTTCCATTGCGCTTAACTTCTATAAGATACATTAACTAATGCTCCGTTTCGTAAGTTTTCATTTTAGTAAACTGCTGTTCTTTTTCGACATCTGACAACAGTTTTTTAATATCTTCTTGCAGCCATACCAATCTGTCTCTAATCTCATGCGGCATACTGTAATCTTTTAAGTTCACCGTCATATATAAAGCATTACTGCGATTTTCGGTCATTTTTTGGAATGGATGTTTAATAACCTGCGGTGCCATATAACCGCAGCCGAGCTCCAGAAGTAATATCTTCTTATTTATATTTTCATCAAGAAAATTATTAAACAGTTTTTGGTCCAGACAGAACTTTTCATCTTCAACCATCCAGTCAGTATGATTCCTCCTGTTCAGCTCCATCGGCGCCCCGCATTCTCCACAGTATGGTATCAAGTCATCCGGAACTCTCATACTGTTCTGCTGTTCAATCATCTTTTTCATTAACGCTTCATTATTATATCTTTTCTGAGTACAGCCTTGTGAACACTGCAGCAGATTATACTTCCCCTGCACGTCAAATACTCTGTCAGGATTAAAACCTGCAATTTCAAAAGCATTATCCGCATTGGAAGTAATAATGTGATAATTTTTACCTTCCAGCAATTCATTCAGCCGGACATAGGATTCACCAAGCGGCTGACTCATATAATTTAAATCTACAAATCGGCTGAAAAATGCCCACTCTTCATTTAAAGTTTCAAAATCAAACACACTGGCCTGAAACATATCAAGCCAGCAGTATTTCTCTATAAAATCAGGAAAGCTCTCCGTGAACCTCGGTCCTGCATATGTAAAACCATCAGCGGCTGCCATCCCTGCACCGACACCGATTAATACCGCATCCGCTTCATCCAGCGCCATCGACAGTCTGCCGGCAGCAGTTAAATTATTATTGTTTAAGACGTTCCACGATATTTCGTTCATAGCTTTCAGTCCTTTATGAATAGTTAAAAATATTCTTATCTAATACTATAACAAATAAAAAAATTAATATTTTACAACTTCCGGTATCAGGATGAATCCATCTTCGTCCGTTCCGAATTTTCTCGATGCAGCAATATCTTTGTGTATTAAATATAATCCCAGCGCACACAGCACTGCATCCAGTTTGTCTTCCAGATGTTTATGATGTTTGCGGGTAATCGTCTCTTGATCCACAATCAGTTTTTCACTGAATTTTGAAATCAGATTCTGCTGTTCAAAGAGCCCTATCCGTTCGGTCATCAGTTTCATCTGACCTACTGTTTCTTCGAACGTCATGCCTTTTTTACGTTTATATTTAACCGGAAATATATCCGGAAACAGACCGCTCACGATACCTGTCGGGAATGTTTCGATGATTGTTGAGCCCTGTTCATGCATACCGATGCTGATATCCGGAATGTTCCTGATTATTAAGCTGCTCAGCATTTCACCTCTGATGCCTTTATACGTTTTCACCATAAACGTTCTGTTCGAGTGAAATGCAAACAGACGGTGCCCGTTAATTCTGCTCCGCTGCAGATCCCGTTCCGCCTGGCGTGAGCCTGTCTCATTATTCACAACGAGCGGCGCGTCAATAGCAATGTGCAGCGTTTCGCCGCTGTAATTTTTAATAATATTGACGAGCTCGTCATCACTGAAAACTGCCGACTCCAGCATCAGCACTTCCCCACTCTCGTCTATAACACAAATACCGCTTTCATTTTTATATGTCCATGCAAGATCTATGCCGATAAACTTCATTTATATCACTCAATTCTGTATATCATTATTGATACTGTTCCAAGTATATTATACTTAAAGTAACTTATTAACTCAGGGGATGGTTTTAATGACAAAAGCACTGCTTATTATCGATGTGCAGAAAGGGTTTCTAAAAGGCCATGAAGAACTGCCGGAGCGCATTGCCGGCGTTGCCCGTCATTTCTTAAGAAATCATGATAAGGTTGTTGCGGTTCAGCATATTGATGAGAATGAAGGCAGCCCGATTGAATTCGGTACCGACGGCGCAAACATTCCGGATATTTTAACAGATACTGCTGATATTTTTATTCAGAAAAAAACACCGGTTGCTTTTAAAGATACAGAGCTCGACGGGTATTTAAAGAAACATAAAATTAAAGAGCTGTTTATCGTCGGATTTAATATGGAATTCTGCATACTGTTTACTGCTGTTGCTGCTTTCGACAGAGGCTATGATGTTACAGTAATTGAAGACTTATGCGGTACGGAAAATAATGGAAGCACTTATGGAATGAATGATCTCGAGATCGAGAAATTCGTCGGCACTGTACTCGACCGGTCTGATGTTGTTCAGAATAAACGTCTGGATGAAACAGAGTTTAAAGATGATTGAAGAATTAATGTCCGAGCTGCCGCTTAACGATATTCAATCTATTACACCGTTTAACCGGGGATGGTCCGATGACCGGAAATTTATCGTTACAGCCGAAAACAGTAAATTTCTGCTTAGAGTCGGCAACATTAAAAACAAAGACAGATTTCTGCAGCATGTTCTTCTGTTACAGCAGTCTGCGGAAATGAATATTCCGACTCACAACCCGGCTGCCCACGGAGAATGTTTGTCAGCGACTCATTACTACATTCTCCTGAACTGGATTGAAGGTAATAATGCCGGTGATGTACTGACCGGTTTCACTTCATCAGAACAGTATGATTTCGGAGTCACTGCCGGGAAAATCCTGTCAAATATTCACAGTTTCACACCGGTATTTGAGAATCCGGAATCGTGGAGTAAAAGGTATAATCGTAAAATCGACCGTAAGATTGAAATGTACAACAACTGTGAATTGAAATATCAAAACGGTGAACTGCTTTTTGACGTAATTACGAAATACAGACAGCTTATTAAAAATAAAACCGACGTACAGCACCACGGTGATTTCCATATCGGTAATATGCTGATTGATTCAAATCATAAGCTGCATATTATTGACTTTGACCGGCACGATACCGGTGAAGCTTACGAAGAATTTAACCGGATTACATGGTGTGCTTCAGTCAGTCCGGAGTTTGCCAGCGGCAGAATTGACGGTTACTTTAACAATGACGTTCCTGAAGAATTCTGGGAGATGCTGCAGCTGTATATTGCAACGAACATGCTCTCATCACTGCCGTGGGCAATTCCTTTCGGTGAAAAAGAAATCCGGACAATGAGACGCTCTTATGCTGAACTTCTAAATTGGTACGACGACTTTGAACTGACTGTTCCAAAATGGTACAGGAAATATGAGAATCATTAAGAATGAGAATTCTTCACCTCCTACTACTAGAAAAACACAAAAAAGCACTGAATCCTGATACAGGAATTCAGTGCTTTTACTTTATCCGTCAAAAGCGGCATGTTTCTTTTGCATTCGTTTTTTAACAAACTGAAGAATTGCAACCAGTACAACTGCTGTCGTCACAATTCCGAGGATTGAGTTCTGTGTCACCCCCGTCATCAGGAATCCTGTGCTCGCTGCCAGTGCAATCATAATTGCATACGGCAGCTGCGTACGAATATGTTCCATATGGTCTGCTGCAGATCCTGTAGATGACATAATACTCGTATCGGATATCGGTGAACAGTGGTCTCCAAACACACCGCCGCTGATTGCTGCACCGATAACCAGTGCAAGCTCCAGATCAAGTGCAGCACCCATCGGAATTGCGATTGGAATCATAATCGAGAACACGCCCCATGAACTTCCCGACGCAAAGGCAATTAAACCGCCTAATAAGAAAATGATTACCGGTACTAAAAATGCCGGCAGGTAACTACCCGCATAGTGAGCGATTACTTCACCAAGTCCCATTTCGGTAGCGACAGTTCCGATCGACCATGCCATTACTAAAATAACCGGTACTATCATCACCTGCATAATCCCGTCTACATAACCGTTTAACAGATCTATGAGCGGCTGGTTGTAGCGCAGTTTCGCATACAGCATTCCACCGAGTGAACCTAGGAAGAATCCCGTCGTAATCGCAAAGATGATATCGGCATTTAAAAATGCGCCTGCCAGTCCGTTTGACGCAATATCACCGGTCCAGAATATCACTCCGAATATTCCTGTAAACAGCAGTCCGAGAGGAATCAGGAAGCTGAAAATATCCGCATCCACATTAGTTTCTTCACCGTTTTCGTTAATCATCAGTTTATCGTGCTCACCGTATAGTTTACCGGTTTTAATCGCACGCTGCTCTGCTTTATACATCGGTCCGATATCGATTTTCATATTCACGACAAGCAGCACACCGAGAATCGCAAATATACCGTATAAGTGGAACGGAATCATCTGAATGAATAATGACCACGGGTTTTCCGACAGGCTCAGCGCAGCAAGTTGTGTTGCAATGAGTCCCGTAATAAACGGTGCATACACACTGATCGGCGACATCGAGGCAACAGGACTGCCCATCGAATCGACAATGTACGCAAGTTTAACACGCGAAATTTTTAATTTATCCGTAATCGGCCGCGTTACAGTACCTAAAATCAACACCGGCTCTGTGTAGGAGAATAAGAATGCACTGCCCCAGACAAAATTCTGTCCTTTCTGGCGTGTATTGACTTTACGCGTCGCAAATTCTCCGAATGCCCTGCCTGCTCCTGTCGTTCTGAGCACGTTAATGAATCCGCCCGTAAAGACAACGAGCAGTATTAATGATGCATTCCACGGATCTGCAATCGACGGAACCATTATCTCATTAACTGTATATGTAAAACCTGAGGCAGGGTTCCATCCGTTCATTACCGTAGCACCAAACCAGACACCTAAAAATAGTGCGGCGACGGTCTGTTTGGTCAGAATGGCAATAATAATTGCGAGTAGCGGTGGTAAAAGCGATAAAAAACCGTACTCCATATGAACGCACCTTCCGTATTTGTATTATTAACAACTTATTAATAATACAACAGTAGAGGACTGTTGAAAACAGCAAAAGGGTAAGACTCATGTCCTACCCTTTTATATTAATTTAAATTTTAATCTTCACCGTTTTGAATTCCGAACTGGTCTACGAGTTCTACAGTTCTTTCTTCACCCAGCATAAAGTCACCGCTTAACTGATACATGCTGACGATCATTTCATCGTCTTCCACTTCGTAAATTGCGAAGTTCTGTGTAGATGAATCACGGTTGTTCGAGTGTGAATCATCAAATGCATCTGTGTCCTGCGGCTGGCCGCCAAAACCGAATAAGCTGCTGTAGTGATCCATGTTTTCCTGCGTCATCCAGTTAAGATCAGGTCTCACTTCGTGAAGGTGGTCAAGTCCTTTAGAGTATACATCGTCATACTCTTTAGTACCGCCTGTGTTCGGCAGTACATAAACTGTACCGTCCGGGTCCTCCATATACTCAACTCCGTTGTCTCCGACGAATGTTTCAACATCTTCAACTTCAGCGTTTGAGAAGTTCTCTTCTGTCGGTACATGCGTTAATGAGTGTGTTCTTGATATAACATGGTCATGCCCCTGCAGTGCCAGGTCGATATCCAGTTCATCGATTAATGCAGTCAGTTCCTCTCTTACTTTCTGGACATCTTCATCCTGCAGTGAGTGATACGATTTAGAATACAATGGTTTGTGGTAGTTTAAAACAATCCACTCTGCACCGTTCGCACGTGCCTGTTCAACGTCTTCACGAATCCACTCCATCTGCTCTTCACCGATTGCTTTTCCTTCGGGATTATCTTCGGATTTTTTGTTATCATTCGTGTTTAATGTAACAAAGTGCACGCCATTATAATCGAATGAGTAGTAAGAACCGCCGTCGATTTTATTGTTTGCTGCCGGTACGTTCACGTGTTCGTTGAATTTCTCTGTCAGCGGGTCGTCGCCGTATTCAAGAGCATATTCATCGTGGTTACCTGATGCGACTGCCATTGCCGTCTGCATGAAGTATGGTTGTGACTGGCCGAATAAGTCCACCCACTCATCTTCCACTTCAGCTGTTTCAACTACGTCACCTGTGTGCAAAACGAAATCTGCATCGCCTGCAGTTTCGAGTGCATTCATTAACGTGTTCGCACCGAATGCTGCTTCATTCCGTACGTTTTCGTTCCAGAAAGCATTCTGTGTATCTGTGTAGTGAACGAATTTAAATGGATCTCCCGCTTTCCCTGATGTTTTGAATGTTCCTGTTTCGCTGACTTTACCTGATTCACTGCCGACCTGGTAATAATAATCCGTATTCTGCTCAAGGTCTGTCGCTTTTGCTTTATATGAATACTCCGTTACATCAGTAAGTTCGATATGTCCGTAATCTCCGGACATCCAGTCGTCACCGTGTGCCTGCCGGTCAGTATAGTATCCATTGAGTACAGGTTCACCATTTTCGTCTTCAACCGGCTCCCCTTCCGAGTTTTCTTTAACTTCAGCAAATATGTAATTTCCGGTTTTGTCACGTTCACCGTAACTTGAAGTGACTTTTGTCGCTTCCGCTTTAAATTCTAAAGTATCATCGAAGTTCCCTGATTTAGAAACCCATACTTTAGCATCTTCAAATAAATCAGTTGTATACCAGTTAAAAGCCATTTCCGTTTGAGTATTACCGTTTATTGTCGTGATAATACGGTTTGGCATGTTGTTTACAGACACTGCCGCCACAGCAGGTTTCTCATCTGAAAGTACCGGAGAAAATTCTTCCTGTTCCGCTGTCTGTTCCACAGGTGCACTTGATTCCGTTCCATTTGGACTGCCCCCGCCTGCACCTTCGGCAACCGGGCTGAATACTGCTGATACTCCAAGTGCTGCTGCCATTAAACCAACTGACAGTTTTGTAAACAGCGGCCTGCTGCTTTGTAATTCGTCTTTCATAAATAAAAACCTCCTGTAATTTTGTCTCTCTTTGCTGCTGCCTTTCAAATCTTACAGAACGAATATTTATATTTGTTTAATATATTGTAAAGGTTGATTAATATTTTAACTCGGGTAATTTACATAAAAATAAACCGGAGCATTATACTCCGGTTTACTGTAATTTAATTATTATTCATGATGACTGTCGTTGTAATTACTGTTGTCGTTGCCATCAGGATGGCCGCTTCCATGTCTTCCACAGTTTTACTGACAGCTTTGCCGTATTCATTGTTCTCAATCAGTTCAATCAGTTTTTTCTCAGCTGCTTTTTTCCGTTCTTTGCCGAATACTTCGGCTGTTAAATCACACGTTTTTATTAAGCTGAGCAGCATCGCAATCTCAGGATCCGGTTCAGCGTTATTAAATACCACATCATTAACGTGTTTGCGGATTTCCTGTTCCGGACGTTCATCAACTGTCGGATAGACATTCGTATTGAAAAAGAAAAAGTATGTCTTATCTTCTTCTTTTAAAATCCCTTTATCCACGAGTGATAAATACACCGGATCATTAATCGCTTTCGTCTTGCCTGCAAAGTGATTAATCCAATGCTCGACTGTCCGTTCTTTATGATCTTCTTTAATTTCATCAATTACAGTATTGAAGTATGAAACTTCGGTTAATGTATCATCGGCAATGACAACTTTGCCTTCTTTTAATTCGATGCGCCCCATCATTGTGAGCTCGGATAATATCGAACCGACCAGCCCGTAATTCAGCGATGATGATGCCGAGGAGACTGCCGTGCCTTTGTCGTCATCCGTACCGAGTAATATAAGTGCTTCTGCTATTGTAAACATTCGAACACCTCCAGAATCTATATATTAATACCATCAATATCCGGAAGTTAAACAACCCATTTAATTACAGATTTCTAATGTAGCACATGCACTTGTACTTTCTTTCAATCGCATCGAACTGCTCGATGTCACTGCCTGTATACTCTGCGAACATATACAGCGGGTGAAGTGCTTTGTCGTCCGGTTCCACATTGTGCGCCATATCTTCATCAGATAAGTAAAGATGATAATATTCATCAACTTTTCTGTATGCATTCTTTTCAAACCATTCAGCTGAATTGCCCGCGTCACGTGTCCATGCTTCGAGGAACTCAAGGTCCAGCTTAATTGCTTCTTCAACAGCATTTTCCATCAATGCTTTACCGATACCCTGTCCCTGAAAGTCAGGATGTACCGCTAAATGCCATATCATCCCGCCCGCACCTTCTTCGGAACATACTTTATCGTCTTCTGTATCGTATTCGATATCGATCAGACCGACAACCTGGTCTTCTTCTATCGCAACGAGTTCAATACTCGGATTCTCGAATCTTTCTTTCTCTCTGTGAACATCGTCATAATACGCAGTATCCAGGAAGGATAATACGCGGCATCTGACCCATCCTTTTTCATCAGTTGATTCATACTTTCTAATTTCCATAATAAGCTCCTTCAGTTATCTGTTTTTATTGAATAACAGTCTTCTCTTTCCTATAAACAGCGATGCAAACTGTTCGGCAAACAGTATTCCCACTGCTATCGAACCTGCACTGATAATGACTTCCATAATTATATTTACCGCACCAAAGTAATCCGATAAAATAATGCTGCTTGTTGCATCATATGCCATGCCTCCCGGGACAAACGGAATGATACCCGGCGTTAAAAAGATTGTCGACGGCTCTTTATACACCCTTGCCATTATATGACTCATTATCCCGAGTGTAAATGCACCGATGAAATTCACCATAACGAGCGGCAGATCAAAAACAATTCCAAACGTCTGCCCCATCATCCAGCCGGCGGCTCCGACAATACCCGCAGGGAGAAATAATTTTTTCGGAGCATCGAATACAACCGCAAAAAAGTAAGACGCAGTAAAACTAAACAGTAAATTGAATATCCAATCCATCATTATTCCTCCTTAAACGAATATTAGAACGGAAGATACGCCTGCACCTATCGCAAATGACGTGACCAGTGCTTCCGATGACTTAGTTGTAAACATCATCATATGTCCGCCAAATAAATCCTGAATTGCGTTAGTAATCAGCACACCAGGAACAATCGGCATAACCGACGAAATCAGCATCGTCGATAAATCCCCGCCGGGAATATAATAATGTCCGGTGACGACTGTTAATGCGATGGTAAGTCCGCCGAAAAATTCCGGTATAAACTGGGTTGGCGTCCGTCTTTTAATAATTTCCGTGATACAAATACCAAGCGCCCCGCCGGCAAGTGTCGTGAAAATATCTATCGGAAGACCGTCCTGTAAATACAGGAAGCTGAGCGCAATCAGTGCACCCGCTATCGTTTTAAACCAGACCGGATGGTCTTTTGTGGTGATATATATTTTTTCAAGCAGACCAAACGCTTCTTCCAGCGTCAGTTCATCCCGCACCAGTTTTCGTGACACACTGTTCACTTTGGAAATTTTGATTAAGTTGGTGTTTCTTTCTTTAATCCGGTATATTCTCGGATATGACTGGTCATGCAGTATAAAGTTAATCACAGTGTTTGTGACAAAACTGTTATTTTGAATGAAACCGTAATGTGAAGCTATGTAATTCATCGTGTCTTCAGTACGCGTTCCTTCAGCACCCGCTTCAAGCAGTATGCGTGCTGCGAGCATGACAACATCTTTAACCTGTTCCTCATGATCGTTGATATGAAGTTTTTCAACTTTCACTCACAACACCTCCAATGATATTCATATCTCTATAATAATATAAAAAATAAGCTTCAGCACCTGCTAAAGCTTACCACGATTATACATTCATTAACGATTTTACTGCTTCGAATTTTTCTGCTGCATCTTTGTAGCCCAATTCATATAAATTTTCGAGCTTTTCCTTGTTGCGCGTCGTTCTTCCGACACCTGAATCCTCACTTGGCGCAATCACAATAATATTGCCTGTTTTCTCCTGCTCGAAAATATAATCCAGTCTTTCGTTATAATGTTTATATCTTACTTTCATGCGTTCATCGACTTTCGGATACTTTTTATAGTTAATCATTGTCGACATTCTGCTCTGTTTTTTATAATAACCTTTCGGTTTCGTCAGCACGACGACATTTTTCGCATAGCCGTCACTTTCAGCTTTAATAATCGGCAGCGGATCCACAATGCCGCCGTCCAGCATATAGCGACCTTCATGTTCCACAGCATCTGCAAAAAATGGAATTGAGCTTGAGGCACGCAGCAATTTGCCGAGCGTTTTTTCATCGTAATCTTCTTTATAAAAATACATCGGCTCACCCGTCTCGCAATTCGTAGTTACGACAACGAACTCATCCGGCCCGTTAATAATCTTTTTAACATCGAGCGGAACTATATTATTTGGAATCTCATCAAAAATGAAATCCATGCCGAATAATTCTCCTTTTCGTATAAAGTTGCTGAATGATAAATATCTTTTATCATTCACGAAATCAATACTGACCGTACGGTTCCTTCCCTGCTGCTCCGAAAGGTAGGATGCCGCCATACAGGCACCCGCAGATACGCCGATAATATAAGGGAAATGTATATCGTGTTGTGCAAAATACTCAAGAACGCCCGCAGTATACAGACCGCGCATGCCTCCGCCCTCGAGAACAAGTCCTGTGTCATTCATTTCATCTTCTCCTTGTATCTCTTTGTAAAAATGTTTGTATTATATAAAGTATCACAGATTTCAGGCCGTTGTATAATTTACCGATTGAT
Source organism: Jeotgalicoccus saudimassiliensis (assembly GCF_000756715.1). NCBI lineage: Bacteria > Bacillati > Bacillota > Bacilli > Caryophanales > Staphylococcaceae > Jeotgalicoccus > Jeotgalicoccus saudimassiliensis. The sequence goes on from NZ_CCSE01000001.1 coordinate 1,173,791, forward strand.
ATTATTCCATTTTATTGAGAAAATGATATATAAGAATACGCTTTCAAAGGAGCATTCATGAAAAAAGAGAAAATTATGCGCTTTATATATATGTACATAATTGTGTTCGCCATTCTAATCGGTGTGCAGTATGCATTTCTTGATGAAGTCAGCATTCTGAACTCGCTGTTTATGCCTGCAGTTGTTGCCTTTCTGTCACTGGCTGTCAGATCCAATGTTAAAAAAGAAGAGGAAGAAGTACGCAGAAACGAGTTTATGGGCAAAAAGAAATAGGTATTGAAAAGGAGCGTAGCCAAATCGGCTACGCTCCTTTAGATTTCACTTTATATTTTTATCGATGTTACTTTCGTTTCAGTATACGGCTCCAGTCCTTCCGGCGCACCTTCGCGGCCGATGCCGCTTTCTTTCATGCCGCCGAACGGAATATTTGCTGCACTTGGTGCACCGTTGTTCCAGCCGAGTACTCCAAAGTCCAGTTCTTCTGTTAATCTGATACCTGTCTTGTAGCTTTCAGTGAAGTAATAAGCTGCAAGCCCGTATTCTGTACCGTTTGCTTTCTTAATTGCTTCATCGAGATTCGAATAGCTCTGAATCGGCGCAAGAGGACCGAATGTTTCTTCGCTCATACAGATCATATCGTCTGTCACGCCGGTAATCACCGTCGGTTCCACAAAGTAGCCGTCTGATTTGTCGCCTTCACCACCTGTTGTAATTTTACCGCCTTTTTCAACAGCATCTTCAATGTGTTTCATTACTTTATCATAACCATCTTCATCAATTAACGGACCGATTTTCACACCGTCATCCATACCGTTGCCGACTTTAAGCTTTTTAACTTCAGCCGTAAATTTCTCTGTAAACTCATCCAGCACATCTTCATGCACGTAAAATCTGTTCGCACATACACATGTCTGTCCTGAGTTTCTGAATTTCGATGCAAGCGCACCTTCAACAGCTTTATCGATATCCGCATCACTGTGAACAATTAACGGTGCGTGCCCGCCAAGTTCCATCGTGACATTTTTAACTGTTACCGTTGCATCGCTCATCAGCTGCTTGCCGACTTCCGTTGAACCGGTAAATGTCAGCTTCATAATTTTATCGGACTGTGTAAACACTTCGCCGGCTTCACGGCCCGATGCATTGACGTACTGAATGATTCCTTCATCGAATCCTGCTTCCACTGCCAAATCGATAAACTTCGCCGCTGACATCGGCGTCGCACTTGCCGGTTTAACGATAAATGTGTTCCCTGCTGCCACAGCCGGTGCTGCTTTACGCGCCATCATGGCAACCGGGAAATTCCACGGTGTAATCGCCGCAACAACACCAATCGGGTGTCTGGTTACAACAACTCTCGTCTCATCATTATTCGCCGGTACAGTGCGTCCGTATATACGTTTCGCTTCTTCTGCATAATATTTAATATAGCTGTTGGCGTAATCGACTTCACCCATTGCTTCAGCCAGCGGCTTGCCGCCTTCAAGTGTTACAAGTTCTGCGATTTCCTGTTTATTCTCTTCGATTTTTTCTGCCCATTTGAAAAGTAAATCTGAACGGTCCTGTGCATTCATTTTTCTAAAGCTCTGAAATTTTTCGTGTGCGGTATTAATTTTATCTTCAATAGTTTCTTTGCTGTCTTTCTTAACACGTCCCGCTTCTTCCTGAGTCGCCGGGTTCATTACGATAATTTCTTCTGACATTCCATTCCCCTCCAAAATATAAAAAATCGTCCTATAAATAATTATAGGACGATTAATATCAATTTACAAAATTACAGGCTCTGATCGATTAATGCATTCGCAATTTCATCCAGGTCTTTTACCGTGTACTGGAATCTGCCGTGGAATACATATTTCAGGAAGAATGCTTCCAGGTCTTCCTGACCGACTAACACTCTGATCGAAGGATCTTCCGAATAGTTGGTAATTGAATAGTTGCCGTTGTCTTTCGGATTAAAGTAAATAATCGGTACGATGTCGTATTGTAATTTAAATTTGTTTTTAAGTTTTTCAGCAGTCACTTTCGTTTCGTCGATAATACCATTGTAATGGTTAACCGAAACATTTTCAGAATCTGCTTTTTCAAAGATTAATGTCTGTTCTTTCTGTTTGTCGAGCTCCAGTAAATCGAAGAATGATTCTACGTAAGGTACCGACTCAAACTGGTTTTCATTAATCCCGTGTAAAATATGACCGCTCCAGTATTTCGAATCAATCATGTAAATACCTGTACGTGTTAATACAAGGTGATCAATTTTACGAGTGTTTGTGTAGTTTCTTGATGGTAAATAAATGTTCGACAGAATAATCATATCCGTCTCACGGATTTTTTCATCTTTAACAAGTTTGTCTTTTAACTGAATTAAAGAAAGGTCAGTCAAATACTCGCCTTTATCTACAGTAAACTGATGCAGGCTCGAAAGTTTGTTATCGAGAAGCGTCGTATCGTTATGATACTTTTCGTTTAAAGTAGACATTTCTTTCTTGTGCTCTAAACGCTCTTCTTCTTGTTCACTCTCGTATTTTTCAACGAGTGACTCTTTTTCTTTCGAATATGTTTGTTCTACAGTCTTCACTTCATTGCGGTGTTTAAAGTAATACACTAAAAACCAGATTACAATGATAAGAAGTACTGCTGCGACCGCGATAAATATCGGATCTGTAAAAATATCAGTATTCATTTTATTCCTCTCTTTCGCAACTGCATGAATTAGCTATTTCTAAGAAGATCTTTCAGTGCATCGACTTTGTCCAGTCTTTCCCATGGCAGGTCGATGTCCGTGCGACCAAAATGTCCATAACTTGCAGTCTGTTTATAAATTGGTCTTCTTAAGTTTAGCATATCTATAATACCATCTGGTGATAAATTAAACAGTTCTCTGATGACTTCTGTAATTTTTGCTTCGTCATATTTCCCTGTTTCAAAAGTATCAACGGCGATAGATACAGGCTGTGATACGCCGATTGCGTACGCCAGCTGAATTTCACATTTTTCTGCGATACCGCTCGCTACGATGTTTTTTGCAATGTAGCGTGCTGCGTATGCTGCAGAACGGTCAACTTTAGTCGGGTCCTTCCCGCTGAATGCACCGCCGCCGTGACGGGCATATCCGCCGTACGTATCAACGATGATTTTACGGCCCGTAAGCCCCGCATCACCCTGCGGTCCGCCGATAACGAAACGGCCGGTAGGATTGATGAAGTATTTAGTTTCTTCATCAAGCAGTTCGGCAGGAACAACTTCCTGTACTACGTATTTCAGAAGATCATCATAAATTTGTGTTGCCGGAATGTTTTCGTGGTGCTGTGTAGAGATAACGATTGTGTCGACTCTCTTCGGTTTGCCGTCTTCTCCGTATTCAACAGTCACCTGTGATTTACCGTCCGGGCGCAGATATGAAATTGTATTGTCTTTTCGCACTTCTGTCAGGCGGCGTGAGATTTTGTGTGCCAGTGAAATCGGCAGCGGCATGAATTCCTTCGTCTCGTTTGTTGCATAACCGAACATTAAGCCCTGGTCACCTGCACCTGTAGAGACACCTTGTGATTCGCGTGTTTCAAATGCATTGTTTACACCGACAGCGATGTCTTCCGACTGCTCATCGATACCTGTTAATACTGACATTGTTTTAAAATCGTAACCGTACTTCGCATCGACATAGCCGATTTCCTTAACTGTTTCTCTGACAGTTTTCGGAATATCCACGTAAGTCTCCGTGCTGATTTCCCCGACGATCATCGCAAGGCCTGTGTTTACTACAGTTTCGCAGGCAACACGCGCGTACGGGTCACCTTCAAGTATTGCATCGAGAATTGCATCCGAAATCTGGTCTGCAATTTTATCCGGGTGTCCCTCTGTGACTGACTCCGATGTAAATAATTTACGTTCTGACATTTATAAAAATCTCCTTTTACAGCTCATTTAGCCATCTCTCAAAAGCAAAAAATAAAACCTTTTTCTCCATATTAAACAGAGAAAAAGGCTCGCCCTTTTCTCTTATCGGTCAGAATTACTCTGCATTCTTTAGCACCTTTCTTGAAAAGGAGGTTGCTCTGGCTTCACAGGGTTTGGATCCCTCCACCACCTCTTGATAAGAGATAACTTATATACATCTTACATTATTGTGAAATTCAAATCAAGATTAACCGGGAGTTTGTGCTGCGGTTTGGAACAGATGGAGATAATTTCTACAATATATAGAGTTTAATTCGTCTAAACTGCGTAATATTTTGTATTAAATAACGGCATTTAGTACCACATAAAATAAATATATTCTTACCATAATTATAAATCACCATAAACATATCTTATGTTAATAATTTGCAAAAATTAAAGCAAAATGTGTGAATGTTGTCCCTTTATCTGTGTAAACCTAAAAACTAATGTGTTATACTAATTTCTAAATAGTTCGTTAATGACAAATATCTTGGAGGCGAATCATGGTTAATCATAAGAGTTTAATCGAAGGTCTTGTTAACAAACCTTCTACACAGAAACAGTTATCAAATGCAGAACTGGTGGAAGCATCAATCCGTCGCGGTGAGGCCGTACTTACAAATACAGGAGCACTTCGCGCACAGACAGGCGAGTACACCGGACGCAGCCCGAAAGACCGTTTCATTGTAAAAGACAGCGTATCCGACAGCAAGATTGACTGGGGCGAAGTCAACCAGCCTATTTCACAGGAAATCTTCGATAACTTATTTGAGAAAGTTACTACATATTTAAATGACAAAGAGGAATTATTTGTCTTTAACGGCTATGCAGGCGCAGACCCGCATACACAGCTTCAGCTGCAGGTTGTCAATGAGTTCAGCTGGCACAACATGTTCGCAAAAACAATGTTCATCCGTCCTGAAACTAAAGAAGAAGCTGCAGGAATCGATCCTGAATTTACAATCGTATCAGCGCCTACATTTAAAGCTGATCCTGAAGTAGACGGTACAGGTTCAGAGGTATTTGTACTCGTTTCATTAGAAAAGAAAATCATCCTTATCGGCGGTACTGAGTACGGCGGAGAAATGAAGAAATCAATCTTCTCTATTATGAACTACCTGCTTCCTGAACAGGGCGTTATGAGCATGCACTGCAGTGCGAACGTCGGTGAAAACAAAGACGTTGCATTATTCTTCGGCTTATCAGGAACTGGTAAAACGACATTATCTGCAGACCCTGAACGCGATCTTATCGGTGACGATGAGCACGGATGGAACGACGACGGTGTATTCAACATCGAAGGCGGCTGCTACGCTAAGACAATTAATTTATCAAAAGAAAAAGAACCTGAAATCTTTGAAGCGATTAAGTTCGGTGCAGTACTTGAGAACGTTGTTATCGACGAAGAAGGAAATCCAGACTACGACGATGGTTCATTGACTGAAAACACACGTGCTGCATACCCGCTCGATCACATCGACAACGCACGTATTCCTTCAGTAGCAGGACATCCGAAGACAATCGTCTTCCTAACAGCAGACGCATTTGGAGTATTACCTCCAATCGCTAAATTATCAAAAGACCAGGCAATGTATCATTTCCTGAGCGGTTTCACTTCGAAACTTGCAGGAACTGAGCGCGGTGTTACTACACCACAGCCTGTATTCTCAACTTGCTTCGGTTCACCATTCTTACCGTTACACGCTACAGTGTACGCTAACATGCTTGGTGACTTAATCGACAAGCACGACGTTAACGTTTATCTTGTAAATACAGGATGGACAGGCGGAGAATACGGTGTTGGTAAACGTATGAACCTTGCACACACACGCTCAATGGTACGTCGTGCAATCAGCGGAGACCTTGAATTAGGTGAATTCGTTAAGGATGAAATGTTTGGTCTGTCAATCCCTACATCGGTAACAGGCGTTCCTTCAGAAATCCTTGCACCGATTAACACTTGGGAATCAACTGATGCTTATAACGAAAAAGCACAGGGACTTAAAGATAAGTTCATCGAAAACTTCAAGAAATTTGGACCGGAATCAGCGGAGATTGCTGAAAAAGGCGGATTCTAATAATAACTGTAAAAAGGTACCCCGGGATATTAAATATCCCGGGGTACCTTTTTGATTTGTTGTGACGATATCAATACAAATACAACTCCCCGGAACATTAAGTATGTTCCGGGGAGTTCCCACCTACTGACAGCCATTCTCTCTTACTTCATTATATAAATATACAATACAATCATCTTTCAGCAGCAGACTCTTATCGTCATCTGCAATGTCATCTATATCATCGACAAGCATCGGACCATGTGTTTCGTAATAGTGCTTCAGCTCATCCAGTCTTTCAATGTTACAGCAGAATGCTGCTTTACTGAATGTTTCTTCATCATCGTGAACGGTATATGTACCGACGAAATGCAGGTTGCCGACGAGTCCGCCGGTTTCTTCATACAATTCCCGTTGTGCTCCTTCGACAAGTGATTCTCCCTCATCTACTTTGCCTCCTGGAAATTCCACACCCCGTTCTTTATGTTTTGTCAGTAAAAACTGCCCGTTAAATTTAGGTATAATCAGAACATGTTTCGTATTCTCAACGTAACTGTTTTCCAATGTGACACGTCTGCCTTCAAAATCAGTAAATGTTTTCATAGTAATCCTCCCGGTTGCACTCATTCGGATATCAGCTTACAATAGTTGTATTAAATTTTAAAAGGTGATGCTGCAATGAAAAAAATATTGATCGGCTCCGTTCATTTCTATCAGAAATATATTTCGCCAATGTCACCGCCAACATGCCGTTTCTACCCAACATGTTCCAATTACGCGCTTGAAGCGCTTGCCGAACACGGGGCGGCCAAAGGCACTTTTATGGCCGCAAAACGTATTTCAAAATGCCATCCCTTCCACGAAGGCGGCTTTGACCCGGTTCCTGTAAACAAAAAGAAACAAATGAAACACCGCTGATGATATCTTTAGTTGTCCATACCTGTATTTAGCGGTCGAGAAACATTTTTCTGTTCCGGCTGCGTGATATTTTCCCGGTCGATGTCATAATAATTTTATCGACATAGTGAATTTCTTTCGGCAGTTTATATTTCGCCAGCTTTTCACTCAAATGATTTAACAGCAATGCCTCATCCACTGCTTCTTCAAGCAGCAGTACCGGCACACTGCCCCACTCATCATCGTCTTTTTTAATTACCACGCAGCGCTCCACTCCGCACAGCGAATATACCGCATCTTCAATCTCTTTCGGATAAATATTTTCACCGCCGCTGATTATCAAATCTGTCCTTCTGTCTAAAATATACAAATATCCGTCTTCATCTACAGCTGCAACGTCTCCGGTATTAAAGTATCCGTCTTCAAGTTTTAAATCGGCATTTAAATAATCACTGACCACGCTGTCGCCTCTGATCAGCAGTTCATCCGAACTTTCGTCTATTTTAATGTCATATCCGTTTACGTTACCGACAGCACCTGTCAGTATTTTCTCGTCTTTATATGAAATCTGGACGATCTGTGAACACGTTTCTGTCATGCCGAATGAATTATACACCGGCAGATTTTTGTCCATTGCTTTTTTTAACAGTGACGGCGTCGTGCTCGCCCCGCCAAGCAGCAGCCCTTTCAGATGATGACTGCCTGCTGTTTTCATTAAACGGTTCAGCATTACCGGGACCATGCTCGTGTGACTGACTTTGTCCCTGTCCAGTATTTCCCATACACGTTTCTCGTCGAACTTATTTTCAACTATCAGTGTACAGCCAGTGATGACTGCTCTGAACAATATCGACAATCCGGAAATATGGAAAATCGGATTGACCATCAGCCATGTGCTCTCACTGTCGTACTCAAAATGTTTTTGGCAGTTGTGATGTGATGCAAAGTGATTTTTATATGTCTGAGGCACGGCTTTTGCCCGCCCCGTCGTTCCGGACGTAAACATAATCGATAAAATATCATCCGGCTGCGGCTGATTGACGATAAAAGTCTGTGTCTCAAGCTCAAATAAATCATCGTACTGAATCACGTCAACACCCGGGATTTCCACCGGTCGTGTCGCAATCACCGTCGATACTGACACATCATCCAGCTGACTCTCAAGTTCAGCAGGTGTTAAACGCGTGTTCAGCATAACCATTTCCACACCCAGCATCATCAGTCCGTGGATCAGTTTTACCGATTCCATCGAGTTGTCGATATACAGGCCGACACGTTTTAATTTAAGCGCCTGCAAATGCGTGCCGAGTGAATGGGCATGCATGTAAAGCATCTGATACGTCAGAGATTCATTATTATACTTCACAGCAATGTTATCAGGATAAGTGAAACTTGCTGTTTCAAGCCATTTGTAAGACATTCGCTTCACCTCAAAAACACCCATCATAGACGGGTGTTATATTTTAAAAATATGAAATTTACGGGAATTTAGGGAACTGATCGAAGTTCGGCTCACGTTTTTCTTTAAACGCATCACGGCCTTCTTTCGCTTCGTCCGTCGTGTAATAAAGTAATGTAGCGTCTCCTGCAAGCTGCTGAAGTCCTGCTAATCCGTCAGTGTCCGCATTCATTGATGCTTTAAGGAAACGAAGTGCAGTTGGAGAGTGTTTCATAATATCCTCACACCACTCAACAGTTTCGTCTTCGAGACGTTCTAAAGGTACAACCGTGTTTACGAGACCCATGTCCAGCGCTTCCTGTGCGTCATACTGACGGCATAAGTACCAGATTTCACGCGCTTTTTTATGACCGATAATACGTGCCAGGTAGCCTGAACCGTATCCTGCGTCAAATGAACCGACTCTTGGTCCAGTCTGACCGAAGCGTGCATTTTCAGCAGCGATTGTTAAGTCACATACTACGTGAAGCACGTGTCCGCCGCCGATAGCATAACCTGCGACCATTGCGATAACCGGCTTAGGAATTACACGGATTAGGCGCTGTAAATCAAGAACGTTAAGACGCGGTACTTCATCTGTACCGATATATCCGCCGTGACCGCGTTTCTTCTGGTCTCCGCCAGAACAGAACGCAAGATCCCCTTCACCAGTTAAAATAATTACTGATACACGCTGATCGTCGCGTGCGCGTGAAAATGCATCGATCATTTCAGCAACAGTATCCGGTGTAAATGCGTTGCGCACTTCCGGACGGTTGATTGTTACTTTAGCGATACCGTTATAAAATTCATATTTAATCTCTTTGTATTCTTTAATTGTTTCCCAAACTCTTGTCATGAGTTATCCTCCTCCAGGTACTTTCGTACTGTGTTTATGTACACTTCAAAATTCTCAAGATGAATATTGTGACCACAATTTTCAACTATATCCAGTTTAGCACTTTTCAGCTGTTCTGACATGGATTCTGCAATGGCAATGAATTTACTGTCTACACTGCCGGTAATCAGGTAAAAATCATTATTAAGACTGCTTAAAACATCCCAGTATGACGGCTGAACACCGGTACCGTATTTTAAAAGACTGTCCGCCGCTTCTTTAGGAATCTGCTGAAGCCGTTCAGCTCTCTGGGCATCAAGCACCGGCTGACTCAGACGCTGCTGTGTGTGAAACAAAGGCATGTCCTGCCAGAATGCGAGAAATTTATCGTAATCATTCACGATGAATTCACTCCGCTCTGTGTCGACAGTCAGCCTGTCAGCACGCTTTTGCTCACCGGGGATACCCGGTGACGCACTCTCCAGAATACATTTACCGATACGCTCCGTAAACTCAGCCGTTAACGCCAGTGCTGTACGTCCGCCCATCGAGTAGCCGAGCACATCAAACGTTTTGATACCGTGCCTGTCTGCAACAGATACGAGTCCTGCTGCAACATCCTTCATGCCGTACTGCTGTGCTGTACTGTTCGTTCCGCCGAATCCCGGCAGATCGACCAAAATGATGTTCCGTAAATCGCTTAAACCTGCTGCAATATCTCTCATGCTTTCTTTAGACGATAAAAACCCGTGCAGCAGCATAATCGTGCTGTCCTGATTGTTATCGATCAGCTCATAATTAAAATTCAGCATTGTCCACCAGCTTTTTCAGCTGACTTTTCAGTGCATTATGGCTGTTCAGATTATGTTCTCTGTCCGTCGTAATTTCAATCATCTGACGGCCCGGTTGATTCAGCATTTCTGACGTCAGTTTTTCTGCACTGTCGATATGAACATAGTCATAATCGTATAATTTCGCAGCATGTTCGAAATCCAGATCAAGCGGTGTGCCGAACAGTCTTTCGAAATGCGCTTTATGTGCATACTGCGGCAGATAACTGAAAATGTTGCCGCCGTTGTTATTGAATACGATAATCGTAAAGTCGATGTTTTCAAGCTTTGCCATCAGCAGACTGTTAATGTCATGGTTCATCGACACGTCACCGATCAGCATCGTCACCTGTTCTTTCGTGCCGATTCCAAGTGCACTTGAAATCACACCGTCGATACCGTTGGCACCGCGGTTTGCAAACACATCATGAATGACACGGGTATCGTAACGTTCAAAATCTCTGATCGGCATACTGCTCGACAGGAAGAACGTACGCGCTTCGCCGGTACCCTGAATAATATCGTAAACGTACCTGCCTTCGTCATCGTACTGATCAATATGCTCATCGATATAATTGTGAATGTCCTGTGATAACGCAGTAAAGCGTGTCTTTACACTGCTGTCGAACGAATCGCTTATAAGTCGTGGCAGTATTTCGTTAATCGTTCCGGCATACGTCTCATCCGGTGTTACCGGGAACGGTTTAATATCCTGAAACTCACTGATTAAGTACTGCGGCACTGATGTGCGTTTTAAAAACGCATTCGTCTGTTTGGATGTCACAGGTTCACCGATACGGATAATATAATCGATATTTCCATCGATATAATCGTAATGGCTGTCACTGAAATTCGAGAACATCATATCGTGGTTCACAATCGCACCTTTAACATCTGTTCTGATGTTCTGGCGCGGATCGCATACTGTAATAATATTCCCCTGCTCCAGTACCGGTTTTAGCGGTGACAGGTCTTCTGCTGTCTCCCCGATAATTACGAGCCCCGTACCTGTTAATTTTTTTATGTTCCCAGGAATTGTTAATGCCGGAACGATGGATTTCTGAGTACGCTTAAATAAATCCAGACGGTCAATATCCGGCATAATCGGTTCACGGACCGGAATATTAAAATGCACCGGTCCCATATTAACCCCGTGGAAGTACTGGCTCGCCTGCAGCACTTTATCGTTGATTAACGATTCCGCACTGTCGTGATTATCCGCGATCGGCAGTTCTGTCTGATAGCGGACGAAATTGTTGTACATATTATTTTGTTCAATCGCCTGCGGCGCACCCACATTTTTAAGTTCGTGCGGGCGGTCCGACGTCAGAACGATCAGCGGCAGATGACTTAATCCCGCTTCACTGACTGCCGGCGTATAGTTCGCCGCTGCTGTACCCGATGTACATAATATGCCTACCGGCTGACGTCTTTTTTTAGTCAGTCCGACGGCAAAGTACCCGGCACCGCGTTCGTCAGGATGAATGTAAGTCTTAATACCCTCGTGCAGCTCAGCCGCAATAGCAAGCGGTGTGGAGCGTGATCCCGGACTGATGACCAGTTCATTCATGCCGTACTCGTACAGTGCATCTATAATACTAAACGTTTGTACCGTTAGTGCTTCCGTGTAGTTCATTAGTAGTCGCCTCCAAGACGTTCAACATCGGTGTGAATTTGACTTCCGTTTCTAAAAATTCAGCTTCCGGATCCGATCCCTTAACGATGCCGCAGCCGGCAAACAGTGTTGCACTTCGTGCAGAAATCAGCATCGAACGGAGTCCGACGGCAAATTCACAATCCTTGTCTTCATGAATCACGCCAAGCGGCGCTGCGTACAGTCCTCTTGTACCGTATTCATGTTCTTTAATATAATCTTTTGCCAGATTTTTCGGCAGTCCGCCTACTGCAGGTGTCGGGTGAATCTGTTTTAAAATTTTAAACTCATCCGCATCTTTTTTCAGCATTGCCTGAATAGGCGTAAATAAATGATAAATATATTTATTTTCCATAAGGAGCGGATTCTTTTTATAGTTCAGCCCTTCTGAAAACGGCGCGAGATCGCTGACAATCGATTCTCTGACCACGCGGTGTTCAAACAGATTTTTGTCATCGTTTAACAGGAAATCTTTCTGCACCGTGTTTTCCTGATTGTCTTCAACACGCTGAATTGAACCTGCAATAGCATTCGTTGTCAGTTCTTCACCGCTGATGGAAAACAGCTTCTCAGGAGTTTTCGAAACGAACGTCGACTTCCCTTTTTCAAAATAAATCGTATACGTATCCGCTTCATCTTTCAGGCGCCTGATCAGATACAGACGTTTCGCTTTCGATTCGAACGTAATCAGTTTCTGGCGTGCAAGAACAACTTTTTTAAATTCGTCGTTTAAATTATTTACTGCTTCTTCAACGAGCAGCTTCCATTCATTGGGGAAAATATCACGCTTGCTTTTCACAACCGGTTTTTCCTTCTCACTGATTTCAGCATTTTCTATAGCCGTCAGCACTTCATCTACTTCATCGAGCAGTCCGTCCATATTTAATTCAGATTTGTCCCTCGTTAAAAACAGCTCACGGTTGTTAAGATCAAACTGCCATTCAGGCAGATGGAATTCGACCATTTTAAAGTCGTTCCATTCATCCGTCGTATCTTTATCATCGAATAAAGTCCCGCCAAATAAGCTCAGTTTAGATTTTAAATCTTCACCGAGCTTTTCCTGCTGGATTTTTTCAAAAAGCACTCTCTTGCTTTCTGCAACAGCATCCGGCTGGAACTTGTCCCGCCATATACTTTCGATGTAATGAATGCCGATTACATTATAGGCATTGTCTTTTGACTTGAACCAATAGCGTGAGCCCTTTGATTCGTTAAAATATGTAAATATTTTTTCTTCGTCAATATTATACTCATCCATAGGAATATGCAGCGTAAGATATTGCCTGTCGGAATCCAGACTGATACTCTCTATAAACGTTCGAGACGATTGTAATTTCATGAGTCACACTACTTTCATCATAATTAGCTTTATTTTATCATTTTTTAACTACTGTGTGTATGGACAACTCTTAAATATGATAAAATTATAGCCATCATGTTTTAAAGGAGAAAGTCATGCAGGAAGCACAAGTACATACAGGTTTTAAAAAATATTTGATGCTGACACGTCCGCACACACTGACTGCGAGTTTTATACCGGTCTTTGTCGGGACAGCAAGTGTATTATTATTTGGCGATATACGCTGGGGAATGTTTTTCCTGATGCTCATCGCAACGATTTTAATACAGTCGGCAACCAATATGTTTAACGAATATTATGATTTCAAACGCGGTCTGGATTCACATGAATCCGTCGGTATCGCAGGCGCGATCGTCCGTAACGGGATGAGTCCCCGCCTCGTGCTGACCATCGCTTTTATATTTTATGCAATTGCTGCAGTAATCGGTATTATCATCACTGTGAACTCATCTTGGTGGATACTCGTTATCGGGGCCGTATCAATGGCAGTCGGCTACCTGTACACAGGCGGCCCGTTCCCGATTTCATGGACACCGTTCGGAGAAATATTTGCAGGACTGTTTATGGGCACTGTAATTATTATGATTACGTTCTACATCCACACCGGCACGCTGCATATTTTCCCGCTGTTAATGTCAGTTCCCCCGGCGATTACGATCGGATTGCTGAACATGGCAAATAATATACGCGACCGAAAAAAAGATAAAGAGAGCGGACGTAAAACATATGTCATTCTCGTCGGCAAGCCGTTCGCTGTAATGACAGCTGCGGCACTGCTTGTGTTCAGTTACATCTTCTTAATCTATATTACATTCTTTACGCCGATGGGCTCGCTGTTTCTGCTCATTCCGCTGCTGTCGATTCCATTAATGATGAAGACAATTATGCTGATGCGTAAAGGCAACACACCGGTGGAACTGATTCCGGCAATGGCTTCGATGGGTAAACTGAATACCGTTATGGGACTGCTTTTAACGATTGGACTTATTTTGTACGGCGTGACAGGTATTTAAAATAAATCCCATAAAATTGAATTTCATGTTATTGAAGAATATAATGATAGATGAAACAAACAATTTTAGGGGGATTTATCATGCAGTTAAAACGTATGTTATTAGCGGGTGGTCTTGCAGGTATGCTGTTACTCGCCGCATGTAATGGGGAAAGTACCGAAGAAGAAAGTGCTGAAGGAGAACAACCGGCTGAAGAAACAACAGATGAAGGATCATCAGAAGGCGTATCTTATTCAGGTATTAACGGTGATTACAGCTTCACAAACTTTACACTGGTGGAAATTCCGGCGCAGGACGCTGAAGGCAACGACACGACAATTCAGGCAGTTGCCGCAGAATTTGAATTTGAAAACACATCAGACCGCACGGCTACACCATCAGAAGCATTCAGTCTTGATTTAGCGATAAGACAAGTCAGCGAAGATGGTGAAGCACCGACAGAAAACTATACGATGGACCTTGAAGATGAGGGAGAATTCGCAGACGGTAAAGCCGCTGCTACAGAACTCGTTGAGCCGGGCGAAAGCGCAACAGCTGTAGTTGCATACGGTCCGCTGGATCCCGAACTTGCAACACACCTGCAGGCGAGAGAAAATCCGCTTGAAGAAACAGAATCAATGGATCATGAATTAGAACTTGATTTGAAGCCCGCTGAAGACGGTGAAGAGGAATCAGAAGAATAAATTTGTTGCTTTGGCAGCACCATTTTACGATGGTGCTGCTTTTTTTATGGGGTTTTGGTGGGGGGCGTTCTATGAGCGCTCTTCATAGAACTTCCAATCCGTTCGGATTCCTATGAGCGCTCTTCATAGAACTTCTAAACCGTTTGGATTCCTATGAGCACTCTTCATAGAACTTCTAAACCGCTCGGATTCCTATGAGCGCTCTTCATAGAACTTCTAAACCGTTTGGATTCCTATGAACGCCCTTCATAGAACTTCTATACCGCCCGGATTCCTATGAGCACTCTTCATAGAACTTCTAAACCGCTCGGATTCCTATGAACGCCCTTCATAGAACTTCTATACCGCCCGGATTCCTATGAGCGCTCTTCATAGAACTTCTATACCGCTCGGATTCCTATGAGCGCTCTTCATAGAACTTCCAATCCGCTCGGATTCCTTTGAGCGCCCTTCATAGAACTTCTAAACCGTTTGGATTCCTTTGAGCGCTCTTCATAGAACTTCTATACCGCCCGGATTCCTTTGAGCGCTCTTCATAGAACTTCTATACCGCTCGGATTCCTATGAGCGCTCTTCAAAGAACGCCTAAACCGCTCGGATTCCTTTGAGCGCTCTTCATAGAACGCCTCCGTATAAAACACCAACACCGCCCGCAAACAAAAAAAACCGTCCTGCTCTACACAGGACGGTTCCAAGTATACTTATCTTGTTTTCGTCAGGATAAACTTCGTACCTTCTGCTTCGTACGTCAGTTCTCCGTCTTCCATATCCATTCTTACAGACTGCATGATATGCGGTTTGTTATTAAAGTCACGGTACAGAATGCGGATGCGGAAATTCATCGTCTGATCCGGCTGCATGTAGAACTTCAGAATCACTACATCATTTTCGCCTTCTTCTTTGATATAGTGATATTTGGTCGTGAAGTCGTATCCTTTAATATAAACCTTCTCAATGTGGAACGGGTTGTTATTTTTGTTCTCAACACGGAACATCTTGTATTCTCCTCGCTCGTTTTCTCTCCAGCCCACTTCGTCAATCATTAACAGGGGCTGCGTTTCCATAACCTCGCTCCGTTTTCTGGAAACATATATACCGAGACCAACAAATAGTGCAATAGAAGCCACGAGTAAAATAATTACATTAAGCCAAACTAATAACGGATCCATTTATTTTCCAACTCTCTGATTATTTTCATTTCTATAATTTTATCATTATATGTAAGATAAAAACAATTATGTTACATTGAGAGCACACAAATAAGGAGTCGGTTTTATGATTGAAATACTCAGCGGCATCGGCCTTGCATTTATACTTTTTGTTATTATCGGCATTTCCATCCTGCTTGCCGTCCATCAAAGTAAATGATTTTTAAAATGAAATGACTATGAGAATTATCCCCAGAATAATCGCAATAATCCCGCCCGCCATAAATAATCTGCGCTGCTCAGGCGTAATTTCTTTTCTGAAAGCATCCATAAAAGAAATGAGGCTGATTAACAGAAGGATGACAATCGGTGCGGCAGTATAAATAAACGATCCGTAATGAAACCATTCGTAAAACATTGACAGTACATAAAATATAACTGCTGCAAATATAATTATTACCAGACTGTTTCTCATTGCTGACACTCTTTCCAAAAATATTTTAATAAGTGAGGACGAAATTGAAATTTATAACAGATAACCAAATCTTTTTATATGCATTCGCAATAGTTGCCGGTGGTGTTACGGGTTTACTCATTACTGACATCAGCAATTTGCTGAGCCCGCTGATTTCCCCGCTAATCGCCATGCTTCTCTATGTAATGTTTACACAGATTCCATTTTTAACATTACGTAATATATTATCCGAGACAAAATTTATCTTGGCACTGCTGGTCACAAACTTTATCTTCGTACCTTTGCTCGTCTGGATACTAATAATAATATTTCCTCTGCCGGCGGCGATACTGTTAGGTGTGTGCCTCGTACTGCTCACCCCGTGCATCGATTATGTCATACCGTTTACGAAGCTTGGTAAGGGAGATGAAAACCTCGTACTCGCGTCAACACCGCTGCTGTTTATTATACAAATACTGCTGCTCCCGGTATACCTGACAATTTTTATCGGCCGGGAAATTACAAATGTGGTCAGCATCGGCCCGTTTGTTGAGGCGTTTCTTTTGCTGATTGTTCTGCCGCTCGCTGCAGCGGTCGTTACACAGCTTGCTGCAAAAAAGACAAAAGCAGGTAAATTACTGATTAAAACAGCCGGAAAACTGCCGGAATTCTTGATGGCGGCAGTACTGTTTACAGTTGTTGCAGCCCAGATTGGTAAAGTATATGATGATTTCAATCTTATATTAAGTGTCGTACCGGTTTATATATTTTATCTGATAATTACACCGTTTATTTCCAAATTCACTGCTTCGTCATTTAAACTCACACCCGCAGCGGGACGTTCACTCGCATTCAGTGCAGGAACGAGAAATTCTCTGGTCGTTCTGCCGCTCGCACTTGCACTCCCCGGTGAATGGGCAGTAATTGCTTCTGCAGTTATCGTAACACAGACGATCACCGAGCTCATCGGTGAGTTATTCTACATTAAGCTGATACCGAAACTGATTAAGTAAAAAGCACTCAATCCGCGGATTGAGTGCTTTTGTATTATTCTACTTCAAACATATCATCTGTATGTTCGTGCAGCTCATCCGGCCCGTTAATGTGCGCGGTAATACTGTATTCTCCAGCTGCAATTTCTGATGCTTCCGCAGCGTAAACACCCTCGCCCTGATGTTCAGCATTCAGCCATGTAATCTCTTCTGTTTCAGGTTCCTGAATTTCAAAACGTACACGGTCCGCTTCATAAGCTTCGTCTTCCTGTAAAAGTTCAACACTGATTACTGCAGGATCTGAGTCATTATCTACTGTTAGATTCATATCCAGCACATGTTCATGGTGATGTTCTGCACTCTCATCATGCGGTTCGTGAGTTTCATCGCTGTGCGCTTCTTCAGAACTGTTACTGCATGCTGCCAGTGCTAATGTCAGACCCGAAAGTATAAAAAGTTTTCTCATAAAATAATCCTCCGCCGTTATTATGTATGGATTTATTTTATCAGAAGCATTTATACATGACTGTATATTTTAAGTTCATTTAGTGACAACATTCAACATATACCAGTTAACATATTTAAATGATACGACCTGCTGTTATTGAAAGGTGATTCCAATACAATTTTTAGTATTTACTGAAAGTTTCCTTAAGGATATCATATGACTTCTTAACTCTCTCTTTAGAAGCCGGTAAATCCCATTTCTCCCATGTAAATTCTTTCATCTCACTTAGCTTACCGCCGAAAATCTGTGGGAAGCTGTCGACTGTGACATCACGGTTTTTCATAATGACCCCCGCTTTTATACTATCCTGAGTAATTTCGGCTTCCAGTCCGTTCTCTGCAATATTTCCTATAAATTCATGCTGGGACGGGTCTTTCGCACTGATCAGCATCCAAGGTATTCTAATTTCTATAACTCCATTTTCCCTGTCCCAATAATAATCATTTAATGAGTTATAATCTTCATGTTCCGGATTACCGTTCCCCTCTTTCAACAGACCTGTTTCGTATGATTCAAAAGGAATCAGTTCATCACGGTCAGGAAGATAAAGTTCCTTGTTCAGTGCGAACCGTATAGAATTGAATCTTCCGGAATTTTTCTCGAGTTCCTTCCCGGGATTAATCATTCCGAGTGTATGACCGTACTGAATGTTAAAAAAGTCATAGTAGTCATCAACCACTACCCGTGATTCATCCTCACGGAGCTGGATAATAAAATCAACCGCGTTCTCTGTATACACACCGTTAACTGCAGTATTCCCCTGCCCTGGAATAATGTCGAGCGGAATATCAATTTCACCGTTAAATCCCGGTTCGTGTTCTATTTTAAAATATAAATACCTTTCATCAGTATCCATCGACAAACTTTTAAGTTCATCGTTTCCTTCATACATTAAATCTGTTTGCCAGTCGTCTGTACTACCATCCACACCGATTTTATGTGTGTCAAAACTCAGCAGCCCGAACTGCTGTTCATTGGTCTGCGCATTCGACCAGTATGGTCTGCGGTCCGGATTATCGTAATCCATCGTATTCCATGTACGCTTGAACCATTCGTCCTGCCAAGTAAATACGAGACCGCCCATCATTTCTTCATGCATGATATCTTCAAAAAGGTGTGTCACTATTTCTCCCTGTTCTTTCTCAGAAAGGAATCCCTGATTCCATCCGTACGGATTTTTATGTGTCATTCCGCGGGAAGCCGGAACACCGAATTCAGCAACAAGCAGAGGCATTGTATGTTCCTTATGCAGTTTCTTTAAATAGCCTGCGTAGTTATTCTTTTCGCCCCGGTGATCAACATGCTCCACATACTCTTTTTCATAATTCAGGAAATCCGGATAGTACGGGTAGATATGGTATGAAGCAAACTGTCCGATCTCTGTCATCGGTCCTTCAGTGTAAATCACATTTGGATTAACTGTCACCATGTCTTCCATATCAGATGAGTCAGATTCGTGTTCCAAAAGATCCGTCGTTACCCAGTTTGTAAAACTCATCGGTCTTAATGACCCATAGTTTTCATGTTCTAAACGTGTCGCAAATTCCATTTTCTCTGCCAGCCACCGTTCAAATGGTGAAGCATCTTTAGTACTGTAGTATGTCCCGTCAAACTGCCCTGCATCATGATGAACTTCATTCGTGTTTACAACAAGCGGCGGATACCATTCTACACCGAGAATCCAGCTGATAACATATTCAGAAACATCATCTTTATACTTACCATGTGCTTTCCCGGATGTTTCAGCAATATTTGCATTCCCATGCACGGCATTAATAATACTTTTTATATCTTCATCAAATTCTTTATTTAATTTCTTTTCATATGCATCGAGATCTTCATGCATTTTCACTTCATCCACCCAGAAACCGTGCATGATATATATCGGTTTAGCCGGATGTTTTTCGTTATAATCTTTTAATGCCGAATAGAATCCCGGCGGATGGAGCGTGTACACTCGTACAGTATTCGCATTCATTCTCCCGATATGTTCAAACCATCTGAAGTATTCATCTTCGGTAATTGCCGCTTCCCCGGGGAAATATCCAGGTTTAGCCATACCCATATTGACACCTTTAACAATCATCGGTTCGAAACCTTCTTTAGAATTAATTTCGATTTTCCCGTCATGTATTCTGGCAGGCTGCATTTCATATGCCTCCTTCGTGTCGTCGGCAAATACATTCATCAGTGCAAATACTCCTGCGATAGCCGCTGCCGCACAAAGTGAAGTAATTAATAGTTTCTTCATTGATTCCTGTCTCTCCCCAGTCCTTTTCTTTCCATATTGCCCCAGTCCTGCTTTTTAAAGATAAAACGAATCATCCCTTCAAGTCGGAACATTATTGTCAGCGGTCTGTACCAAAATGTTTCTGTCAGTGAGATTAAGACCAGTTTAATTATACTCTTCGGATTGATATATCTATTCGTCGTCCATGATTCTATTAAGAGAGACAGCGATGAAAATAACGAGCCGTATATAACCAGAGTAAGCAGTATTATTAATGCAAATTCAGTATTCAGCTGATCTGTACTGAATGCAATTATCATATAAATATATCCTGCAAGTTCGACGAGCGCCCCAAGCGCTTCAAACAACCAAAAGTAAGGAAATGCAATAAAGCCGAGTCTGCCGAACTTAGGATTCATCGTAATGTATTTATGTTTCCACAGACTTTCAAACAGTCCCTGTGACCAGCGTCTCCGCTGTCTTCGCAACACCGGGAAACTTGTCGGTGCTTCCGTCCAGCAGACAGGATCAGGTACAAACTCAATCTGCTTATCCATTTTATTTTTTCTTATATGAGCGTGAACCTTTACTACCAGCTCCATATCTTCACCAATAACATCTTTTGCATAGCCGCCGGCTTCTATTACAATTCTTTTGTTAAAAATACTGAACGCACCTGATACAATCAGGACCATATTAAAGCGGCTAAAAAATATTCTGCCGAGCATAAATGCACGAAGATATTCTATAATCTGCATCAGAACAAGGGGATGGTTCCCCAGCTCCTTCTGTACCATCGCACCAAAATGAATATCATTGCCGTTTGCAATGCGGACGTTGCCGCCCGCCACAGCTACTTTGCCGTCAGATTCGATAATCGGGCGCATTACCCGGAGCAGTGAGTTACTATCCAGTATAGAGTCACCGTCGATTGAACAAAAATACGGATAACGTGAGAAATTTATACCTGCATTTAGTGCATCTGCCTTTCCGCCGTTTTCTTTTCTAATTAAAAATACTTTTGGGTGCAGCTTCGACTGAAAAACACACAGTATTTTTTCAGTCGGTAAATCTGTGTTAAGGCTTCTCGTGCTCGTTACCATATCGAATGTTTCAATAACAATTTGCGCTGTTTGATCCGTTGAACCATCATCAATCACAATAATTTCAGTTTCCGGATACTTCAGTGTAATAAGTGAATGCAGTGACTCAATAATCCCAAGCTCTTCATTAAATGCCGGTACCAGAATGGAAACAGGTTTGGTAAATACGTTCATCTGAAATTCTTCTTCCAGCCAGTCATGGTCAAGCCGCTTTCTCTTCGCAAGAGTCTTATAAGCAACTGCCATCATAAGTAAATAAAAAATTATGATAGCTGCCATATAAAGTATGATGAGCATGCCGACAATATTCCCGATATAAGTTAAGTCCATCTCAGATTGGACACCTCTTTCATTTCATCCTGATGCAAATCTGTTTCTACTGCCCAGCCGGGTTCATTAAATTCAAAGTACCTCAGCGAGTCCAGTGCTGCGTTTTGAACCAGGCGGTTTTTATCATTTGCGCATACTTTTAAATAAGGAACAGTACTTTCACCGATTACCGGTGCCAGACGTGAAACCATCATGCGTTCTTCCCACACAATGGAACCAAAGTGTCCTGTATACTTTTCAGGGTTATACACGGTACCGATCAGCTGAATCGTTTTTAAAGCTCTGATTCTTGTCTCACGATCTTCATCATCAAACAAGGATTCCAGCCATTCAACAGACTGATGATCCCCAACCTGCGCCATTCTGCGCAGAAAAGCATATTTCTTCGCATGAGACATTTCATTGAAAGCAGGAATCAGTGATAACACAGATTCATCATTCAAGCGACTCAGTATTTTTTTGTTCTCATATTCAGTCATCACTCTCGTTTTAAGGAACATATGACGAAATCTTTCAAAATCATAAATCGATAAATAGATTAAAAATAAATAGAATTCGAAATTTTCCATCGCATTAATTTCTCTTGTCGAATATATATCACCGAACCCGGGAACTTTAAATTCTGATATTTTATTTAATGTGTTAACGCGATGCGCCCATAAAGGTGATCTCAATTCTTTTCTGTATTCATTAGAGAAATAGGCTCTTACATACGATGAAATTCTGCGTTCAGCGTCAGTAGTTTTTCCGTTACTTAAAAATGTGGAAAATATTTTTTCGATGGCATGCTGCTGATTTCTGCTGTGATGTCTTGTCTCGGGCTGTTTACTTCCGTAATATAAATAGTCATACCATTGTTCGATATGGTCATTGATGTATGTTTCAATTTCTTCCCGGTCTCTGTTTAATCCGGATGTCCGTATAATTGTGTAAATAACAAGAATCGCCAGTATTATAAGAAGGACAATTAAAATGGATAAAATAATCTGGGTAATACCTGTCATGCCAGTCCACCTCTTATAATCCGGTTTTTAATAATAGATTGAAACAGCTTTAAATTCAACGGTTTCACAAAGTAATTATCGACACCGAGATTCAGGGCGTAGAGCATATCTTCTTCTGTTTCGGAACGTGTCATAAAATAGATGATCGATTTATTATCAAACGAACGAATATGCCCTGCAACTTCCAGTCCATTTTTCTTCGGCAGTATGTCGTTGACTATATATAGAGCGAAATTATCAACACCCTTTACATCCCTGATAAATTCATAACCGTCAGCATATGTGTATATATTAATTTGCGCATCCATTTTTATATCTTTAATCGTCCGGTATATAATTTTCCGGAATAAATCATCTGGCTCAAGTATATAAATATCAACATTATTAACTGTCATGATTATCATCCTTCTTGTATAGATTAACGCTCATAGTAAGTATTATCTTTAAAATTATTGCTAACTATCATTTACAATATTATACTTTAAATAAAAAATGTATAGTTACATTTCCTGAAAAATGTTACAATTTGGAGGTTTTTCCGTGATTTTACAAGTGTTCACACTGGTTTGCGTAATGATGGCGCTTCAGGCAATTTATTATCAGATTAAAATCAGGTTAAAACTCGCAATGGCCAGCAATATTTATGAAAAAGTTTTGAGCGGGGTATTCAGTGCTTTAATGGCTGTAATACTAAGCTTTTATGCAATTGAGTTCTCATATGGCATATCGATCGGGCTGGCTGTGACAAGTCTTATAATCGGCTTAATATACAGCGGACAACTAACTTTTACTATCGGATACGTACTTTATGGTTTCTGGTATTTTCTTAATCCAAACGGCTCCCCTACACTGGATTTCTGGTCGTACCTAATTATCGGTCTGGTGCTTGTTTCAGTCAATCATCCCATCAGATATCTCTCTGTTTATTTTAAAGCGATAATTTCCGTAATCACGTATGCAGGTTTATCTGCATTTTTTATTTATCTGGTGAGCCGTGATATATCTTTCACCGCATTATCGATGTCTTTATATATTATTTTGGCCACAATTGGTGTTTTTGCAGGCGTAATATTAATCACCTATATGCAGAACTATAAAAAAATGTTTGATCAGATGGAATTTGAATCCATGCATGATGCACTGACCGGTCTTTTAAACAGGCGTCATTTCAATCTGTGCATCAATGAACTGAAGCCTGAAAATTCTGTTTCAATGCTCATGCTGGATATTGATAAGTTTAAAAATATTAATGACACATACGGTCACAGTGCCGGTGATGCTGTATTGCAGGCAGTTGCCACTGATTTGAAAAAAGAAATTACAGATAAACATTCCATTGCAAGAACCGGCGGTGAAGAGTTTGCAGTAATTTTAAGAAAGAGTACGATGAATGAAGCTAAAGTTATTGCGGAAAATGTCAGACGTTCAGTAGAAGAACTGAATATAAATATTGATGAAATCGATCATCCTTTAAAAGTTACGGTTTCAATCGGTATCTCAAGTTACCCGGAAGAAACTGATTCGATTAAAAACCTGTATGATACCTCTGATGAGCGTCTGTATTTTGCGAAGAAACTCGGCCGCAATCAGATCCAGTTCAGTACACCAAAAGAAATTCTCACCAAACTAAAATAACCTCCCCGGTTTATACCGGAGAGATTATTTTTATCTTACGTATTCAAATATTCCTGCTGCACCCATGCCGACGCCGATACACATTGTTACCATACCGTATTTCGATTCCGGTCTGCGTTTCATTTCTGACAGCAGTCTGGCGGTCAGCATTGCACCGGATGCACCGAGCGGGTGGCCGAGCGAGATTGCCCCGCCGTTCACATTCGTTTTCTCGATATCAAGCCCCGCTTTTCTAATCGATGCGACTGTCTGGGAAGCGAATGCT
The DNA here is from genome assembly GCF_000756715.1 of Jeotgalicoccus saudimassiliensis. NCBI lineage: Bacteria > Bacillati > Bacillota > Bacilli > Caryophanales > Staphylococcaceae > Jeotgalicoccus > Jeotgalicoccus saudimassiliensis. The sequence goes on from NZ_CCSE01000001.1 coordinate 1,198,169, forward strand.
TCGTTCAGTTCGATTAAGTCCATATCGTCCACCGTTAAGCCGGCCTGTTCAAGTACTTCCGGTATTGCATATGCCGGGCCGATCCCCATGATTTTCGGATCAACACCGACTGCTTTAAAGCCGACAAATCTCGCGATTGGCGTCACGCCAAGTTCTTTCACCTTTTCTCCTGACATCAGTACAACAAACCCTGCGCCGTCTGTCAGCGGAGCCGATGTCCCGGCTGTAACTGTACCGTCTGCTTTAAAAACAGTTCTTAGCTTCGCCAGTCCTTCCATATTCGTGTCCGGACGGATATGTTCATCAATTTTAAATTCATCTTTCGATACAACCGGTCCTTCTTCGTTATATGACACTTTGTTCACTTCAACAGGAATGATTTCATCTTCAAATCTTCCTGCATCCAATGCTGCTTTCGCTCGCTGATGACTTTGCACTGCGTACGCATCCTGGTCCTCTCTCGATACTTTAAATTCTTCAGCGACCATTTCTGCCGTCAGACCCATCGGATAAGACACGCCCGAGTCCTCATCCTGAAGCACCGGACTGTTCGTTGGTTCGTTACCGCCCATAGGTACGGCACTCATCAGTTCAACGCCGCCTGCCACTAACACATCGGCCTGTTTTGCCATAATCTGATTCGCTGCGATAGCAATTGTCTGAAGCCCTGATGAACAGTAACGGTTTACCGTCTGTCCGGGTACTTCATTCGGCATACCCGCAAGCAGTGCGATTGAGCGTGCTATATTCTGACCCTGCAATCCCTCCGGGAATGAGTTGCCGACTATAACATCCTGAACCATATCCGGACTGAATTTACCATCTACGCGTTTCAGCACACCTTTAAGCACCTGTGCTGCCACCTCATCCGGTCTGTCGTGGAACATTGCGCCGCCTTTTGCTCTCCCGGCAGCTGAACGTCCGTAAGCTACTATATATGCATCCTGCATTTAACTTCATCCTTTCCCTGTTCATACGTGTGACTAATTACGGAGCGGTTTGCCCGTTTCAAGCATATGACTGATGCGTTCATATGTTTTTTCTGTGTTTAAGAGCGCTAAGAACCTTTCTCTTTCAAGTTTCTGTAAATAACGCTGGTTTACATACGTATTACGCGGTACATCTCCGCCCGATAACACTTCTGCAATTTTCAATGTAATTTCGTAATCGTGATCACTGATAAAGTTTCCAAGACGCTGCGCGTCGAGCATTCCTTCTGCAAGAGCTTTAAAGTCTTTACCAAGAGCAATATATTTGCCTTTCGGTTTAGGAATATAGTTCATTTCGGATTCCAGACGCGCTTTGTTTAAAGCAGCTTCCACACGTTTTTCAACGTTCAGGATAATCGAATCCGTATCTCTTAAATAGCCGTAGCGTTTTGCTTCATATGCGTTGGTTGTTACTTTCGCCATACCGATATTTGTCAGTACTTCAGTCATCGACTGCTGCTTGTCATCGTGTTTATGGTTCGTACTTAATATGCGGTCCGACATTTCAGCGAGTCCGCCGCCGCTTGGCAGAAGTCCGACACCCGCTTCAACCATACCGATGTATGTTTCGCTCGCTGCGACTACAAATGGTGAGTGTAGTACTAATTCACAGCCGCCGCCGAGTGCCCTGCCCTGCACAGCGGTAACAATGGGTTTCAGTGAATATTTCATCCGGCTGAAACTTTCATGCAGTGTATCAATTGCAGGCCCGACCAACTCATCGACCTTTTTCATTTCATGTGCTTTTTTCATCATGTAAAGGTTCGCACCGACACTGAAATTTCTGCCGTCTGCGTACAGCACCATACTTGAAAAGCCTTCTGCCTCAAGTAAATCGACTGCTTCGATTAAATCTTTCGCAAAGCCGTCTGAAATAATATTATTGCCGCTCTGAAGTTTCAGCAGCAGCTGATCCGAGTGAACTACCGACAGGCTTGAGTCTTCGCGGTCCCAGATTTCACTTTCAATCAGTTCGCTGACCGGCGTCACACGTTCAATTGTTTCCCCTTCTGCATAAAATCCTTCAGTCCGGTTTTCAATCCATTCCGGAAGCGCTCCAAGTTCTTTTTTCATACGGTCTTTAACACGTTCAAAGCCCATCATATCCCAGAGCTGGAACGGCCCTTTCTTCCAGTTAAAGCCCCATACGAGCGCACGGTCGATATCTTTATAATCCGCGGCTGCTTTCGGGACATTCAGTGCTGAATAATAGAAATTGTTGCGCATCGTCTCCCACATGAACAGCCCCGCTTCATCGTCAGCATTGAAAATAACATCCATATTTGCTTTTAAGTCTTTCCCGAACTTCGCAAGAACCGGATACATCGGTTTTTCCTGTTCAACATAATCATTAGTTTTCGGATCGAATACGAGAATTTTATTCTTCACTTTTTTATAAAAGCCCTGTTTGGTTTTTCTGCCGAGCGCTCCTGCTTCGACTAATTTTTCAGCAATTTTCGTACTGCTGAAAAACTTCTCTTCTCCCGGCACCTGCTGCATGCCTTTTGTGACAGTTACTGCGATATCGATTCCAACGAGGTCACTCAACCCGTAAGTTCCTGTGCCCGGACGGCCAATGGCTCTGCCTGTCAGTGCATCAGTATCGGAAATCGAAATCCCCTGTTCTTCTGCACGTGCCATAATATCGTTCATCGTCTGTGTTCCGACACGGTTCGCTACAAACCCCGGTACATCGTTCGCCACAATAACACCTTTACCGAGTTTTTCTTCAGCAAACGTCTGTGCTGCTTTTACCGATTCTTCTGCTGTATCTTTCAGCGGAATGATTTCAACAAGTTTCATAATACGCGGCGGATTAAAGAAGTGCATACCGAAAAATCTCTTACGCTCTTCCCCGTCGAATACTTTTGCAATATACTCAATCGGAATACCGGAAGTGTTCGTTGCAAACAGTGCATTGTCCTTTGCCACAGCTTTTACTTTGTTCCAGACATTATGTTTAATATCGAGCTCTTCTTTAACTGCTTCGATGAAAATATCAGAATCATTTTCACCTTGCAGATCCTCTTCGAAGTTGCCGTATGTTAAATTCGGAGCAAAATTCAAATCAAACAGATGAGGACGTTTTTTATCGGTAATCATCTCATATGATTTTCTCGAAATTTTGTTCGGATCTTTTTCATCAATTACTATATCGAGTATTTTTACTTTTAAGCCTGCGTTAACGAGGAGGGCAGCGATCTGGCTGCCCATTACTCCCCCGCCAAGCACGGTTGCTTTTCTTATCGTCATGAAGAACCCTCCAAATTATTTTATCTTTATACTTTCAGGACACCTTTCGTTAAATAAATGCTGAATCGCCTGTCAGTGCTCTGCCGATTACCAGTGCATTTATTTCGTGTGTGCCTTCGTATGTGTATACAGCTTCAGCATCGGAGAAGAATCTTGCGATATCATATTCGGCAAGAATTCCGTTACCGCCGGTAATCCCGCGTCCCATCGCCACCGATTCGCGCAGTCTTAATGCATTCATCATTTTGGCTGTGGAAGTTGCCACTTCATCGTACTCGCCATTTTCCTGCATTCGTGCCAGCTGTGCCGACATCGAAATCGCATGCGCCAGGTTCCCCTGCATCATCGCCAGTTTTTCCTGAATAAGCTGATACTTGCTGATTTCCTTACCAAACTGTTTACGCTGTGTAACATAATCCAGCGTTGCACGAAGTGCACCTGCCATGGCACCGGTTGCCATGTAGGATACACCTGCACGAGTAGAGTAAAGGATTTTAGCAATATCTTTAAAGCTGTTAATATTCTGCAGCCGGTCTTCTTCTTTCACAATGACATTATCAAGGCGGATATTAGTATTCGGAATAATTCTCAGTGCAATTTTATTCTCAATTACATCGATATCGACGCCGTCCTGTTCCGGACGGATAATAAACCCTTTCGGTTTACCTGTATCCACATCTACTGCAAACAGCGGAATAACGTCTGATACATTGGCTCCGCCGATCCATTTTTTCGCACCGTTAATAATCCAGTTTTCACCGTCGAATTTAGCTGTCGTTTCAAGGCCGCCCGCTACGTCTGAACCGTGATCCGGCTCAGTCAGTGCAAAACATGTTCTCAGTTCATGCGACTGCAGTTTCGGAATATATTTCGCAATCTGTTCTTTTGATCCGCCGAATAAAAAGGCATTGTGGCCAAGTCCCTGGTGTACACCCAGTAATGTTACAAGCGACACGTCAAAACGCGCGATTGTATACGACATAAAGAACTGGAACAGCTGGCTCGGTGTTTTGGCACCTTCACGCCCTTCAAACAGTAACGGATTTCTGAAGTAATTCAATTTACCCATATCATCGAAAAATTCTTCCGGCACTGTTGCATTCGCCCAGTGGTCATTAATTGAATCACGGTACTTGGACTCAAGCAGGTCATCGAGCTGTTTTAAAAATTTAACTTCCCCGTCAGTAAGTTCTTTCGCATTATTTAAAATATCCTCAGGATATAATTCTTTCAGTATCTGTTCTTTTTCCGTCATAGTCTTTCCCTCCGCTTTATATGATAACGCTTTCAATTTAAGTTAAAAAATTTATGCCACACCGTTTTCTTTAGCCTTCTCGTTCATTAAACGCTGAATTTCCAGTCTGTCAGGTTTAGCTGTCGAGTTTAATGGAATATCCTTCATTTCAAGATACAGTCTCGGAATCTTGTATCCCGCAATACGTTCTCTCACATGTTTGTCGAGTATTTCTTCGAAATTCTCTGTTTCCTCTGCTAGAACAATTGCTGCTGATACCGATTCACCATACTCCGGACTGTCGTAACCGACAACAATCGCTGAACGGACAATCGGATGTTCGGACAGTGCCGCTTCTACTTCTGAAGGCAGTACGTTTTCCCCGCCGGTAATAATCAGTTCTTTCTTACGGTTAACGATAAAGATATCCCCGTCTTCATCTTTTTTCGCAAGGTCTCCCGTCAGGAAATAACCGTTCTTAAATACTTTGGCTGTTTCTTCCGGTTTATTCCAATAGCCAGGTGTAACGTTCTTCCCTTTAACAGCAAGCTCCCCGATTTCTCCGACGCCGACTTCGTTGCCGTCATCATCCAGCAGTTTGCTTTCTACGTACATAATAGATTTACCGATACTCATCGGCTTAACTTTAGAGTTATGCGGTGTGTTTACCATTGTAAGCGGTGCTTCTGTCAGACCGTAACCGTTAATCAGCGTATGCCCCATGCTTTCAAATTTCTTCTGCACAGCCGGCAGCGGTGATGATCCGCCCTGAATCAGATACTTAATATTTTCAAAGTTTTTAATGTCAAAGTTATCCGCTACGAGCATACCGTAGTACATCGTTGGAATCATAATCAGGTAGTCCGGCTTGAACTGGCTCATCAGATCATTAAGCTGTGCACCGTCAAAGTAGCGGTGTAATACGAGTGTTCCGCCGGCCATAATTAACGGCAGTGCCGTATCATTCAGACCAAGTACATGGAATGTCGGTGTCGAGATAATCGTCGTCTGATCACCTGTCACCTTGTATGTCAGAGCTGCGTTAATCACATTCGATACGAAAGACTCGTATGTGAACATTACCCCTTTCGGCATCCCCGTTGTACCGCTTGTATACATCAGTGAAGCAAGATCTTCACTTTCCACATCCACTGCTTTAAACAGGTTGTGGTTTTTTGGATTACAGATTTCATCGTACTCCGGTGAATCGATATCCATATGAAGCAGTTCATCCGGCGTCCCGGTTAAACTTTCCTTATGACGAAGCGAGTAGAAAATCATCTTAACGCCCGAGTCTTCAATAATGCTCTGTATTTCTTTCGGTTTTAAGCGCCAGTTAATCGGAAGATAGACAACGCCCATCTTAAATGAAGCAAATAACAGGTCGAATATCGCCACGTCATTCGGTGCAAAAATACCGACAACATCCCCGCGTTTAATTCCCTGATCCTGTAAATAGTGCGCTAAGTTATCAGCACGTGCGTTTAAGTCCTGATAAGACCACTTCGTCCCCTTCGCCGGGTCAATAATCGCTGCCTTGACTTCATCGTAGTCCGCTCTTGTTTTAATCCAGTCATAATTCATTTACATCTTCCCCTTTGTTAATGATTATTTTTAATAGATTGCGCTAACTTCCCCCATGTTTCTTTATACAGTTCATTGTCGATGATCTTTAAATCCTTTGAAATTAAAGGCTTAAAGTTCATCTGTGACAATACCTCTCTCTCCAGATCCAGACCCGGAGCAATTTCGATCATTTCCATGCCTTCATCCGTCAGCTGGAACACCGCACGCTCGGTAACGTAATATACATCCTGACCAAGTTCCCTTGAATAACGTGCGTTAAAATCCATACTTTGCACGGTGTCGACAAACTTTTTGGAATGACCTTCTTCATCGATAACCAGCCCGTCATCTTCACAGTGCGATTTGCTCCCCACGACCATCGTTCCTGAAAAGATTAATGTTTTGATTGTCTGACTGATATCGATAAAGCCCCCGCTGCCGTTCATTCTTCTCCCAAATTTTGAAACGTTGACGTTGCCTTCGCTGTCGATTTCAGCGAAACTTAAAAATGCTATATCGAGTCCCCCGTTAAAGATAAAATCCCAAGTCATGTCGTGGCGTAATCTCGCGTCGAGATTGTAGTTCATGCCAAAATGATTACCGCTGCCGATCATTCCCCCAAATATACCGGTATCGATATTCAATTTAACAAGATCTTCGGCCCTTTCCTCCCGAAGTACGTTGGACAGCTCGTTGTTAATGCCATAACCGATGCTGACAGCATGGCCGGGCTTTAAAAACTGGGCAGAACGCCTTAATATGATTTTTCTGGAATCAAACTTTAAAAACTTTTCCTTACTCTGTGTAATTCTGTGATGGCCGGATAAAGCGGGATCATAATATGTCTGTATCACCTGCTTATGATATTTTGGATTTTTGTTTACTACTACGTAATCTACAAGCTCCGAAGGTATAAACACTTCACGCGGATTGAAACTGCCGTTCTCAATAACTTCCTTTACCTGAACGATGACCTTACCGCCATTCTGTCTCGCGGCAGAAGCTGCACTGAACCCTTCACCGAGATGGGATTCGTGATCCATAAAGATGTTTCCTTTCACATCGGCATATGTGCCTCTTAACAGACATACATCAATCTTCGGAAAATCGTAATGCAGATATTCCTCGTTATTAATTTCAATTAAAGAAACTAAATCGTCACGGGTAATATCATTGACTTTGCCGCCGGACATTCTTGGATCCACAACCGTATTCAAACCGATTTTAGTTATCATTCCCGGTGAAGAAGCCGCCTGTTCGCGGTAGGAAGTTGCGATAACACCCTGTGGCAGGAAGTAAGCTTCAATTTCGTTGTTTTTAATTGCTTCAACCGTTACAGGAGAAGCAATGACGAGGCTTGCAATAATTCTTTTGACCATGCCGCGCGATACGAATGAGTCGAGATCAAACCCGTCATCAAAATCGCTGATATCATTCGACACGACAAAAGTTAAATTGTCAGTTCTGCTGTCTTCGTCATACTGTTCGGCAAGATATTTCAGCACTTCCATAGGTAAATTACCTGTGGATAACGCAGCTATTGAAATAACATCGCCGCTTTTAACAATATTTCTTAAATCGTTATATGAAATAATCTCCATATTCTATTCTCCCGACATTGTTATATTCAGTTAAAACCTGAGCATATAACCCTTTCAATTTTTATCCCCTTCACTATTTCAAATGTATCATCATGTTTATTAAATGTAAACGGTTTCATTTCATATTTTAATAAATAATTTTATTATATAATTTCATACTTACTATTAGGAGTTACTACTAGTAATTAACCTATAACCACTGATACCATTGATACAGTAAGCTTCATAGGTGTTCATCGACAATTATTTATCATATGGTTTTCTATTGTTAATAATGAAATGTTTTCACTTGACTTTCATGATGAAAAATGGCCAAATTGGTCCGTCCACGCTGATTTATATGTCATCATAAGTTGTACATAAAAATAACTCTTCCCTGCATAAAATTCATTCTATTATTTATACAAAACAAAAAAGCGGACACGTGTCGGGCACGTATCCGCTCTAATGCTTGATATATCAATGGGTTGTAACGGACAGTGAGGGATTTGAACCCTCGAAACGGGGTTGCCGTTTACACGCGTTCCAGGCGTGCGCCTTCAGCCGCTCGGCCAACTGTCCAGAATGAAAAAAAACAGAAGTGCAATTACACTTCTGAGTATGACCCGTACGGGACTCGAACCCGTGTTACCGCCGTGAAAGGGCGGTGTCTTAACCGCTTGACCAACGGGCCATGGCTCCACAGGTAGGACTCGAACCTACGACCGATCGGTTAACAGCCGATAGCTCTACCACTGAGCTACTGTGGAATAATAATATGGAGCGGGTAGACGGGATCGAACCGACAACATCAGCTTGGAAGGCTGAGGTTATACCATTTAACTATACCCGCAAAGGTAATTAAGTAAATATGGTTCAGGACGGAATCGAACCGCCGACACTGTGAGCTTCAATCACATGCTCTACCAACTGAGCTACTGAACCTTGATATGTATTCTGTTTTTAAAATGGCGGTCCCGACGGGACTCGAACCCGCGATCTCCTGCGTGACAGGCAGGCATGTTAACCGCTACACCACGGGACCAATTCTATGTAATTGCGGGAGAAGGATTCGAACCTACGACCTCCGGGTTATGAGCCCGACGAGCTACCACTGCTCCATCCCGCGTCAATAATTATTTAACATATATTTAATGTCTGTTATATATACTATAGCTTTCTGACGAATATTTCAAGCCTTTTTAACTATTTTCATATGACAAATTTACACTTTCTTAATTATTACATATAAACGGCTGAATTTCACCGCTGTTATAAAACCGTAGCAACAGAAAATAATCCCGGTACGGGATTATTTTTGGTTTCTTTCATAATATACAGTCATTGCCTGCTGCATGAATTTTGCAAGTCCTTCACCATATTTATCAATGTTTTTAGTGAATCTCCGGTCTTCCACGTACATATCCCCAAGTCCTTTAAACATTTCAGGTGTATACTCCCCCACTTCATTTAAGAATACATACCACTCATGAATACAGTTCTGTGCAGCTGCCGAGTCCGGTAATAAGTGTCTGACGTCTGCAAGTTCTTTATAGATTTCATTAAACCTGTGTTCTGCTTCTTTCTGACCCATACGTTTAATTTTATTAGTTGATTCATCAACTGCCCGGTCTTCCCATCTTTCTCTCGCTTCTTTTTCATAAGGATTTTGTGAGAAGTCCACACCTTCAAATTTTTCTTCATTTGTCATAATAATTCCGCCTTCATTATTTTTAATCGTTTTGTCAATCAGCTGCAGAATATCATTCAGACGCGACTGTTCCTTTAAAATAATTTCCTTCTGCATCTGAAGCGCTTCTTTCGTATCGTAATCCGGACTGTCCATCATTTCTTTAATCCGGCCCAGTTTAAAATTCAGCTGTCTGAAGAAAAGTATCTGCTGCAGTTTTGAAATATCTTCATCCGAATAATTCCGATAACCGTTCCCTGGATCCGTTTTTGGTGTCAGCAGCCCGATTTCATCGTAATGATGCAGCGTTCTGATACTCACTCCTGACAAGTCAGCCAGTTCTTTTATTTTCATTTCCTCACCTCTTCAATCCGAGTGTAAACTATAACGTTACGTTAAGGTCAACAATTATTATGAAATACTTTTATTTTTATTGTCAGTACCAGTGAGAAACTATAAGATAGAGTTACTATTTAACTTTACGGGGATGATTCTTAATGGCATCACAAAATAACAGAAATAATAAATTTATCCGTCCCAGACATTTGAAGCGACTGGGCCTGCCGGGAATGATTGTTATACTGCTCCTATTTATCGGAGTGACAGTATACAATGATAATTTCGCCGGTGAAAGCACCAGCAGCAGCGAGGAAACTGCTGCCGGGAATGAAGTTACTGTCGAACAGCATATCGACGGGGATACGACGCGTTTTAATTACAACGGCGGTACCGAAAGCTTCAGATACTTAATTATTAATACGCCTGAAATCGGCAGAGACGGCGAACAGGATGATCCATACGCGCAGGAAGCTTTTGAACGTACCCAGGAGCTGCTGGATAATGCTGATACGATTACAGTAGAGTTCGATGAAGAAGAAACAGACCATTACGACCGCTATTTAGCCTATGTATATGCAGATGGTGAAATGGTGAATGAAACACTTGTCAGAGAAGGTCTCGCTTCAGTGGATTATGTTCATCCTCCGAACGATAAATACGAAGATCTGCTGAGAGAAGCAGAAGACCAAGCTAAAAGTGAAGGTGTCGGCATGTGGTCAGAGTAACATAAAAACAGGGAATCCCGATTGGGATTCCCTGTTTTTATGTTTAAGCTTCAACTTTGTTGTCCGAGTCAATCCAGTCCTGCGACCATTTCTCAATATCTTTTAACACCGGCTCAAGTGAATGGCCTTTATCTGTTAAAGTGTATTTGATAACTACAGGTGTTTCCGGGATGACATCACGCTTGATGAGGCCTTCCTGTTCCATGCTTTTCAGGCGGTCTGATAATACTTTCCCGCTGACGCCGGTCGCTGCCTGTATTTCACCGAATCTGGAATGGCCATCCAGCATCTGATAAATCAGCAGCGCCGTCCATCTTTGACTTAATATATTTACCGCTTTTTCAAAGCGTGGGCAAATTTCATTTTGTAACATGGCTATCACTCCTTATTAAAATATAATACCACAAAATCACATCTATTAAAAGTAAAACTCATTACTTGCCATAATATAATTTATATTATATACTTAGTTACATTAAGTTAGTATATAGGAGGAATATTATGGCATTCCATAGTAAAAACGCAACATATGTTGAAACAGTATCACTGAATATTAAAGATTTAAATCGTTCAATCGATTTCTATACAAAAATGATCGGACTGACTGTCAAAAGACAGGATGACACCCGCGCTGAACTTACTGCAGACGGCGAGAATGTACTGGTTATTTTAAATCAGGTCGATAAAGAGCGTACTCACCGCCGTGCTTCAGGTCTTTATCACTTTGCACTTCTGCTTCCGTCAAGAGATGATCTTGCATTAGTCACAATGCATCTGGCTGCAAACAGAGTACCTTTAGGTTCTGCAGACCATCACGTCAGCGAGGCACTTTATCTAAATGATCCGGACGACAACGGTATTGAGATTTATGTAGACAGAGATCCGGAACAATGGATTTGGAATGACGGCGAGGTACACATGGTTACTGAAGCGCTAAATGCAGAAGATCTGTTGAAAGACAGACCGGATCCGTCAGACTTTAAAGGCCTGCCGAAAGATACTATAATGGGACACATTCACCTTCACGTAAATGATCTTCAGAAAAATGGTGAGTTTTACACAGAAGGACTTGGCATGGAAATAATTCTTAATTTCGGCGGTCAGGCATTATTCATGGCAACTGAGAAATACCATCACCATATCGCTGCGAATGTATGGAACGGCCTTGGAGCCCCGACACCTGAAAAAGGCAGCGTAGGACTGGATTACTATACTCTGATTTATCCGTCGGATGATGCGCTGAATGAAGCAGTATCAAGACTTACAGCACTTGGATACACTGTTGAAAAGCACGCGGGCTATGTACTGACAAAAGATCCGTCAGGCAGTCACATCAGAATGCAGACACAAAACATTCACAATTAATTGAAATAGATTCTCAATTAGGGTTGACTCATTCTCATTGAGATTGTATATTAGTAATTGAAAATGATTATCAGTTAGAAATTAATAGGCCCCCTCTTATTAATAAAAAAAATCATTTTCAGCTACTTTAATCTAATGTACGCACATTTATAAAGCTATACCCAGACCCAGGGTATAGCTTTTTTGTATACTTGTTTACAATGAATATAACCGGCTGAAAAGTGAGTTAAACCCATGACATTTAAATCAAAAATTGATCTGCCTTTTATCATTATGATGATTCTCTCAATTGCTGCGATAGCTGCAGCAGGATTCATTCGAGAAGTATCGGCTCCGGCAGTCTGAAAATCTCCCCGGAGAATAAAATGTTATTTATCGAAGAGTTAAAAAAAGAGACAGCCGGGGCTGTCTCCTGAAAGTTCTATATTATATCGCAGTAACGTTAGTAGCTTGTGGGCCACGTTGTCCTTCTTCGATTTCAAAGTTAACTTTTTGTCCTTCTTCTAATGATTTGTAACCATCAGCCTGGATTGCTGAGAAGTGTACGAATACGTCGTCTCCAGCTTCCTGCTCGATAAATCCAAATCCTTTTTCTGAGTTAAACCATTTTACTGTTCCTTCGTTCATAGAAAAAACCTCCTAGTGCTTTTGCACTTAAATATTTGCAATTATTAATGTAAAAATTTTAAGAGTTTTTCAAACGAATGAAACAATTAAAATATTTCTTACTTAAAAACTACTCTTTATATATTACAGTGTCTTTGTGTAAAAGTCAATCTTTTATACAAATCTTACTCCAGTTCTTCCGGATGCACGAAGCCTCTGTGGCTTTTCAGCGTCTCTTCGATGCCTTTTACCACTGTCTGAACGTCGTCCGGATTAAATAAATCCATCTTGTCGATGTCGATAACATATACCGGAGAAATGTTCTTGCTGTTGTACTCTGCAATGAATTCATTCTCGTACAGATTGTATAAATCCTGATAGTATTTGTATAATCCCGGATTGCCTTCAATCTGCTCGAATTCTCTGCCGCGGCGTTTAATTCTTCTCATTACTTCCTCAAATGAACCGTGAACCATCACCATCAGATCCGGTGATTTTTTGAACAGCACCTGCTGTTTATATAAATCGTTCAGTTCCTCCATCATGTTCTCATGAAGATCCAGGTAAGTTTCGTACTCCGCTTCATCCATCGAACCGTTTTCGTACTGAAGTCTTGCAAAGATCATTGCATCTTCATAAATTGAACGGTCAAGCACCGAGTTCGGGTGTGCCATCGCTTTTTTAATAGCCTTAAATCTGTGGTTCAGGAAGAATACCTGAAGGTGGAAGCTGTATCTGTCCGGCTCATCATAATATTTTGCCAAAAACGGGTTGCCGTCCACTTTTTCTTCGAGTAATTCTACATCAAAGTGTTTTGCAATGACTTTACCCCACTCTGTTTTACCTGCTCCGATTGTTCCTGCTAATGTAATCAATTTACCGTCACCTTTTCTGTGGTTCATTTTTTTCACCAAATTTATATTAATTTTCTTTTACTTATTTAAGTGATATATCTCTTTATGTATCAAAATTAAGCCTTTACTATTCTAACAGAAAAAACACATAAAACTACCATCTAATTTTGGCAATTCTCGTACCTTGTCACTTTTTGCCCTTAAGATTATAAAAGTGCCATTTATTTTCTACTAAATAAGTAAAATTACTCTCCGATTATACATTACAGGCATTAAATTTCCAGCATGTAATACTTCATACTACACTGATATTAATCTGATGAAAGGAGCAGCAAAGATATGAAACCATACTACAGCGATGTGCTCCAGTTCAGAGGCAGTCATTATGACTTCGGTTATTTTCAGGGTAAAAAGCTCATACATTCACCGATTTTACCGAATCGTGAAAAACAGTGGCGCCCGAGAGAAAAACGGCATTTCATTACTGATCCGGAAACATCGATGGCGATGCTAAAAAAGCTCGCTCCTCAAATAGTTGATGAAATACGCGGACTCGCCGATGCACTGGAACTGAATATGACAGAAGCGTTTAAAAAATTCGGCGGCTATTACCTTGAGCTGACCTTGAGCGGCTGTTCTATATTTGCCGGCGATGATTTCTTTGTCAGAAATTACGACAGCCATCCACGGGGTTATGAAGGCCGTTATATATTTTATCAGCCGACAGACCGGGGCTACGCTCTGATGGGCCCGACGATGCAAATTACCGGCCGTATCGACGGCATGAATGAAAAAGGACTCGTTATCGGCTATAACTTTACCCATACGAAGAAATCAGCTGACGGTTTTATGTGCAGCATGATTGCGAGAATGGTACTTGAAACATGTGCGGACACTGACGAAGCTGTCGCCATGTTAAAAGAAATACCACACCGACATTCATTCAGCTATGTCGTGCAGGATAAACGGGGTATTCCATATGTAGTAGAAGCATCTCCAAGAAAAGTCATCGCAAGACAGTCAAATGTCTGTACGAACCATTTCCATCTACTGCATGAGGAAAACCGCTACAGACAGGAAGAAACGAGGATCAGGGAGCAGAATATCATTAGAAAACAGCAGCCCTCAGGCAGCGCATACGAAGCGTTTAAAATTATGAACAGCCTGGATGAAGGAATTGCATCAACTAAATATGAGGCATCCGCAGGCACATTGCACACATCGGTTTATCTGCCGAAAGAATTAAAAGCAATGTTTGTAATCGGTCTCGACAGAAAACCTGTTATTTTTGACTTTAATAAATGGCTGCAGGGAGAGAATATTAATATTACGAAGATTAAAGGTGAACTGGACTCCGACAAACCGTTTGTTAATATGGAATAACTCAGACAAAATACGAGGATTCTGTGAATCTATCAGTTTAATATTTACCGGTTTTTATCCTGCAAAAAAGTGTCTTTAAATCAAAAAAAATAAGCCGCCTGTGAAAGGCGGCTTTTTATATTTCAGTCCGAATCTGCCAACTACACGAGCGGATTGATAACCTTCTCTTCCCAGACCGGCTTATTGGATTTTATAAATGAAATCAGTTCCTCTTCATCTTTAAAAATTGTCTTATCGCGATCGACGCTGTTGAAAGACGCGATAGTTAAACGGTAACCGAGAATCGGGCGTTTAGAAATAGTGTACTCATGTCGCTCGGTAGAAAAAACAATCTCATCATCCGTCGATGATACGACAACCCAGTATCTCGAATTAATTAAATCTAAAATATTATTCACGTGGTTCCCCCTCTTTGGATACATTTATCATATCACCTTCCGGGAGATTAAAGTTGAGATTTCTAAAAAATTCACAATCAAAAAGATGTAGCTGAGGACTGGAATTTGGGAAAGAACTTTCAAATAGAAGAAGTTATTTAAAGAACAATAAAAAAGCTCAATCCTTTTCAGGATTGAGCAAATATATTAACGGAGATGGAGAGATTTGAACTCTCGCGCCGCGCAATGCGACCTATGCCCTTAGCAGGGGCACCTCTTCAGCCACTTGAGTACATCCCCATATGGCTCCACAGGTAGGACTCGAACCTACGACCGATCGGTTAACAGCCGATAGCTCTACCACTGAGCTACTGTGGAATAGTATGTATGTTTCAACCGAACATGATTCATTATAGCAACGAATATTATTTAAAGCAACCGTCTTTTTAATATTTGTTAAGTAAAATTTACAACATTGATAAATAATTAATCTTTTCTGTGTATAAACCGGCTATACTTTATTGATTTGGTCGATTCCACGCATGTATTTTAAGTACGTTTCACGTGCTGCTTCGTTGATATACTGCATTTCCTGCTGCTGGTGTTCATACGAAAACTTCGCAGATTCATCCTTACGGTATGTTTTTTCTTTAGCCAGGTTGAATTTATAGTGCAGCTTCACTGCATTTAAATACTGATTGTTAAATGAACTGTATGAAATATCAATTTCCAGCTCTTCATTGTTCTCAAATTTAACTTTTGTATTCCCATTATAATCATAATAACTGTCAATGTATCTTAAATTAAACCAGGAGTTCTCCATTACACGGTCTGAATGCGTGCAGAAATAAACATATGAACCGAATAAGTCCAAAATGATAGGATGCTTAGAACGTATACCCGATAAACTTCTAGTCAGATCTTTACGTGAAGCATAAGTCTGGAAGTGATACTTACAGTTGTGCTCTAAAATCTTATTCGGAATAGAAAGACAAGATATCGGCTCTCCATATAATTCCCCTACAGTGCTTTCCGTATAGCGCCCATTGGTTTTTGCAATAATATACATCGTTTCATCATTAATAATATAATGCTGTCGGCTCATATTTTCCCCCCTGTTATTTTATTATAATCAATATAACACAGAATATTTAAAATGTTAACTATTATTTATAAATGTTATTTAATGTTTAATGTAAACGATTTAATGTTAATTGTCAGAATATACAAAAAGGGGATTCTCATTATCATTGACCTAATTGAGAATGTGGTATATAATTCTTGTAAAGATAGATTTTTGAGAGGGGTAATACATTATGGGCAGACCAGTTTATCCTGCAAATCAATTAAGAGGCTTCATCAACACAATTAATGACCTGTCAGCAGATCTTGTTTTGCAAGAATCAATGAACCATTTTAATGTAAAATACTATAACCAAAAAATAGAAGAATCACTCATCGAAAAAGATGAAGAGAAATTCATGAAGTACACTAATTTACTAAAAGAACTGTAATAGATGTACATATAGATTGCCCGGCCCTATTCAGGCCGGGCGTTTTTGTGTTCGAATTTACTTATATTGGCGACCGGTGCACCTCGTCAATCCTGCGAAGTACACCAGACAACGCCGGTGCACCTCGTCAATCACACGAAGTACACCAAAAAACACCGGTGCACCTCGTCGATTCCGCGAAGTACACCAAACAACGCCGGTGCACCTCGTCGATTCCGCGAAGTACACCAAACAACACCGGTGCACCTCGTCAATTCCACGAAGTACACCAGACAATCCCGGTGCACCTCGTTAATCACACGAAGTACACCAAACAACACCGGTGCACCTCGTCAATCCTGCGAAGTACACCAAACAACGCCGGTGCACCTCGTCAATTCCACGAAGTACACCAGACAATCCCGGTGCACCTCGTTAATCACACGAAGTACACCAAACAACACCGGTGCACCTCGTCAATCCTGCGAAGTACACCAGACAACGCCGGTGCACCTCGTCAATCCTGCGAAGTACACCAAACAACGCCGGTGCACCTCGTCAATCACACGAAGTACACCAAACAACGCCGGTGCACCTCGTCAATCCTGCGAAGTACACCAGACAACACACTCATTCCAAAAAAACAAAAAAACCGGCACTTCAAAGCACCGGTCCAAAAAAATCCAATTATGAAATTAAATCTAAAAATTCTTCTCTCGTAATTCGTCCTAAATAGTGGCTGATATCCACGTCTTTGATTGCTTCTGCAATCGCGTCACGGTTGTGTTCCACTCCGATAAGCAGATTCTCAACGTCCACTACTTCACCGACTCCAAAGAAGTCTCCGAAAATTTTCGCGTGTTCAATGCGTCCCCCGCGTACTTCCAGTCTCACGTCCAGCAGTCCTGCCGGGTATTTGTGCGAGTTGTCGTAGTTGTATTTAGGATTTCTGCCGTAGTTCCATTCCCACGTCTGGTATTTTTCTTCAGACAGCTGGTTGATTTTCGCCCAGTCATCGCCTGTCAGTTTGTATTCTTCAACGTTTTCCAGCCCGCCGAATATTTTATCCAGTATTCTCTCTTTAAATTCCTCGATATCAATTTTCTCATCCAGGTAGTCGTTAATGTTTCCGACCCGTGCACTTACAGATTTAACACCTTTTGACTGGATTTTCTTCGGGTTTACTTTCAGCGCGTTCTGTACTTCGGAAATATCGCTCTCAAGCATTAAAGTACCATGCGAGAACATACGTCCCTTTTGTGTGAACATTGCATTCCCCGACACTTTTTTGCCGCCTTCGATTTCGATGTCGTTTCGTCCGGACAGTTCAGCATCAACACCCATTTCTTTCAATGCTTCAACGATCGGCTGCGTGAATTTTTTAAAGTTGTGGAAGCTGTCTCCATCGTCTTCGGTAATGAAGCTGAAGTTCAGGTTACCTTCATCGTGGTATACCGCTCCCCCGCCTGATACACGTCGCACAACTTTAATGCCGTGTTCTTTAATGTACGGCTCGTTAATTTCTTCAATCGTATTCTGGTTTTTACCGATAATGATTGACGGCTGGTTTACATAGAACAGAAAGTAAGAGTCGTCCGTCGGGATTTCTCTTAATATATATTCTTCCATCGCCAGATTAATCATCGGATCTTTGATGTCATTGTTTGAAATAAACTTCATTGATTTTTCCCCCTGGTACATAATAAAAGACCTGTCTCAATTATAATAGAAACAGGTCTTAAAATCATATTTTACTTATTTAAAATTTTCTCTGCAGTATTTTTCGCAGTCTGTACACAGTCAGGCAGCCCGACTGCATAGTGTGACGCACCGATTAAATGCAGTCCCGGATAGTTTTTTTCAACGTATGCCTGAATTTCATCGATGATATATTTATGTCCGACAAAATAGTTAGGCATGGCATTCATCATACGCGTAACGATTGTGAATTCAGGTTCACCGTCGAGTTCCATAATCTTATCAAGGTCCTCGCGTGCGAGACGGACGATATCTTCATCCGACTTTTCCTGCACGATAAAGTCCCCGGGACGGCCCACGTATGCGCGGAGAAGCGCCTTGCCTTCCGGTGTCGAGTGTTCCCATTTCTTGTTCGTCCACGTACATGCCGTAATCGATGTATCCATGTTACGGCTGATAACAAATCCTGTACCTTCAATCGTATTTTTCACCTGTTCGGCATCAAATGCCATCACAACTGTCGCAACACTCGTTGCTTCCATATGTTTGAAGTACTCAAATTCTTTATCTTTAAACCAGCGTTTGTACTGGAAATGAGGCGTCGTTACGATTACTTCATCATAATGATGCGTACCCCCGTCTGCCGTCAGCAGATAGCCGTCTTCAGTTTTTTCGATTGCAGTAACATCGAAATTAAAGTGAATCTGTCCGCCGCGTTTTTCGTTCTCACTGACCAGACGGTCGATAAACGACTGCAGTCCGCCTTTGAACTGCAAAAACGCACCGGTTTTAGTTTTCTGTGCTTTCGGCTGATTTTTTTTAGAAGCCATCAGCCCTTTCATCAGACTGCCATACTCCTGTTCCGTCTCTTTGAAGTTCGGATACGTCGACATTAAGCTCAGCTTGTCAATATCAGTACCGTATACACCTGCTAAAAGCGGTTCAATCATATGCTCCAGCAAATCGTTGCCGAAACGCGCACGGAAAAATTCACCGACTGAAATATCTTTATACAACGGCATGGCAGGCTTGATAAAATCAAATCCCGCACGCAGTTTTCCTGTCCATGACACTAAATCAGTCGTTAAGAGCGGAGACAGCTCCATAGGTACACCGAGCATCGTGCCTTTAGGCACCGGTGACAGCTTATTTTTTGCATAGATATACGCCTGTCCCGTCTGGTTGCGGACCAGTGTATCACCAAGCCCCACTTCGTGAGCGAGCTCTGTCATGATTTCCTTACGCGCTAAATAAGACTCGGGTCCGAGCTCGATCGTATAACCGTCCCGGATATGAGTATTGACCTTGCCTCCGGCACGGTCCGACGCTTCGTATAAATCAACCGTCAGGTCAGCACCGTCTTTAAGAAGATAATGCATCGCCGATAATCCTGTTATTCCTGCACCTACTATCGCTACTCTCTTCACTCTTAAACGCCTCGCTTATTACAGTTTAATTAATTCGTTAACCATTGCCTGAATGAAACGTGAATCCGTGTTCGGCATTGCCGGTCTGTGGTATACAGCACCGATTTCATCCGTTACAACTTTACACTCGTAGTCGTTATCGTATAGCACTTCAAGGTGCTCACACACGAATCCAAGCGGAATATATACGAAGTGCTTAAAGCCGTGTTCGTTATATAAGTCGCGTGTTAAATCCTGCACGTCCGGTCCAAGCCATGGATCCGGCGTATTTCCTTCAGACTGCCAGCCGACAAAGTAGTTCCCTTTATCAAAACGGGCTTTAATTAAGTCTTTAGTCGCTTCAAGCTGATCCGGGTACGGATCGTTGTGCTCTTTAATCTTTTCAGGAAGACTGTGTGCACTTACGATAATCGCAGTCTGGTCTGCTTCATCAGCAGGAATGTCTTTTTCTAAAGTCGTTTCAAGTGCATCAACCCAAAAGTCGATAAACGGCTTCTGTTCAAAGAATGAGTCTACGGATTTAACTGTAATACCGTATTTTTCAGCTTCTTCCACTGCACGTTTGTTATATGACCCGACAGAAAACTCCGAGAAGTGCGGTGCAAGTACTATACTGTAAATTTCTTTAATGCCCGCTTCACTGATTGCTTTCACAGAATCTTCGATGAACGGGTGGATATGCTTCAGGCCGATAAACAGCTCGAACTCATCTTCACTTTGTTCATTTAAAGCGTCAATAAGCGCCTCTGCCTGACGTTCCGTCGTATCTGCAAGCGGTGAAATACCGCCGATTGCTTCGTAACGGTCTTTTAAATCCTGTAATGCTTCTTCACTCGGCTTTCTGCCGTGTCTGATATGTGTGTAGTATGGTTCTATATCCGATTCTTTGTACGGCGTACCGTAAGCCATTACTAATAATGCTTTTTTCTCAGCCATCTTTAAAATCACAATCCTTTACTGTGTGTGTGTACTAATTCTGTCAGTCGTTTTAAGACATCCGGATCTACTTCAGGGAAGACGCCGTGTCCAAGGTTAAAGATGTGACCTGTACGGTTTCCTTCTTCAACAATTTTCTTCGCGCGCTCTTCGATTACTGACCAGTCCGATAATAACAATGCCGGGTCAAGGTTACCCTGCAATGCTTTCGTAATTCCAAGTTCACGTGCCTGTGTAATCGACATTCTCCAGTCGAGTCCAAGTACGTCACTGCCAAGCTTGTCCCACTCTGCTGCCAGGTGGCTTGCTCCGATACCGAAAACGATAACCGGTACGTTCTGTGCTTTTACAGCGTTAATAATTTTCTTCATGCCGGGTGCAAGGTAGAAGTTGTAGTCCGCCTCGTTAAGCGCACCGCCCCATGAGTCAAAGATCTGAATAACGCTTGCACCTGCTTTAATTTGTGCAGTCAGGTAAGCAATACTCGTTTCAACAAGCTTGTCCATTAATTTAAACCACAGTTTCGGGTTCGAATACATCATCGTTTTCGTACGGTGATAATTTTTAGACGGTCCGCCTTCGATCATGTAACTCGCCACAGTAAATGGCGCACCGCAGAATCCGATCAGCGGTACATTTAATTTTTCCTGAGTTAAAATCTGGATCGCTTTGTAAACATAATCAAGATCTTTAAACGGATCAAGCTCTCCAAGTTTTTCCACATCTTGCTCGGTACGGACAGGGTTATGTATTACCGGCCCTACTCCAGCCTTGATTTCGACATCGATACCGATTGGTGCAAGCGGTGTGATTATATCTTTATATAGCACTGCCGCATCGACATTATAGTTGTCTACAGGTGTAGCCGTGAGATAAGCAGTCAGTTCAGGTTGTTTTGTAATTTCAATTAAAGAATACTTTTCTTTAACTTTGTTATATTCCGGCTGCGAACGCCCAACCTGTCTCATAAACCAAACTGGTGTATGTTCTGTCTTTTCTCCGCGTGCTGCTCGAATGAGTGTATCATTAAACACAGTGGTACCCCCTAATATTTATATGTTCATACAGTTACACATTTTAACACATTCTTTAGAACAATTATTAATTACGGGCAAGTTGTCAAAAAATCGTTCTATTTGAGATTTGTTTAACATTGCATTATTTCAGGTATATACTGGTTAACATAACTAAAAACAAGAGGTGAAGCACAGTGTATTTACACGCAACTACGGGAACGATTGATTTTATGACGTCCCTTCAGGAGAAAAACCCTCATGTATCCATCAGTGCAAGAGGACCGGAAGCTATTTTATACTATGAGGATAATAATGAAAAATCAATCTTCTCAACGAATATGACTTATGAAGTATTAAATGAGCAGGGTTCACTTGATGAAGAGCTGCCATTGTCCATGTATTATATTCCTGCTGCAGGAGACGGTACGCATTCTTTACGCGGCCATTTAAGTGATCTTGCTGAAAAATTAAGAACAGTTAACGGTGTTGTCTCATACAGAGTCGGAATTAACACACGTGATGAAAATTATCTCGTACTGATTAAATGGGCAGACATGAGTATTTACAACGACTTTAAACACACTGACGTTTATGAAAAATACTTAACATCCGAATCATTGAAAAGTTTCCGCAACGAAGAGTCACTGTTCGGCGATTTTTTATCATCTAAGCTTTACTACAACATTGAAGACAATGAATATACTGATGAAGAAAAAGAAGAACTCGGCGATTAATCGCTGAGTTCTCTTTCTTTTTTATAGATTGATTTTGATAATACTCTGTTTAACATGTAGCCCCACAGAGGAAATGCCAATGCATAGATAAACTGTGCGGGATGCGTCACAATAAACATGACTGCAAACAGCAGCGTAATGACAAACACAATTTTATGGGAATATCTGATATAGCTGTCCTGTATATACGTTCTTGAGACCGGCCAGACTTTCGGCCAGAGCAGATAGGCCTGCGCTGTATAAATCTGCGACATCTGCAGCACGATTAAATAAATACCGAACAGGCTGAAGATTAATGAAACATACAGGTTGCCGATCCAGAACATAATAATGAAGAACAATACTATGATGCGGAGCACAATCATCGGCAGATCATGGTCACGCATAAACGAACGGTAAAATAAATATTCGTACATATACTTCTTATTAAATTTATCTGATTTCGGTTCCCATAGCAGTACATCGAGAATGCGTCTCCGTTTAAATGCCTTATCGATCCGCTTCACGTTCGTAAACATGCTGACAGTCTGATAATACTGCTGCAGCGCTTCTTTTTCATACTGCACGTAATTCAGCCATGACAGTGTTTTAAACGAATTATTCTTCATTACCACTGTAAATATAATAATGAATAATAATCCTGCGACTAAAAGTGCCGGATTGATTAGCACAAGCATCAGCGATACAAAATTAATAACAATTAAAGCCGCTGTGACTGTCCATTTATTAAACTCCGTATTGACTGACAGACGTCTGATATTAAAGGCGCTGAAATATAACAGAACTGCCAGCAAAAAGAATATTACAATCGGTGTTAAACCGTGCCCGATTGATAAGAGAATCAGTACTGCAACTGCTGCAGTGGCAGGCAGTGCGAGACCGAGCGACAGACTGTATATGTCCGCCCGTTTAAAGTAAGCGGTCATTTTCTTTTCATACGGCGGTAAAAACAGCATGTCCGCTTCTTTCAGCAGCGTTCTGTATTTCGGCAGCAGCACTGCTGCCATCAGCAACGCACACAGTGCATCGATATATACACTCGGACTGAGTGTTTCACGTAACCCGAGCAGCGTGTATAAGAGCACTCCGCCTGCAATCATCATGAATACGAGGAAGTGGCTGTTAAAAATATACTTGCCGTAATAGCTTCGTATTTTGACGTCTTCCTCCATGCGTGTGTTAAACAGTTTACTGCTCATGACGGATCCCGCCAGTCAGTTTAATATACACATCGTCAAGCGTACCGCCGGCAAGCCCTGTAAGCTCTCTCAGCTCAGGAAGCGTCCCGTCTGCAATTTTGCGTCCCTGGTCGATGATGATATACCGGTCACAGTAACGTTCTGCCGTAGCAAGAATATGTGTACTCATTAAAATGGACCGGTTTTTATCGCGTTCGGAAATCATCAGTTCTATTAATGATTCGATACCGAGAGGATCCAGCCCTAAGAATGGTTCATCAATAATATAGAGTTCCGGTTCAACGATAAATGCACAGATCAGCATGACTTTCTGCTTCATGCCTTTTGAGAAGTGACTCGGGAATGTGTCTTCCTTATCATCCAGACGAAAACGTCTGAGCAGCGGACCTTTACGTTCCTCTACTTCTTCCGGTGTCAGGCCGTATGCCATCGCTGTCATATTAATATGTTCGCGGAGTGTAAGCTCTTCGTAAAGAATCGGTGATTCTGGAATATAGCCCATGTGTCTGCGGTAAGCTTCAACATCCGCTTCAATTGTTTTATCCATTACTTTAATTTCACCGGCATGCGGTCTGAGCAGGCCGAGGATATGTTTTATCGTCGTACTTTTACCCGCTCCGTTTAAGCCGATCAATCCGATAATTTCACCTGATTTTATATTGAAAGAGATATCGTGAATGACAGGTTCTTTCGAATACCCGCCTGTTAGCTGATTAATTTCTAATACCATCGTCTGACTTCCTTTTAAATAATTCTAATTATTTGTATACTGATACTTAAGTAAAACTATATCATAAGTTTTTAATGGAGGATATTGAGATGAACAAGACAATTTTCGAAAAAATTATCGACAGAGAAATACCTGCCAACATTGTGTACGAAGATGATTACGTCATTGCATTTATGGATGCGTTCCCTATCGTTAAAGGTCATACGTTGGTCGTTCCTAAACAGCCGATTGAAAATATTTTCGACCTCGATGAAGAAACAGGCGCAAAAGTAATGAGTGTTATTACTAAAGTTTCAACTGCAGTCAGAGATGCATTCGAACCTGCGGGTTTAAACGTTGTTCAGAATAACGGCGCTTATGCTTCACAGTCGGTATTCCACCTTCACTTCCACATCATTCCGCGTTACAAAGAAGAACATGACGGCTTCGGCTACAAATGGGTCAGCGTGGAAGATGAGAACAACACGCCGGAAATCCGTTCGGATGTAGAAACGGCAATTAAAAATAAATTAAATGAATAATTAGGATTCAATCAGGGTATATTATATTTGAGATAAGGATGTGAATGAATTTATGAAACTTAAAAATATCGGTGTAGGATTCGCAGTCGGAATTACAGGAGGCATGCTCATATCCTTTTTAAACGCACCTAAATCAGGTAAAGAACTTCAGCAGTCATTAAAAACAGGTTCAAATGACTTAAAATCCCAAATGGATCAACTGAAAATTGAAGGTGAAGACATTAAAAACTCTTTCCTTAAAACGAAACATGAATCAAGCGAAGTCTTCTCTACTCTCGGCGACGAAGTGAAATCGATGATTTCAAACTTCCAGGCGGACATCAATCCAAATATCGAAAGGCTGCAGGGAAATATCGAGAATATCTCGAACAAAGCAGAAACTGTGATGGCCGAAGTACAGGGCGATGACAAGAAGGATGACAGCGATAATTAAGCGCTGTTCATAAAAAACAGAATATTTACAAAGGACGGTGTGTTTAAGTTTGTGCACCGTCCTTTTTATATGATATATTATGCCTTGTATATGCAACCGGGAGGAGAAGTTTGAGAATGAAGAAGAAGTTGGCACCATTTATATTAGGGTTAGGTTTAGTCAGTCTCGCTGCGTGCAGTAACGAGGGCGAAGAAAACACAGAATCTGCTTCCAATGAAGAAGGCGATGTGGAATTCGGCAGCGTTCTTGCAACGAGTGACGCGGGAGATATTACAGCGGACGATGTTCTGAATCAAATCGGAACAAATCAGGTCGCGAACCAGACTTTCCAATTAGTACTTGATAAAGTTCTGACTGATAAATACAGTGAAGAATTAAGTATGGATGAACTGAATAAAGAAATAGAAGCTGAAATCGAACAGTACGGCGGCGAGGATAACTTCGCAATGATGCTGCAGCAATCACAGCCGGGAATGACTGTCGATAAATATAAATCACAGCGTGTATCCAATACATTAAACGACTTATACTTTGCAGATTACTTCGAAATCACTGACGAAGAAGCACTCGACAGCGTGAGAAAATCATCTCATATTCTCGTATCGTTCGCTGAAGAAGGAGAAGAAGGAGAAGAAGCTGCCGAAGGTGAAGAAGAACCGGCAATGACTAAAGAAGAAGCAAAAGCACACGCTGATGACTTAAAAGCACAGCTTGATGACGGCGCTGACTTCGGCGAACTTGCCACTGAGCACTCTGACGATACAGGCAGTGCACAGAACAACGGTGAACTCGGCTACGTAAGTAAAGGACAAATGGTTGAAGAATTCGAAACAGCGCTGTTCGAACTTGAACCCGGTCAGATTTCAGAACCGGTAGAATCACAATTCGGCTACCACATCATTCTGAACGAAGAAATGTCAGGTGAAGACACACCGAAAGAAGAAGTAAATAAAATTAAATCTACGCTTGTAAACGAAAAAATTAAAGAAGATCCAAGCCAGGCACTGCAGGCCTACCGCGATCTTTTAGAAGAATATAATGTCTCATTCGAGAACGAAGAAATTCAAAGCTACATCGAAGAAACATTCCTGAGCGCTGACGAAGCTTTAGAAAAAGCACAGCAGGAACAGGAAGACGCAGCAGCTGAAGAAGAATCAGAAGGTGCTCCAACAGAGGAAAACGCCGAAGAAGATGCCGCTGCTGAAGGCGAAGAAGAATCAGCAGACACTGAAGAAGACGCTAAGTAATGACTACGGAAAACGCAAAACCCTGAGCGGTTTTGCGTTTTTTGTTTGTAGTAGTTAATGTGGATGTTTCGGATGACAACGGTGACTGTCCGTTGTCATTCCAGCCTCCCCGGTTCACAACGGCGGATGCCCGTTGTCATTCCACCGACCCCGGTTCACAACGGCGGACGCCCGTTGTCATTCAAGCCACCCCGGTTCACAACGGCGGATGTCCGTTGTCATTCAAGCCACCCCGGTTCACAACGGCGCCGCACCGTTGTCATTCATCCGACCCGATCACTCCAAACCCAATCACAAACACCACCCAACACCAACAAAAAAGCCCCGCACATCTCCTGTGCGGGGAACAAATTCAATTCATATTAAAAACTTTCCGGACGATAGAAGTTGCGTGATTCAAGCGGGAAGATTCTTTCTGTGAATGAACCTTTATTCGCTTTATCAATGTGTTTATCCATCATCATAATACGTGCATCGATGTTGTCGATAAAGTGGAGAATTTCCGCTTCTTTAATCATCGGCACTTTCGGTGAACCATATTCCAGTTTACCGTGATGGCTCAGAATCAAGTGTTTTAATAACATCACTTCTTCACCTTCGATGTTTAACTGGTCTGCCACTTTCGTAATTTCCTCTGTTGCAATAACGATGTGCCCGATCAGATTTCCTTCGTTTGTGTACGTTGTCCCGATCGGTCCGCTCAGCTCTTTTACTTTACCGATGTCGTGCAGAATAATTCCGCTGAACAGAAGACCTCTGTTTAACGTCGGATAAATATCGCATAATGAGTCCGCCACACGAAGCATGTAATATACATGGTATGCGAGCCCCGACACGAAGTCGTGGTGATTTGTCATTGCAGCCGGATAGTATGAAAATTCTTTACGGAATTTTGTCAGCAGCTGACGTGTAATGCGCTGCAGGCTGCCGTTCTCGATTTTCAGACAGTAGTCCAGAATTTTATCGTAGAGTTCGTCACCGTCAATCGGTGCTTTCTCTACGAAATCTTTTGCTGCAAGTCCGTCTTCCGGTGTTGCCAGACGGAAGTTTGCGATTTTCATCTGCTTTTTACCGCGGTAATCGATAATATCGCCCTTAACTTTTACAAGTGTTTCCGGTACGAGTACTTCGATATCTTTTGGTGACACATTCCAGTGTTTCGCTTCGACTTCACCGGTTCTGTCCTGCAGTACAATTGTCATGTACGGCTTACCTTGTGTTGTCACGCCCTGCTGGCTGCGTTTAATTAAGAAAAATGTATCTACTGAATCTCCAGGCTGTAATGATGAAATATTATTCACTACCGAACCCTCCTACTTCGTTTTTTCTTTTAGTTTGATCGTTTGGGCAGATGGAATACTCGTATTTAAATTACATGTGAAGTACAGTACCTGATCGTCTGATTTACTTCTGAAGTAATCAAGTATTGTTCTCGTACGCTCGCTGTCGAAATGGACGAATGCATCGTCGATAATAATCGGCAGCTGGTAGTAGCCTTTCAATGCCCTGATGAGGCTGAGACGCAGGCTGATGTACAGCATTTCCTTCGTCGACTGTGACAGTTCAAGAGGATGGAAGACCTGCCCGTTTTTATGTTTAACGAAAATACCTTCGTCACTGTAAATGACATTAATATAACGGCCCTTCGTTACAAATTCAAACGTTTCTCTCGCCTCTTCTATTACTATCGGCAGACGTTCATCCTTAATCGCCTTAATATGCGTTTCAATGAGGATGCGGATATATGTTAATGACATATATTCTTCCGCCAGACTCTGCACTACGCCTTTACGCATACCGTAAAGGTGGTTCAGCTCACTGAGCTTGCCGTCGCTTTCAAGTAGCTTGATTTCATTGTTGATTTCAACAAGTGCCTGCTGTTCTCCCTGAATCTGTCCGTTCAGATTATCAATCTGCTCGTTGATGTTCTCTTCATCAGTTTTTAAGTCAGCAAGCAGACGGCCGGACAGTTCATTTCTAATGTCGTAATCGAAATGTTCCTCGTCCAGTTTATCGCTCAGCTCTTTAAAGCGGCTGACGTTCTCAGTGTATTCACTGTGTTTCCGTGCATAGTAATAGTATTCTTCTTCATCATCCGCATCGACGTAATCGAGCAGCTGATTCAGTTCGCGCTGCGATGATGCATTGCGCTCTTCCAGTACGGTAATTTCATTTTCCAGAAGGTCAGCCTGTTCGCGGAGACGGTAGTACATCGACTCGTCCTTTTGCAGTTTAGCTGCCAGCTGCCCCGCTTCATGGAATATTGACGTCTTGTTGTAATGAATACCGAACGCGCTTACTTCCTCGCTGACACGTGTATCAAAATCATTCAGTCTCTGTGTAATATTATCGAGTTCCTGCTGTTCACGGTTAATTTGATGACGCTTTTGTTTAATCTGGCGGATTGTGTAAATCGCATCGACAATATATTTATCTTCAAGCTCCGGATTTACTTTTAATTTCTGTTTCACTTCTGCCAGCTGAACATTCAAATGATCCTGATTCGCTTCGTTAACGGACAGCGTTTCTTTCAGGT
Source organism: Jeotgalicoccus saudimassiliensis (assembly GCF_000756715.1). NCBI lineage: Bacteria > Bacillati > Bacillota > Bacilli > Caryophanales > Staphylococcaceae > Jeotgalicoccus > Jeotgalicoccus saudimassiliensis. The sequence goes on from NZ_CCSE01000001.1 coordinate 1,227,100, forward strand.
CATCAAGCTTAACAGAAAACGAGTTGCGCTTCGCGCGCAGACTCTTCAGTTCCTGTCGCAGGTCTTTTGCATCGTCGATGTCGAAATCGATATTGTACTCTTCTTTAAGCGTATTAATATCGTTCTGCAGCGATTCGACTTCCTGCTGATAATCGGTCTTCAGCGTGTCCTGCTCCCTGTTATTTGTAATCACAAGGATAAAGAGCGCAGCCGCTCCGACAGCAAGTCCGAGCCCGCCGTACAGATAGCTGTTGTTAATAATAAACATCACACCGATTGCTATCGCAATTACACTGATTGTTATAATCAGTGCTGCCTGCCAGTTTTTCACTCTGTCACGTTCGCGTTTTTCGCGTTCGTAATCTTTTTCAATCAGCTGGTACATGCGTTTTTTCTCGACGAGTTCAAACTCGCGGTCCAGCACTTCGCGTTTTTTCTTCATGCGGATATCATCGATCTGGTTTTTCTCAGACTCTTCGATTTCCGCATCGAGTTGTTTAATATCCGCTCTCAGATGGTCGATTTCACGGATTAAATACTGTTCTTCCAGCATTATCTCATCGTATTTCGACAGCAGTGACTGGACCGATTCACGGACGATGTTCGAATCATCAACATCCGGATGCTCCTCCTGCCAGCCGATATCTTTCTGCAGATTCATAATCTCATTTTCGAGATTTGCCGTGGAGTTTTTTAAGCGCACTACTTCAAGGTTCTGCTGTTTAATTTCCGGCTCATCTTTCTGCAGTGCTTCAAGATAGCTGACCATCGCTTTATCCGGCAGTTTAACGTGCTGGATTTCAGCAATCAGCGACTTCAGTTTCTCCTGGCGGAGACCAATATCCCTTGCAGACTGTTTAACGTGGTTATACAGCGACTCATAGCGCTCAATCCCACGTTCCGGGAAAGTGACCGGTTCGATGTTCAGCTTGCTCTCAAGCTGTTTCCAGTCCTTAATATCTTTATGATACATAACTTCTTTCATCTTCTGCTTGCGGATCATTTCCATCTGGTGCATCGCATGCTTTTTGGCATTTAAGCTTTCAAGCGTTTTAACCTGATCGTTGATCAGCGTCTTATAGTCGTCTTCATGCTTTTCAAGTCCGCGGATTTTGTCACTTAACTCATTTAAATCCTGGAGCTCTGTATTGATTACCGGATTAATACCGTTTCTCTTATACAGTGTTTTCAGTTCCTTGTCGATGGCACTGAGCATTTCATCGTATTCGTGGGAACCGAGTGCGCCTGCGCGGAGCAGGTACTCCTGCAGTTTGTCTTCAGTCATATTTTTATGAATGTCCTGAAGGCCGAGCACATCAAATGAAAATATCGAGCGGTATGTGCGCTTGTCGATATAGTTCATTTTTTTAGCGAGCCATTCCTCACCTTTTGTTGTACCGTCTTTAAAGTACACTTTCAGGTCGCCCTGGACTTTCCCTTTAAGTCTTTCGATTTCCACCGGTTCCGGCTCATCTTTAAACTGTACTGTCAGCTTGCCGCCGTATAGATTGTGCATACGGGGCTCGCGTCTCGGTTCCTGCTCTTTTTTAGTCGGGAATCCGAACAGTACTGAATGGATGAAGGACATCATCGTCGACTTGCCGGCTTCGTTTTCTCCGAATATCTGGAGGAAGTCCTGATTCGTATTAAATTCCTGTTTAATAATTTTACCGTAGCCGTATATATTTACTGATAGGATTTTCATAATTTCACTACTTCCTCATCAACATTTTTAGACGATCCTCACCCATTTTCAGAAGTTCGCCCGGTGATACTTCACCGATCGGCGGCAGATAACGGTTAATGTTTGGGTCCATATACATCGTGTTAACCGCATTTCTGAATAATTCTTCGTTATCTGAGTAGCTCGTTTTAATATCTTTAAGCAATGCTATCTGCTCTTCATTATTATATGAGACATTAATATTATCAATCCAGACGAATTGTGTAATATTCACTTCATCTTCCTGCAGCAGTTCGAGCAGTTCGATATAATCGCCCTGGGAAATTTCATCTTCCCCGTCGTAGTTCAGCTGAAGGTTAATGATGTATTTGCTCTGTTCACGCAGACTTTGTTTAAACTCAACAATTTGCTGATACAGTGTCTCTTTACGCAGCGAATCGGTATCGAGTTCCAGGTTCTCAAAGATTACTTCCTGAACCGGTACGAAGTTTGCCGATAAAGAAACGTCATCTCCTTCAACAAGCAAAAATCCTTTTTCTCCCGCTTCATTTTTATGACGGCCCTGAATATTCCCTGAATAGTGAATCTGCGGCAGATCCGACAGCTGGGAGCGCACGTGAATATGTCCAAGCGCCCAGTAATGATACAACTTGTTGTTCAGTGCTTCCAGATTAAATTCAGTGTATCGCTTCGCATCGAATTTAGTCTTCGCATACGTACCGTGAAGCATACCGATATGAATACCCCGGTTATCCGTATTTGTCGGATATTCATCCAGTTTGTTTTCGTATGATTCATCCAGCAAATAACTGAAACCGTGGAGGTAAATACGCTCACCTTTTGAACTCAGCATTTCATATGTTTCAACGTTCTCCTTAAACACTGAAACGTTATCCGGCCACGTCGTTTTAAATCCGGTCGAAATCGGATCGTGGTTCCCGTGAATCATATAGACGAAAATACCTTTCTCTTTTAATCTGTTGAACTCTTTCTTCAGAAAAATTTCAGATTTTAAAGAGCGGTTTGCCTGATCGAAAACATCCCCTGCAATCAGCAGAAAATCCACATTTTCTTTAATCGCAAAGTCGACCATGCGCGTCACACTTTTATATGTACTTGTCATTAATATTTCGAGTATATTGTTTGGCATTTTGGACCGGGATTTAAATGGACTGTCCAGGTGCAGGTCTGCCGCATGGATAAATTTAACCATTGGGTTCACCATTCCTTCTCAAAAACTCTATTCTTCAACATTATAACAAAAAAGAGAGGCCGGCATGGCCTCTCAAACTGATATTTTTAATTATTGGTTGTTAATTTCATAAAGCTCTTCGATCGGCTTCATAATCACACGGTTTAAGTCCTGGATAAGCTGGCTCATTTTTTGTTCAGCTTCCATTAGACCTTTAATGTTTTCATCATTTTCAATTTCCTGCGCTGAGTTTTGAGCTTTTTGAATATCTTCTTCTAAAAGTTCTTCACCCTGCATTTGTTTTTGCTGTAAAGTCATTTGAATGTCTCTGAAATCATCAAACAATTGTTTAGATTCAGCGTTGTCGTTTACCTTGCTGTAAAGTTCCTTCATTTGCTGAAATTCTTCTGATTCGCGCAGTGCACTTTCAAGTGCATTTGCCTGATCGTATACATTAACCATTAATATAAAACTCCTTTAAGTTTGATAGTGTTACATTAACACAAATTTACTGTTTAGAAAAACAATACTAATATTCCCTGGGCTGTACCGACAATTCCACCGAGTACATAGCCGAGCATCATAATCATTTTAAACTCTTTGTTTGCCACATCCATCACAAGTTCTTCCAGTTTGCTCACTTCAAAACTGTCAATCTGTTTTTTAATGACTTCTGCGAGCTGCAGCTTATTCATGATTTTACTCATATTCTTTCCTGAATACTCGATAAAATTATCTTTAAGCGTATACTTGCCTTTTTCTTTAAAGCGGTCAAACATTTCCCTGTTGAAATCGATAATCGGTGTGTTTAAAATTTCTCTGATATCAATCTTCTGCTGCATTACTTCTATAATACTGTTTAATATATTATCGAGATCTGAATCTGTAACAAGTTCCGATAATGCACTCTCTTTCAGCTTACCATACTCATCTTCAATTACACGCGTCTCTATATCTATCATCTTCTCCTGCCTGATGAGTTTTAAGAGCTCGGACTGCACACGTTCTGTCAGAGATTCTTTCGTCATGACATACTTCAGGCTGCGGGCAAGACGCCCCCGGTTTTCAGTGAATTCGTCGACCATAGTATAAATATCCCCGAAACCTTTATCCGATGAAATGTACTGAATAATTTTTTCGTTTATATCATAAGCGAGATTTGAGACTTTATAATCCACGGCGTTCAGCGCATCGTCAGGCATAATATCATCAATCGTTCTGACGTACAGTTTCTGCCCTTCTTCTGTGACCTTCGTTCTTATTTCATCATTAAAAGAATCAACGATCTTATCTGTCAGGCCGGCTGACAGCCGTTCGAGGAAATACGACGGTGTCAGTCGTTCAGTCTCAATCGTTTCTATCTGTCTGTCTATGAAGTGCATAATCAATCTGTCTGTTTCCGGACTTCTCAATTTATTTTCAAATACTTCCGGTGTCAGCAGATGTCCGGTTATAATTTCACCGAGCTTCGTCGATGCTTCATCGCGTCTCAGTGGTATAACACCCGGTGTAAAGGGCAGTCTTTTGCCGAAAATATATTTAGCTTCATACGGTCTGAACAGCATCTTAATGGCGATTGTATTTGTCATGCCGCCGATAAGTGCTCCGACCAATGCCATCAGAAGTACCTGGATTATTGGATTCATAATGATTTCACTCCCCGTTCAACTTAATAACTATATATTACTTTTTACAGAAATAAAAGAAAAAAGCACCCTTACGGGTGCTTAAATTTATCGATTGCTTTTGCGCTCGAAGTAAGTTCTTATTTCACGTTCAATATATGATGCATGAACCGGCTGGTTCTCTGCATTTAGGACTCTGTAAATTGAATTCGTTTTGTTGAATTCCAATTTATAGCCATTGTTTGATTCTACCGTTTCCCAATATATATTCTCTTTCTCGTAATTGGGATATATTGCTGAGCCTCTTGATAAAACCTGTGTAAGCTCCAGTGGATCTCCACCAAAAATATTCGTCAGTACTTCACTATCTCTAAACAGTGCACAAAGCGAGACACATGTTGTCCAGTTGGGTAATATTCGCTCTTTTTCTATTTGTACCAGCGTTTTTTTGGATAATCCAATGGTGTGGCTCATAGCATCCTGAGTGTATCCAGCCTCCGTTCGAACTATCTTGAACTTAGACTGTAGAATCTCTGTAAATTCCTGCTTATCCATTAAAATCGTCCCTTCACAGCACCGCGATTAAATCTTAGTTAATCATGCCTGTATATCAATTTACCTGTTACTTATTGTAAATGATAATGATTACAAATTAAAGAGATTATGAAAAAATTCACTAATTATTCACTATTGAACAATACATTTCAATCTACTTTATAAAACAAAAAAGAAGTATGAAAGGACAGCATTTAAATGCCTTTCATACTTCCTGCAGTGTTAATTATTTGCTGACAATTTTACCGTCAACATATTTACTTTTACCTTTAATAAATTTACCTTCTTTAACATTCTGCTGGTGGTCAATAACAAGTGCGATTGATGCATCACCTGAAATGTTAACAGCAGTACGTGTCATATCAAGCAGACGGTCAATACCGATAATGATACCGATCGCTGCCGGATCGAGCCCTATCGCTGTAAGCACCATCGCTAGCATTACAAGTCCGACACCCGGAACACCTGCAGTACCGATACTTGCAATTGTTGCAATGATAACCACTGTTGCCATCTGGCCAATTGTTAAATCAATACCTGAAAGCTGTGCGATAAATACTGTCGCAACACCCTGCATAATTGCAGTACCATCCATGTTTACCGTGGCACCTAACGGCTGTACGAAACTTGAAATACTCTTACGGATTCCAAGTTTGTTCTGAGCAGTTTCGAGTGACACCGGTAATACGGCACTTGATGATGATGTACTGAATGCAACTGACATAGCAGGTGCAAACATTTTAATGAACCATACGAAGCTCTTCTTCCCAAGGAACTGAACTACAGAACCGTAAACAACCGCGAAGTGAATGAACAGCGCAAGCAGTACACAGATGAAGTACATGCCGAGCTGCTGGATTGCTCCGAATCCCGCCTGTGTAAATGCAGTTGCAACCAGCCCGAATGCACCCAGTGCTGCAAAGTATTTCATGATTGCAAGTACGATCCACATAATAACTTCGTTGGCCTGTTCAAATAATTTTATAATGCCTTCCGCTTTTTCTTTAACAGCAATTAATCCGACACCGATAAAGATTGCAAAAGCAATAATCTGAAGCATGTTCTGATCTGCCATTGCCATAAATAAGTTGTCCGGAATGATATTGATTAAAGTCTGGTCAAATGTTGTCTGCATAGCCAGTTCAGTATCTCCGCCTTCAAGTTCTGTTGAACGGTATTCCGATACTTCTTCTGTATTCAGTAAGTCTGCCTGGCCATCACCCGGTTTCAGTACCAGTGCTACACTAATTGCCAGTGAAATAGCAATTGCTGTTGTTGCAAGATAAAACAGCATTGTTTTAATCCCGATAAGTCCGAGCTGTTTCGGGTCACCGACACTGACGACACCAAGGACAATAGAAATGAATACTACCGGTACAACTACCATAAATATAAGATTTAAGAATATTTGTCCTAAAACGTTGAATATGTACTGATCAATCCACTGGACCCATGCAGCGTCCGCCATTGTATTAAATATTGACCCCACTGCAATACCCGCTATTAAAGCGATTACAATATAGATTGTGAGTTTGTTTCCTACTTTCATATTAATCCCCCTAAGCTAATAAATCATGATTGTGTATTCAAGTATACTTGGACAGTCGGAGATTTGTCTATAAAATTTAATGTTAAATTATCGTTAAACCGCTATAAACCGCACTGTTAAGCGTTTTCAAAGATAAAACTATTTTTACTCTTATACACTAAAAATCGATAATATTGAATTTTATTGCATAAATGACTGCCTGTGTCCGGTCGGATACTTCCAGCTTATTCAGGATGTGACTGACGTGTGTTTTGACTGTTTTTTCACTGACAAACAACGCCTCACTGATTTCTTTGTTCGACTGGCCTTTAACTATTTCTTTAAGCACTTCAGTTTCACGTTTTGACAATATATTTCTTTCATGAGGCAAATTTCCCGTTTTATCGATGACTTTTGAAATTTCCGGGTGCACGACCCTGTCCCCTTCTATAACATTTTTAATCGACTGTATCAGTTCATCGACTTCCATCTCCTTAATAATATACCCGTCAGCCCCGGCACGGAATACCGGACGGATATATTCTTCGCTCGTGTAACTCGACAGTACGAGTACTTTAATATGCTTATATTTTTCTTTCAGCAGCTTTGTCAGCTCAATTCCGTCCATTTCCGGCATAACGAGATCGGTCAGAATCAGATGAATATCCTTATGATTATTTTCCAGATATTCAAGCGTTTCGGCACCGTTATCGAAATCTTTGACTACATTAATGTCAGACGTTGTCGACAGTAAAAATTTCATGCCTTCTCTGACTACATGGTGATCATCAGTCAAAATAATATTATACATTTCGTTCCCTCCCGAGTTTTATACGAGTTATCAATGTAGTTCCAAGACCTTTATCAGACTGAATGGTCAGCTCACCGTTCATTTTCTGTACACGCTCATGCATGTTTGTCAGACCGTGGCTTAGACCTGTTTTTTCCGAAGGGATAAAACCCGTCCCCTTATCGCTTATAACGAGCATCAGCTCTTCATCAGTAATTTCAAACAGTACTTCTGCATTTTTCGTACTAGCGTGCTTTCTAATATTGTTGAGCCCTTCCTGAACTACGCGGTAAAGCTCAATTTCCATTTTATCTTCTATATTATAAAAGCCGTTCACCGAAATTTCGAGGTTCAGATCAAGAATTTTCGCGTAATGCTTTACTGCTTCAATAATACCATTTTCCAGCCCAATCGGTTTTAGCTGCCAGATCAGCGCCTTCATTTCCTTCATCGCATATTTCGAAGTGTTCTCAATCCGCTCAAACGCCATCCTGCTCTGATTATTGTCTTTAAGTGCTTTTGCCGCGTGGGATGTAATGCCTATTGAAAACAGCATCTGGTTAACCGAGTCATGCAGTTCACGGGCGAGACGCTGGCGTTCTTTTATAATCATATTTTCTTTTTCGCGGGTTGTTAAATCGAGTCGCTTCAAAGTAGAACCGAGCTGAAATGCGACAGATTCCAGCAGGTCCAGTTCATCTTTTTGAAATTCTGTACTGTACGGGCTTGCCACGTTCAGCATGCCGAATGATTCATCACCTGAAATCAGCGGTACTGTCGCATGATGGGTAATATTATCATTTTCGTTAGGCATTTCCCTCGCTGCTTTTTCAAGACGTGAACAGGCAACAATGTTCGTTGCGTTGGACAGTTCCCCTTTATTAAACTTATTGACACACCAGCATTTGTCATTGCATAAGTAAGTATGATTATCATGCTGCAGTGTCGGCGGCAGCTGATAATGTGCACTCAGTTCATGCCTGCCGTCTTCTTTGATGAAGAAAATCCATCCCGTTTTAAAATTTGTATGGTCAATGAGCATCTTCAGTGCACCGTCTATAACTGACTGACGGTGTGTTTCGGTGTTTAAAAACTCAGCGATATCTTTTAACAGCTGTAATTTACTCTTCACGGTTATCACCTCATTAAATAAATTGTAAGAAATTTGTTACACTTAAGTCAGACGTAAACACTTATAATAAAAAAGTAAGTTACAAAACTAAAATGAAAGGTCAGGCACTGATATGAAAAATAACAAATTGTACATGCAAATGATTTTTATCGTGTCACTGGTTGCCATGCTCGGTTCACTGTACTTCAGTGAAATCAGATTGTATGAACCCTGCGAGATGTGCTGGTATCAGCGTATTTTAATGTATCCTATCGTTCTGCTGTCACTCATCGGGCTCGTTAAATATGACATTAATGCAAGACTGTACATCCGTGTAATGAGCGGTATCGGACTGCTGGTGTCAACTTACCATTATGCGCTGCAGAAAATTCCTGCCCTCGGTGAAAGCACCAATGCTTGTATGGGTGTATCCTGTACAGTACAATATATAAATTGGGCTGGATTTATAACGATTCCACTGCTTGCATTAACGGCGTTTATCATTATTTTCATTTTATCATTTTTAATTAAAAAAAATTAAAGAACAGGAGATTATAATTATGGGTAACAAAGTTTTTTACGGCATTATCGGTTTAATCGTCGTTCTATTCGTCGGCGTATTTATTTTTATGAACAACCAGTCATCGGATCCGGAAAGCTTAAGTGAATCGGGCTACTATCCATACACGGATAAAGAGCCGGATGAGCTGACCGGTCCTACAATTGACCTGCTGGATAACGAAAATTACCAGAGCAACAAAACACCTGCTGAAGTTGAGGAGATTGTAAATTCAGGTGAAGCTGAATTCGTTTATTTCTGGAGTCCGACATGTGTACACTGTCAGGAAGCAACACCAATGCTGACAGATGCACTGGACAACATTGACAAAGAAGTTACACAGCTTAACGTGCTGGAATATGAAAATGCATGGGCTGACTGGAATATTAATTCTACACCGACACTCGTTTACTTTGAAGACGGTAAAGAAGTTGAGCGCCTGGAAGGCAACCCGGGGTCAGCTGAAGGTTTCGAGCAATTCATGACTGCAGCTGCAGGTGAATAAGATGAAATTTAACGTACCGGAGAAATTCCACGGACTGACATTGGAAGCGATACTGATTGCGCTTCATATTCCAAAAAAAGAAATGCACTGGCTGCGTATGTCAAAAGACATCACTGCTAATGCAGAAACAATAACGCTGAAATCGGAACTTAAAACGGGTGATGCCGTTACTCTCCCGGACTTCAGCGAAGCAAGCAGTTATAAAAAAAGCACGAAAACGGCAGTGATACTTTTTGAGGATGATAATCTGCTCGTCGCATCGAAACCGCCCGGCCAGAAAGTTCATCCGAACGAACCCGGCGAACACAATACTCTCGTCAACGATGTAATCAACACCGTCGACAGTAAATATATCGAGCCGGTACATCGTCTTGATGTCGATACGACAGGACTTGTGCTGATGGCGAAAAACGCATATATGAAAAAAATGCTCGACTATATGCTGAGTGCAAATAATATTAAACGTATTTATATGGGGCACGTAAAGAAAAACAGTAAGATTACTCCGCAGAGAGTCAGCGCGCCTCTTGGTAAAAAACCTCACACGAATATTTTCCATGTAACGAGAACAGGTAAATCTGCTGTGACTCATATCATCGGTAAAAAAGTGACGGACAAATACGAAGAACTGACAATCGAACTGGAAACCGGCCGTACGCACCAGATTCGTGCGCACATGAAACACCTGAATGCTCCGCTTGTCGGAGATAAACTGTACGGCGGACCGCCGTCGCCCTATCTTCACCTGTACGGCTATAAAGTATCATTTAATCACCCGGTGACAGACGAAGTAATAAGCGTCACACTGGATGTGTAAATTAAAAACTGCCATTCCCTGTCGGGAATGGCAGTTTTTTTGAACACTACTTCCTGAACCGGCTCTTAATCCGCTCAAGTATGTTGCTGTGTTCCTCCAGTAATTCTGTTTTCTTATGCTCACCGTTTTCAATTGCGCGCTTCATAAGTTCATCCTGTACGCTTAACGGCGGCAAATCATTTTTAACATATTCGTACGTGCCGTCAGGCAGCTGTATACGGGCTTTTATATTGTCTTTTAAGAACAATTCATTAACTTCAATCAGTTCTTCGACAATTTTAGGATCGTTAATCGGGAATAATATTTCCACACGCTTAATCATATTTCTCGTCATCATATCCGCCGATGATAAGAACATTTTCTTGTCGCCGTTATGATAGAAATAATAAATTCTCGTGTGTTCAAGGAAGCGCCCGACTACACTGATAACTCTGATATTATCACTGACGTCTTCAATTCCCGGTTTCAGACAACATATTCCGCGGATTACAAGATCCACTTTAACGCCTTCCTGCGACGCCTGCAGCAGTTTATCGATAATTCTCTTGTCAGTTAAAGAGTTCATCTTCGCAAAGATATAACCGTTGCCGTGTTTTTTATGACTCTCAATTTCCAGATCGATCCGCTCTGCAAACATATCCCGGATTTCAAATGGTGCAACATGCAGTTCTTTATACTCCGGTTTAAGCGAATAGCCGCTTAAGTAGTTAAAGAAGTTAACAGCATCGTCACCTATACGCGGATCCGTCGTAATAATCCCCATATCCGTATACAATTTCGCTGTTGAGTCGTTATAATTCCCTGTTCCCAGGTGAACAAACTTAACGATTTTTTTATTTACCTTTTTAACAACGAGCGTAATTTTACTGTGTGTCTTCAAGTAGTTCATTCCGTATATAACATGGCAGCCGGCGTCTTCCAGTTCTTTCGCCCAGTGCACGTTATTCTCCTCATCAAAGCGTGCTTTCAGCTCAACAAGTACTGTAACCTGCTTGCCATTTTCCGCTGCCAGTTTTAATGATTCAATAATTGGCGAGTCGCTCGATACACGGTACAATGTCTGTTTAATTGCCAGTACATCGTTGTCCGTAGCAGCCTGCTGGACAAACTCAACAATCGGCTGGAATGTCTCATACGGATGATGGAAAAATACATCTTCCTTAAGTGCCGCTTCATACACATTGCGGTTGCCGAGAAACTTAGGCTGCTGCGGGAAAAACGACTTAAAAACGAGCTTTGGAAATCTGTGCTTTAACTTATCCGTCATTTCAAACAGAAACGTCAGATCAAGCGGGCCGTCAAAACGATAAACGTCTTCCGGATGCAGCGACAGCTGTTCTTCAAGAAATGAGCCGTTAATCGTTATATCGCGGCTCCGGTCTATTTCAAGGCGGACCGCAGCACCTTTCGTACGTTCTTTTAAGAAACGCTCGATTTCAATAAGTAAATCGGCAGCGCCTTCTTCATGTATCGTTAAATCGGCATTTCTCGTAATTCTGAACGGGAATGTTCTGTCTATTTGATAACCGTTAAACAGCTTATATACATATTCTTCAATAATATCCTCTGCGAGTACAAAGTATGTTTTGCCTTCATGAGACAGTTCATAAAACCGCTTGATTACTGTCGGCAGCTGCACAATTGCCGTCTGCCTGCCCAGTTCATTGGATAAATCTACGAATATATTTATTTTTTTATTCATCAGTTTTGGAAACGGGCGGTATGCATCGATGCCGAGCGGCGTTAATGACGGCAGAATCTCTTCGTCAAAAAGCGTTTCAAGTTTGTCCTGCAGCGGCTGTTCCAGCTGGTGCGGTCTCATTAAAAAGACGTTCAGCTTTTCCAGCTCCTCCATCAGTTCATGATACATATCGTACTGGATCCGGCAGTTTTCACGGTTCAGTTCCCCGATGCCGCGAAGCTGTTCTTCCGGAGTCATTCCTGTTTTCGTATCAGGCTCAGCGTAGTTCATTTTAACCTGGTCTTTTAAACCGGCAACTCTAACCATGAAAAACTCATCGAGGTTTGAGCTTGCTATTGCTATAAATTTCAATCGCTCGAGAAGAGGATTACGCGTGTCGCCTGCTTCTGTTAATACTCTGTAATTAAATCTCAACCAGCTCAATTCGCGGTTGTTGTAATATGATTTATCATTTAATTTATAAGCCATTATAATCCTCCTGCCTCTTGCAATTATAGCGTGTGAATATTAAGATTCTGTAAATTCTATCCACAAATCTCCGCCGAGAATTTTCTCTATATGTTTCTTCTGGCGTACCGAGTGATACTCTTCTGCGATAGGATCTCCGTTGTATTCGATATTCAGTTTGAAGTCCCCGCCTGTTTTAGATAACTCAAGGTTATCGACAATTTCCGTATTGGAAATGTTCAGCGCATTCGAGAATTTAACGAGAGCGCCGAGAGACTGAATCTCATCGAGCTCTTCATCGTTAAACCAGCCTGTTTCCTTCGCATAAAAATCGAGCAGCGTCTTATTTTTATAACTGGCAATCAGAGCAAGTCTGACGCGGTCCCGGTGACCGATGCCGTTAATATTGCTGTTCGATATTAAATAATACGTATGCTGACTGGACGCGTCCCTGTCGATAAAGTCCCCTAAATAATATATCCCGGCTGCATGTTTCATAATCATTTTATTTGTCCGGGACAGCGAAATGATATCGAGACGTTCCAGTTCATGGTACAGGCGGTCTACAATTTCAGTCCGTTTCTCTGTATCCAGCGGGTCCAGATTAAAATCATTCGCCAGCTGTTCAATCGAGTCTTCAAATACTCTGTACTTATTAAATGCCACAGGGTATTCCTGACTGAAAATACGCATCGCCATTCCTTCACGGAGCCCTTTGCGGCTGAACTTGAATTCTTTCGCATTAACGACATCAAGCAGTGTTCTGAAGACGATGGTGCTCGGCAGAATAATATCCGCACGGTCTTTACTCAGACCGTCAATATCATCCAGATTTTCTGTATCTGTCCTCTTCAGCAGTTTATAAACATCCTGAAGATTATGACTCATGAGCGTATAGCCGTGAACTCCTGCGATGGGATAACTGATCATCGACTGATGAATGCGCGCAATGTTACGCGCACTCCCGCCGATTGCAAGTATCGGAACTTTTCTGTCCCGCAGCCAGTTAACTTTGTTTAGCTCTTCTTCGACAAACTGTTTCGTCTGTTTAATCGCGGCTTTATCATTATGTTTTTTACCTTCAAAAAACATTTTTTTCAGCGTTACGACACCAAACGATAAACTCGTACGGTAAACAATTTCTTTATCTTCGTAAAAAGTAAGCTCTGTACTTCCGCCACCGATGTCGATTGTCACGGCATCATAGTAACTGATCGTATGGACAGCCGCTTCAAACCCAAGCGTTGCTTCTTCCTCGCCGCTGATAATTACCGCATCCAGATCAAGCTCTGATTTAATACGGTCAATAATGTCATCGCGGTTTTTGGATTGTCTGATTGCGGCAGTGGCCACCGGATAAATCTCATTTATATGATATTTTTCCGAAATCTGTTTAAAACTGTTCAGGACCTTTAATAACGCTAAAATACCTTCTTCAGACATATAGCCGTCATCATCGATGTACTGAGCTAAACGTGCAGGTGTTTTAATGTTTCTAATTTCCTTAATGCCGTGTTCTTTAGTGTATTCAAAAAGTACCAGCCGGATCGTATTCGAACCGATGTCAATCAAGCTTATTTTTTTCATCGAAAAACTCCTACTCTTTAGAGTGAATCATGTCCTCCGGTCTGATCCATTCATCATACTGAGCTTCTGTCAGTAACCCCGAATCGAGTGCAGACTCTTTCAGCGTGATTCCTTTAGCATGTGCATTCTTCGCAATTTTCGCAGCATTTTCGTATCCGATGTGCGGATTTAATGCTGTAACGAGCATCAGCGAGTTATTCAGGAATCTGTCGATATTTTCGTGAATCGGCTTAATTCCTACAGCACACTTATCGTTAAATGTATTCATTCCGTCAGACAGCAGATAAATTGACTGCAGCGTGTTAAATAAAATAACCGGCTTGAATACGTTCAGTTCGAAGTTACCCTGAGATGCACCGAAGCTTACAGCAGTATCGTTTCCGAATACCTGTGCAACGACCATCGTCAGCATTTCCGACTGTGTCGGGTTAACTTTACCAGGCATGATTGAAGAACCCGGTTCGTTTGATGGTATTTCAATTTCTGCTAGACCCGCACGCGGACCTGATGCAAGCCATCTCACGTCGTTGGCAATCTTCATTAAGTCTGCAGCCAATGCTTTTAATGCACCATGTACGTACACGACTTCATCATAAGAAGATAAAGCGTGGAACTTGTTAGGTGATGAGACAAAATTCAGACCTGTCTGTTTTGAAATCTGTGCTGCCACTCTGTCCCCAAACTCAGGATGAGCATTTAATCCTGTACCTACAGCAGTTCCGCCGATAGCAAGGTTTTCAAGCTGTTTCTTGGACTGTTCAATCATCTCTTTGGATTTTTCAAGCATGTAAGCCCAGCCGCTGATTTCCTGGCCAAGCGTTACAGGTGTTGCATCCTGCAGGTGCGTACGTCCGATTTTAATAATATCTTTGTACTCTTCCACCTGTTTGCTAAATGTACCGTGCAGATTTTCAAGCGCAGGAATAAGCTGGTGGTTAACCGCCTGGTTTAATGCAACGTACATTGCTGTCGGATAAGTATCGTTTGAACTTTGCGACTTGTTAACATCGTCGTTTGGATGAACGACTTCATCACTGCCCTGATCTTTTAAATACTGGTTTGCAACGAAACTTACAACTTCGTTAACGTTCATATTACTTTGCGTACCGCTTCCAGTCTGCCAGACAACAAGCGGGAAATGCTCGTCCAGTTCACGTGCAATTATTTTTTCGCATGCAAATACAATCGCATCTTTCTTCACAGATGAAAGCTTCCCTAAATCGTTATTAACAATCGCAGTTGCTTTCTTTAAGTGAGCAAATGCCACGATAACTTCAATCGGCATCTTTTCCTTACCTACCGGAAAGTTCTGACGGCTTCTTTCTGTTTGCGCAGCCCAAAACTTATCTGCAGGTACTTCAATTTCACCAATCGTATCGTGCTCAATTCTAAATGACATACAAAAATCCTCCCGAAATATAGTAATCACCTAATAGTTTATACTATATTGCGAAAGGATTCATTAAGAAAACAATTATGCGAACCTATAAGTGTAATATTCCACAATATCCTGGTCTAAATCAGCTGCTGCCGCTTTATCCAGTACTACCGTTACCATTCTGTGATTCTTAATTTCACTCAGTGAGCCGTTACCTGTCAGATTTGCATCGTAGAGATTTCTGACGACTTCGCTCTTATCTGCACCGGAAGCAAAAATGAAGAGTTCTTTTGCTTTAAACAGTTCATCGTTACCGTTATTGAAACCGACTTTTTTATTCGGGTTTAAATTCAGCAGTGCAACATTCACTTTCTTTTTGCCTTTGTCATCAAGATCATCGGCTGTTCCGCCGCTGTTCAGTTGTGATGAAGGAATATCAAGATTTTTGAACACATCGAGATTGCCTCTGCCTACAGCAAATACCTGCACTTCAGATAAATCTGCCGGATGGTTCTTTACTTCACCAACAAATTTTTCATAAGCCTGTGACAGGTCTTCATTAACATCCAGCGCTAAAATACTTTCCGGATTGTTGTGAATCTGCTTACGTAATAAATCCGCGACAAAGATGTCTGCGAGCTCTTTAGTTTCAAATATTTTTAAATTCATTGCCATAATTTTTATCCTCCAATAATCGTCGCATTGTAGTTTAATCTTATTATTACATTTATCTTACCCTAAACGCCGGTTAAAATAACGTAATCTCTTCATGAAATACAAATTAATAATGAGAATACACTTTTTTTACAGGAAAGCCTTTTTAATCTCAGCATTATGGTTTATAATAAATGTAATTAATATAAGTACTGGAGGCAAATCAATAATGAAAGCATTTCTTATTTTAATGGTTTGTGCAGCCTTCCTGACTTCTATCCTTACAGCGGGTCGCGAAACTGACTGGGGATATAAAGACGACGGGGAGACAAAAATTAGAGAATAGTTTTATTCAATAAATTTTTAAACTGGACAGCATTGCGTTGTTCAGTTTTTTTGTTTCATTCTAATTTTATATAATTCCCGGTACAATCCGAATAATTGATAACAATTCTCAATCACTATATAATACTAGGTAAATCATACATATTAAGCATTATTAAGGAGAATACATACATGCAGATTTACTGGAGCAGATTAATAGATATAGTTACAGAGTCACCGGAAGTGAAAACTTTCGTTTTTGAGTGTCCCGAAGGTTATACATGGGAGGAAGGTTCCCACATTCACCTTGCATTCGAAGGTTTTAATGCAGGTGAAAAACCGGACCGCAGCCTGATCAGGCATATGTCCATTTCCACTTTAATGGATGAGAAGAAAATCGGTATTACGACACGCATCAGAAAAGAGCCGTCGAAATTTAAACAAATTTTAAATAGCATGGAGATCGGGAGCGAAGCTGCGATTTTCAAAACACATACAAACGTACCGTTAAAACGCGACGGTAAAAATATTTACATGCTGTCTTCAGGCGTCGGCCTCGCGACATTCAGACCGCTGGCACTCGACTATCTGAATAACAGTGAGAACGTCACTAAAATACACTCGCTGAACATCGACTCAACCCGCGATTACCTGTTTACGGATATATTCCAGACTATACAAGAGAAAAACCTCACGGCTCATTTCACGGACAGCCGCGCTGAATATTACCGTGAAGCTGAAAAGCTTACCGCAGACAAAGATGCCTTATTTTACGTTGTCGGCAGCGATGAGTTCTTAAAACAAAATATCGAAGTTCTGTTAAGAAACGGTATTCCAAATCATCAGATTGTGCTCGACAAGCACGAAAGCCAGAGAGAAAAAATATTTGCCGGCTGATTGTAAAACGCCCTGCAGAATTATTCTGCAGGGCGTGCTTTTATTTTTACTGGCCTAAATAGCCTTGTTCTTTTAATACTGCATCCACATCGAGACGCTGTTTTTTGCCCAGCATGCCGATAATCTGTTCGCTCCACTTGTCCGCACGCTTACCATCTGTCCGTTCGCTGTAATAATCGCTGATACGCTGGTCATACGCATCGATATCACTTTGAACTTCATCGATTCGCCGGTAAGTATTTTCGTGGTACACCGCTTCAAACGGCAGACGTTCTTTTTGAGAGCCTTCATCTTCGGGAAATCCTGCCACCATGCCGAACAATGCGAATGTCCCTTCAGGCAGTCCGAGAATTTCTCCGGCTTTTTTAATATCATTGCGGAGAGAACCTATATAACATATTCCAAGTCCCATGCTTTCAGCTGCAACCGCCATGTTCTGGGCAGCAAGACTTGCATCCACAACGCCGACAATCAGGTTTTCTGTTTTATCGTATGAAATCTCTTCCCCGGCCTGTTCTGCCAGTTCTTTATGACGATAAAAATCTACGATAAATACAAACAGATGACCGTTATGCTCCACATAACTCTGCGTACTGATTTCACGCAGCGCCTTTTTCTTTTCCGGATCTGTAACACCCATAATTGAATACGCCTGTACATAACTTGATGTGCTCGCACTTTGCGCCGCACCCACCAGTGTTCTGATCATTTCATCAGATAATTTTTCATCGGTAAACTTTCTTAAAGAGCGGTGATTATTTAATAACTTAACAACATCATTCATCAAAAAATCCTCCTATTTCAGTCCAGGATACTCCTGCTGTCTTAATGCTTCATATACCAGTATACTGACTGTGTTAGATAAGTTCAGCGAACGCACCTTGTCAGTCATCGGAATTCTCATCAGTGATTCTTCATATTCATCTTTAAGCCAGTCCGGCAGCCCTTTCGTTTCACGTCCGAATATGAAGTAATGTGTTTCATCAGTCTTGCTGTAGTCCATGTCGGTAAAGTTCTTTTTACCGAATTTTGAAATCATATAGTAGCTGCCTTTGTTCTTTTCGAAAAAATCTTCAATCGAATCGTATTCGTAAAGCTCAAGATCTTTCCAGTAGTCGAGACCCGCACGTTTAACGTACTTGTCTTCCAGGCTGAACCCGTAAGGTTTGATCAGGTGCAGCGGTGTGCCTGTTGCGACACATGTTCTTGCGATATTTCCAGTATTTTGCGGTATTTCCGGCTGATAAAGTACAACGTGATTCATTACTTTTTCCTTCTTCCTATCCAGCTTCCTGGATTCCCATAAGCATTTCTTTTTTTACATCGGCATCTGTTTCAATACCGTAACGTTCATAAATATATTCAAGCGCCCCGTCACCGGCAATCTGTCCTATTGCCCAGTAGGCGGTCCCCTTAATAACCGGACGGACATCCGTCTCGGCAACAGTTTTAAGTATATCAACTGCTCCCTCTTCTTTAAAGTGAGCAAGTGCAATTATTGCATTGCGCTGAATCGGTTTTTTACCGCGCCAGACACCTGCAAGATGTCCGTAGGTTTCTTTAAACTCCTTATTGGAAATCTGCAGCAGCCCTGTCAGTTCCGGTTTTAAAATTTCCGGTTCAAGAACGATATCTTCGTGATGTTCCGTATTGATCCCTTTATTTCTCGGGCAGACCTGCTGACACGTATCACAACCGTACAGCCTGTTCCCCATTTTTGAACGGTACTCAACAGGCATGAACCCTTTTGTCTGTGTCAAAAAAGAGATACATTTCTGAGAGTCCACCTGGCCGTTGCCGACGAGTGCACCTGTCGGACAGCGGTCCACACAAATGTTGCAGTCGCCGCATGAATCCAGCAGTTCTTCATCGGCCGGAAACGGATAGGATACGATCATCTCACCGAGGTATGAATAAGTCCCGAGCTTTGGATTAATCACAAAACCGTTCTTGCCCGTAAAACCGAGACCGCTTCGTCTCGCCACTTCCCTGTCGCTTAAAACACCTGTGTCCACCATCGATTTACAGTCCACTGACGGATCCAGTTCTTTAATGAAAGCTTCGAGTTTTTCCAGTCTCTTTCGGAGCAGCGTATGGTAATCAGTCCCCCATGATGCTCTCGCGAAAATTCCGCGGCGTTCGCCCTTTTTCGATTTCGGTGCATTACGCAGTTTGTTTGGATAACCGACAGCAATCGAAATTATACTCTGTGCATTCGGCAGACTTGCTTTTGGATTCGTCCGTTCTTCAATCGTTCCAGTTTCAAATCCGGATTCATAGCCATTTTTATAGTAGTCGATCAGCTTCGCTTTAAACTCAGTGAACGGTTCAGCCGTCGTAAATCCGATGTCATCGATACCGATTGTTTCAGCATATTCAATTACGCGTCGTTTAAACTCATGACGGTCCATATTTCCCCATCCTTTATTTGCAAAATATTCTGATGTGCTTTATATTGAAATTAACAAATACACGTGCGAGGTGAACTGCAGGACAATGAAGTAGATTATCCTTTTTCTTATGACATATTCAAGCTTATTTATTATGCGAAAAATTATGTCGAAATAGGGTAATCTCTGCAGTTCATTTATAATATAAAAATATATACTTTAACACTACTCCCCTTTTTAATTGTCGGGAGTACTGAATGTATATTCTGTATTATACTTGGTGAGGCCTTATTTCGACAACGAAATGAGGTTTTTTTATGATGAACTTTAATAACATTATTCTGGACATTAATGGTGAAACAATTATCTCGATTGATAACATTACCGTGCAGGAACAAAAAACAATCGGACTGATCGGCCGGAACGGTTCAGGTAAAACGACACTGCTTGAGCATATCGTTAACAATGCCGCCCTCTATACCAGCCAGAGGATTACCTATATACCGCAGCTGAAAGAAAATAACATTGAAAAAAGCGGCGGTGAAACGACTAAATTTTATCTGCAGCAGGAACTGAATAATGCAGGCGGCGTAATATTGCTGGACGAACCTACCACCCACCTCGACGACACGAATGCTGTATGGCTTCTCGATGAACTGAAACAAAAGGAAGCAATTAAAATTATCGCATCACACGACCGGGATTTTCTCGACCAGATTGCCGATGAAATCTGGGCAGTGGAAGATACAAAAGTTGTTATATACCCGGGTAATTACACGCACTATAAGAAAATTGAGACGCACAACCGTCAGCGCGCCCGGGATGAATACGAAAAATATATACGTGAGAAGCAGCATTTGGAAAAGGCCGTTGAAAACAAGTCGAAACAGGCTGCATTATCGAACCGCATTTATGATAAAGGTAAAAAGCGGTATGTCACTATGGAAACACCCTATTACAATAAAATGCAGAAAAAACTCGACAAAGTCCGTACTTCGATGGAATCCCGCCTGAATCAGCTTGAAGAAAAAGAAAAACCGGAAGATGACAAACAGGTTATTTTTTACTCGCAGGAAATTGAGAAACTCGGCGGCAAGACTGTAATCCGTCTTGAACGGGAAAATATTACAAGACAGGGCAGGACACTGCTTAAAAACGTTTCTCTCTATTTAAAAGCAACAGATAAAGTGAGCATTACCGGGCGGAACGGTTCAGGTAAAACGACACTGCTGAATTATATTTACGAAAAGTATCAGGATTCACACCTTGCTGTCGGATATTTTTATCAGCAGCTTGAATCCCTTGATTTGGACTCTTCAATATTGGACAACATTATGAGTACGAGCCGATATGATGAAACAACAGTCAGAACTGCTCTCGCCCGTCTGAATATTAAAGATGATGATGTGCACAAAAAAGTGTCTGTTATAAGCGGCGGAGAACGCGTAAAAGTCCAGCTCGTCAAACTGCTGATGGCAGACAGCCAGGTGCTGATACTCGATGAGCCGACAAACTTTCTGGATGTCCACTCAATCGAAGCACTGGAAGAGATGCTGAGAAATTACCCGGGACTGATTATTTTGGTCTCACACGATAAACGTTTTTGGGAAAGCATCACACCGGTTTCCTATGACATTAACGATTACAGTCTTATTCATCCCGATCAGCCTGCGCCGAGAAATACGACGAAGGACGAACTGATGGTACTTGAAACTCAAATTATCCGTGTACTCGGAGAACTCGCCGAAGGATTGACTCCTGAGCTTGAATCGGAGTTTGAACGGCTGATAAAAGAGAAAAACGAGTTGAATCGGAGATAGGATGACAACGGGGTGGCGTTGTTGTTAACCGGCAGCCCTCGGTTCACAACGGGGAAACGACGTTGTCATCCGGACACCCTTGATTCACAACGGGGGAACGACGTTGTCATCCGGACACTCCGGGTTCACAACAGGAAACCGCCGTTGTCATCCGGCACCCTTCGATTCACAACAGGAAACCGCCGTTGTCATCCGGACACGCTTGATTCACAACGGGGGAACGCTGTTGTCATCCGGCCTCTTTCGGTTCACAACGGGGAAACGACGTTGTCATCCGGACACGCTTGATTCACAACGGGGAAACGCTGTTGTCATCCGGACACCCTTGATTCACAACGGGGGAACGCCGTTGTCATCCGGACACTCCCGGTTCACAACAGGAAACCGCCGTTGTCATCCGGACACTCCCGGTTCACAACAGGAAACCGCCGTTGTCATCCGGCCCCACTCGATTCACAACGGCGAAACGCCGTTGTCACCCAACCCCAAAATAAAAAGGCTTCCCAATTTATGGGATGCCTTTTTAGTCGTTGCTGTAATTCATAGCGCGTTTGATACGTTCAGGTATCATTACAATTTCAGCTTTCATATCCTCAGGTCTGAATGTTTTATCAATACACTTTTCCCAATATTCCAGATGTTTTTCATCCAGGTCTGTTTTGGAAACTGCATCATCTGACTCCACGTCATCCTGAACACTGTACCAGTATAAGTACTCTACATTATTGAAGGCTTCACGGAAGATTGTTTCAACGAACATTTTCTCGCCTTCGAGGTTCATGAGAACATCATCCATATGGTTATGCATGTACTCTACCCACTCGTCTACCAGTTCGCTTTTACCTTCTTTAACTCTGTACTTCGTCAATTCTACTCTCATGATTGCTCCCCTCTTATCACGACTATCTATTTAGGTTTAACCTATGTATTATAATATTAACCAGTTTTTATATTTACAGGCCGTTCATAATGCTTTAACGCCATTATAACGCTTTTACGGCCAAAGACAATCTATATGAATGTCTTTATTTAATTTATGTACCGGAGGTAACTTTAATGAAACTAATACTCGGTTCCCAGTCACCGCGGCGCCGTACTTTGCTTTCACAGGCAGGACTTGATTATGAAATTCAAATTCCCGATGCTGATGAAAAACAAATTACGAGCAGCGATCCCGAAACTAAAGTAATTGAAACTGCCAGATTAAAATCTTCTGTTCTGAAAATTGATGATGACGCTGTTCTTTTAACTTGCGACACAGTAGTCAGCCACAACAATGTGATCTATGAAAAACCGGACACAGTTGATGACGCACGTCAAATGATTCGTACTTTATCCGGAAGCACTCATGAAGTGTACTCCGGTGTCATATTAAAGTCAAGAGACTTTGAAGAAATTATTATGGACCGCACGGAAGTCACATTTTTCGAACTGTCCGATGAAGAAATCGAAGCATATATTCACACAGACGAACCTTACGACAAAGCCGGCGGTTACGGCATTCAGAGCTTCGGTGCGGTGTTCGTCAAAGAGATAAAAGGCGATTACAACACAGTGATGGGTCTTCCCCTGTCAAAAGTCTACAGAGCATTAAAAAAGTATAATCTATAAAAACTTCCCGCGGGCTATAACACCCGCGGGATTTTCTATATATCAAATAAATTGTTAAACGCTTCGCTCATTACCGGATGATTGTACATCTGATCACGGAGCACCGTGTAAGGAATACTGGTACCCATCGCAAGTTTAACAGTGTTAATCAGTTCTTCTGAATTCACTCCGTATAAATGTACCCCTAAAATTTCTTTCGTTTCGGTATCAACGACCGCTTTAAATAAACCGCGCAGTTCGTTGTTGACGTGTGATCTCGGATGTTCTGACATCGGCATGCTGTTTTCGGCCGCCTGATATCCCGCTTCTTTCGCTTCATCGAGTGTCATACCTGCACGTGAGTATGGCGGGTCTGTAAACATCGTGTAATGGACATTCGTACGGGAGCCATACGTATATGAACCATCCTCAAATAAATGGCTTTTCACGATGCGGTAATCATCTAGAGACGTGTAGGTAAACTGCATTCCGCCTTTCACATCACCCATCGCATAAATATTCTCCGCTTTAGTCTGCAGGTGTTTGTTCACTTCAATTTCACCGTTTTCTGTCAGCCCGGCAGATGTATTTTCAATCCCGAGTCCTTCTGTCTTTGCCTGTCGTCCTGTCGCAAACAGCACAGCGTTCGAAGTGAGTTCTCGGCCTCCTGACAGTGTCACAGTAATTTTACTGCTGTCTTCTTCAGTCACTTTTTCTGCCCGCTCCCCGAACATAAAGTTAATACCGCTCTCTTTCATGTCCTTCGTAATCTCATCTCTGATTTCAGGGTCCTCGTCTGTCAGAATTTCATCGTCGGGGACGATAACACTCACCTGTGATCCAAATGCATTGTACATAACCGCAAATTCAAGACCGATGTATCCCCCGCCGACAATCGTCAGCTTTTCAGGAAGTATCTCTTCGTCAATAAGTGTTGTGCTCGTATACACTTTGTCCGAATTAATATCACCCTCTATCGGTGGAATAATGTTTTCAGCGCCGGTATTGACGAATATTTTATCGGCACTCAACACCTCTTTTGAGCCGTCATCCGCTTCTATCTCAATTTCACTGTCACTGATAAATTTCGCTTTCGCATCATATACTGCGGCATTATTAAGATCCTGAATGCTGTGATAATTCTTATCGCGGAGACGTGTAATCACACCATTTTTACGTTGTACAGCTGCTCTGTATTCCCAGCCGTTTAATGCGTCATGCATTAAAGTTTTTGTCGGAATACATGCGATATTAATACATGTCCCGCCGTACATCGATTTATCTTTTTCGATTAATGCTGTTTTAAAGCCGCGCTCAGCGAGGTCACCCGCCAGTGTCTTTCCCGCTTTACCGAAACCGATAATTATTACATCAAAATGTGTCAACTGCAGCCTCTCCTTAAATAAAGTACATACTTAAGATTCTCATTTCTTGTATTTACCCTTAAGCAGACTGACCAAAACAGCACAGTATTTTATATAACATATCAATAATTTCTGCACTGTTGTCCTGTTTACATTTACTGTCTAAACACAATTCCAATAGCTCCCGTCTTTTATATCGTTGTTATAAATTAAAAATACTCCGTGTGATTCATTTAAGAATTTCACGGAGTATTGACCCATTTATATTAAAATCATTTTCAGCTGTTTATATTGTTTATTATTCTGCTTCTGCAGGATTGAACTGCAGCTCAAGATTAACTTTAACATCTTTAGAAACCATTACGCCGCCTGTTTCAAGTGCCTGGTTCCAAGTTAATCCGAATTCTTCACGGTTGATTGAGAAGTTTGATTCAAATCCGTAAACATCAACGCCCCACGGGTTTAATGCTTTACCGTTGAATTCTAAAGGAATTGTAATTTCTTTAGTTACATCTTTAATAGTTAAGTTACCAGTGACTTCGTAGCTTGAACCTGAACCTTCAACTTTAGTTGATTCAAATGTAATATCCGAATAGTTTTCCGAATCGAAGAAATCAGCTGATGTTAAATGCGCATCACGATCTGCAACTTTAGTGTTGATTGTCGCTGTGCTTGCTCTTCCCGTTACTTTCGCTGTTGAAAGATCTTCCATATCGTCAACATCGATGTCAATTGTCCAGTCACCGAATGTCCCTTTAACCTTAGTTACCATCATATGTTTTACCGTAAACTCAAGTTCCGAGTGTGCTGTGTCTAATGCAAATTTAGCCATAATTATTTCATCCTCCAAAGTTTGTTTTGTCGTACAATAATTCGCTTTCGAACTATCACATTAATTATATTAATATACTTGGTTACTAAAAGCGAGTAACAAACTTAAATAAATTAATTTTGATACAATTTATTTATTATCATAGTTAAAGAATTACCTCTATCAAATAAATTAAACCTTAATTATCATATAAAATTAATTTGTTGACCTTTAATTATTAAACATGTATCCTTAATCTCAATAATTAAATAATTTCTTATCCAGAGAGGTGAAGGGACTGGCCCGTTGATACCTCAGCAACAGACCGTAAGGTACTGTGCTAATTCCAGGAGCAGTATCTGCTCGAAGATAAGCCGAGGACTTCCCCATCTCTTATCTTTACAGATAATGGATGGGGATTTTTCAATAGGAGGAATTATATGTCTAAACATAAAGGCAGTTTTATATCACTGCTGCCGTTAATTTTATTCGTCTCATTATTTATCGGGACAGGACTGATCGCGGGAGATTTCAATGCAATGCCGATAACAGTCGCGGCGTTAATCGCTTCAGTTTTTGCATTCTTTTTATATTTTAAAGTGCCGTTTAAAGATAAACTCTCAGCATACTTAAAAGGCGCAGCTCAGGAAAATATTATGTTAATCGTAGTCATCTTCCTTCTGTCAGGTGCATTCTCTGGTATTGCCGGTGCAATGGGTGCTGTAGATTCTACAGTGAACATGGGACTGACTCTGCTTCCCGGCAGTCTGTTACTCAGCGGGATTTTTATCATCTGCTGCTTTGTCTCATTATCGATGGGAACAAGTATGGGGACTGTAGTTGCGATTGCTCCGATTGCAATCGGTATTGCAGACCAGACGGATATCGGACTTGCACTGGCACTTGCTACAGTAATCGGCGGTTCAATGTTCGGAGACAATTTATCGTTTATATCTGATACTACAATTGTTGCTACACGCACACAGGGTGTAAAAATGATTGATAAGTTTAAAGTGAACTTCTGGATTGTACTGCCGGGAGCGCTGCTGACAATCATTATTCTCTACCTGCTGTCTGCGGATGTATCTCTTAATGAAACCGGTAGTTATGATTACAGCTTTATAGAAGTACTGCCCTATCTTGCCGTACTGATTATAGCTCTTCTTGGGGTCGATGTAATTATCGTCCTCCTTAGCGGTGCAGTATTTGCCGGGATACTCGGATTGTTTACAGGCGCATTCGATGTTCTGACACTGGTTTCGGCAGCAGGCGAAGGTATTGCCGGGATGCAGGAAATAGCAATTATCACTATCCTGATTGCCGGGATGATTGGACTTGTCAGTCATTACGGAGGAATTACGTATCTGCTTGAAACCATTATGAGCAGAATTAAAACGAAAAAAGGTGCAGAACTTGGTATCGCAAGTCTGGTCAGTGTGACTGATATGTCCACTGCCAACAATACAATATCAATTATTATGACAGGACCGCTGGCGAAGAACATTGCTGAGGAATACGAAGTGGATCCGAGAAAATCTGCAAGTATACTCGATACATTCGCTGCAGGTTTTCAGGGTCTGATACCTTACGGCGGTCAAATGCTTGCCGCTTCGGGACTCGCAGCAGGAATCTCACCAGTTGAGATCATGCCCTACTCAATTTATCCGATACTGTTAATTGTGAGCGGCATTGTTGCAATACTGATCGGTTTTCCGAGAAAATATTCTAAAAGAGAAGTTGAATAGATAGATGTGTCCAGGTGCAGCATTAGCTGCACCTGTTTTCTTGTGTTTTGATGGGTGGATGGTGGTGGTGCGTCGGTTTACAACGGCGGCGCGGTGTTGTCATTCGGGGCCCGCCGGTTCACAACGGGAGAGCCCCGTTGTCATTCGGATCCTGTCGGTTCACAACGGGGAAACGCCGTTGTCATTCGAGGACTGCCGGTTCACAACGGGAGAGCCCCGTTGTCATTCGGGGACTGCCGGTTCACAACGGGAGAGCCCCGTTGTCATTCGGGGCCTGTCGGTTCACAACAGGAGAGCGCCGTTGTCATTCGGATCCTGTCGGTTCACAACGGGGAAACGCCGTTGTCATTCGGGGACCGCCGGTTCACAACAAGGAAGCGCTGTTGTCATTCGGGGACTGGCGGTTTACAACGGGAGAGCGCCATTGTCATCCAGGGACTGCCGGTTCACAACGGGGAAGCGCCGTTGTCATCCGAGGCCTGCCGGTTTACAACGGGGAAGCGCCGTTGTCATCCGGACCACCCGAATCAAATCAAAAAACGAGATACACCTCGGCATATCCCGTCTCATTCCCTATTTAAATATAATATCTTTTATCATGTGCATTTCTTTAGCATATACCGAGTCTTTAATATCATCGACTGTCTCTTCAATTATATAATACGCTTTTTTTGCCGCTTCAACTTTCCCTGTTTCAAACAGACTCAACGGATACACAAGGCTGAATACCGCAAACATGATTCTGTCCAGCGGATGCTGTGCCTGCGGACGCTCATACATTTTGTACGAAAAGTGTTCCAGCACATATTTCCAGGTCATCAACGTTCCTTTCTTTACTTATGTACAGCTGATTGTACCTCAGCATATTAAAGGCAGAGTATTTGCGGCAATCGGTCTTTTTGCTTCCTCGATTGCCCCGATTGGTACTCTGTTGTACGGCTTTGCCTACGACTACATGCCGTTTTGGCTTATACATTCCGTCAGCTTTATCGCACTTATTACTATCACTCTTATCTTTCTGAACCAAAAGGTTATCGCAACTTCCAGAGATGATGTTGAAAATATTACAAAGAATCTCCGGGCTGAAAGTTCTCCCAGGTAAAATACCGTCATTTAACATGTTGTCTGATATAATAATGAGTAATACAAACTACACAAGGATGTTACTATGACGAATTATAAAAATGAATATAAAAAAGTTTTCAGCCGGTTACCAGAAGATGATCAGCTTGCATTTAATTCACTCGACAGCGAATTTGATAAACACTTCGTTACTGAAGATGCGAAGTACGAACAGCTGCATATTATGGCTGTTTCCATGATAGATTCCGGACAGAATTATACAGAATACTATAATGCCAAAACAAAAGATGTTGCCCGTGTTGCTTCAAAGAAACTGCCAAAGTACCGCAGTAAATACTGGTCGGATGCTGCAATTCTCGGTGTATATTTCGCCCTGCTGTTTTCAGCTACTATTTTTCTTTTTGGCGAAATCGTTATTTCACTCGTCCTGCCGGCAGTCGTCATTTTAATACTCGCTATGGTTCCTTTTATGAATCACGGTATTAAACACCAGTCATCTGGCCGCGGCAACAAACAGATGATTGCGGGTATTTTATTTTTAGTACTGTTTGCCGGTGCCAACCTGTTAATTCTTTTTATGAATTCAAATACACTCAGCCCTTTAAAAGTCGCCGCTTACGATGCGTCACTTGCGGATATTCTGCTCTACATTCTTTTTGTTATGACAGCAGCCGCTTCACTTTACTTTATGTTCAGCACTGACTCATGGGCAGGCAGAATCATATTTATCGTATTGTTTATATACAGTGCGGGCCGATTGATTTATCCGTTTGATGTTCTTAACGGGTTATCGTCATTCATCGTCCAGTACTTTATGTTCATCGGATTAATCATTATTATTATTGCCCAGTACTTAAGATCTAAAAGTACCGGCGAATCATAAAAAGCTTACTGTCATTTTTGACAGTAAGCTTTTATTTACTCTATTTCATTCGTTTTTCTTAATTTGAATGCCAGTATAAATCCGATAAAGGCCAGTATTCCCGCAAACAGGAATGACATATTCACCCCGTGAATCATTCCCGGAATTCCTTCGTCCGGCCTCATTGTATTCGTCATAATGGATACAAGCAGTGCAGTCCCTACTGCACCGGCCACCTGTCTCATCGTATTGTTCATCGCTGTACCATGAGGAACCAGTCTGTTCGACAGCTGGTTTAATCCTTCAGTTGTGACCGGCATCATAACCATCGCCACACCGATCATCCGGAAACTGTTTACGACAGCAAGATAAGTAAATGTCGTTTCTGTATTCAGGTTCGAAAACATCAACGTCGTCACAGTCAGCATACCGAGTCCGATTACAGCAAGCCATTTTGCCCCGTATCTGTCAAACAGTCTGCCGGTGACAGGACTCATAAAGCCCATAATCAATGCACCCGGCAGCAGCATCAGCCCCGACTCCATGGCTGTGAATCCAAGCATCGTCTGCATAAATATCGGCAGTATCACTGCCCCGCCAATCATTGACATAAATACAATCATGCCAAGTGATGTCGACAGTGTAAAGATTTTGTCGTTAAAGACACCAAATTCAAGCATTGGTTCTTCCAGTCTGTTCTGACGCTTAATGAACAGTACAAGTGTCACCGCACCGATGATAATCGGCACGAGTACCGTAACACTCAGCCAGCCGCTGCTTCCAGCAGCACTGAAGCCGTATAAGAGTCCGCCAAAACCAAATGTGGATAATATAATAGAAAGAATATCCATTTTCGGATTTGTTTTCTCTGTAACATTTCTTAAAACAAAAAACGCTATAATCAGGTCAATCACAACGATTGGCAGCAGCATATAGAATAGTCCGCGCCACGGATACATGTCGATAAACCATCCAGACAGCGTCGGACCGATTGCCGGTGCGAAGCTGATTACAAGGCCAAATATTCCCATTGCTTTACCGCGTTCGGTACGCGGGTATACAAGGAACAGAATCGTCTGCATCAGGGGCATGATAATCCCTGCACCTGCAGCCTGCAGAATCCGCCCGGCAAGCAGCACTGAAAATGACGGAGAAATACCGCAGATCAGCGTACCCAGCCCGAATAATGATAATGCAGTAAAGAATAACGCTCTCGTTGAGAATTTATTAATTAAAAAGGCTGTAATGGGAATCATAATCCCGTTCACGAGCATAAAAATCGACTGCAGCCATTGTGCTACATCGGCATCGAGTTTCAAATCCTCCATTATATGAGGTATCGCTGTGGCAAGAAGTGTCTGGTTTAAAATTGCTGCAAATGCTCCGGATAAGAGCACTGCCATCAGTATCGTTCTATTCCCGGCGGTGAGCTTACCGCCGCTTTCATTTTCCAAAGACATCAATTTTCCTTCTTTCGTAGACATTCACAGTAATTAATTGTATGATACAACTATATAAGATGTCAAGAACTGTATTTGAAAGGCTGTGTATACAAATGACGAACGATGAAACTCTGGAAACACTGGAACTTGAACTTGCGATGATGGTACGGGCTTTAAGAACGAGAAGCGTGGAGCTCGATAAAAAACAGGAATTAAAACGGGCCAGTTATTTAATCCTTCTCCTTATTACTAAAAACGGCCCGATGAGTGTTAAACAAATATCCGGTAAACTTCATCTCGATATTTCTACTGTCAGCAGACAGGCTGCCGACCTGCTTGCTGATGATATGCTTTATAAAAAGCCTTCGGAAACTGACGGACGCTCTTACCTTTATGCAATTAACGATAAGGGGCTGGATATGATGACTTACATCAGACACAGCAGACAGCAGCGCTTCTCTAAAATGACCGACGAATGGGATCAGGCAGAAATTGAAGAATTCACCCGTCTGATGAAAAAATTCAACAGCTTAATGGAATAAAACAAGCCGCTTCACCGAAATCACGGTGAAACGGCTTGTTTTTTATTTTTCTGTCTGGTCGTTAAAAAATGCAATTAATTTCGTGTTCATGTCGTCCTGATTGTCAGTATATAAATACTGATGCCCTTCATTTTCATATGCAGTCAGTTCGACATCTTTATCCTGCTCTTTCATTTTTTCATACATCTGCAGAGACTCGGAATACGGTACTCTCACATCGTTATGTGAATGGAAAATTCTTAATGGACAGCGTATGCGCTGACTGTTATTCAGCGGTGCAATACACTGCATGAATTCATCGTGTTCACCGATAAATCCGTATTCGTGCGATCGCTGTTCACGGCGCCATGCAGGCGTGTTTGAAAGCAGCGTTGTAAAGTGTGAAATGCCGACGATATCCACTGCCCCCTTCCACAATTTCGGAAACTGTGTGATTAACAGAAGCGTCATAAATCCACCGTAGCTCCGGCCCATAATAAAGATGTTATTCTTGTCTGCACTATGATGGTTAATCAGATGCTCTCTTAACTCCACAACATCTTTTGCAGCATCCATGCGTTTTTCTTTATTATCGAGACCGATATAGAATTTCGAATACCCCGTCGAACCTCTTATATTCGGTACAGCAATCTGATATCCTTCCTTGTACAGCTTATAATACAGTTCGTTAAACTCCGGACGTGCCTGTGATTCCGGACCACCATGTACATGTATCGCAGTTGGCGCATTACTGCTGTTTTGTACATACAGATAATAAGGGACATCCAGCCCGTCAAATGACGGATAGGTTGAATGCATCGTTTCCACAGCTGTATCTGCTTCGTCATTGCCAAACAGCTTCTCTGTGCTGCCGTCAGCCAGATCATATTCGTACACCGCGTGAGGCGTTGTCATATCTGAATACAGAACATACAGTTTGTCAGCCGAGTGAACCAGCGAATGCACTACCCCGTTATTTTTATACTTAAGTTTTTCAAGAAAATCATTCTCCACGTCATATTTAAACAGTTTGGAAAAACCTTTTTTATTCACTTCAAATATCACTGTATTTTTATCTTCCAGTACTTTAACTTTTTGTATATCCCATTTAAAATAAGTCAGTTTCTTAAATTCAAATGTCTTTTTATTCAGCTTATATAAATTCAGGTTACCTTCAAGATAATCACTCGTAAACAACGCTTCTGAATCACTCAATGAATGGTAGTTGCCGAAACGGCCGGCCGGAAGTCCGGTATCTTTCAGCTCAGCAGTTTTAATATTATACAGGTGTATTGTCTTATCTAGATTATCCACTGCCTGGCTCATCAGAATGTGATTATCATCAAATTTACCGATTATCGATGATGGCACTTCAAATGAATTCAGCACGGTCTCATGTCCATCAGAATGGTCCATCAGTTCAAATATCTTGCCGTCCTTATGATGTCTTAAATAGATAAAACTGCTGTTCATATAAACACCGTAATGGTGATAGTAATTATCATCCGCTGTCAGCTGATATTTTTCTTCTTCTTTGAAATATGTCAGCTGTTCGCGTTCGTTTCCATTTAAGTCTGTTGCAAGCAGCAGACCGCCGTCAGCAAACCAGTAATTCTTAACATTTTCCTGTTCATCAGACACTTTTACATAACGCTGACTTTGTATATTGTAGCTGTGCAGTTCGCGTTTTCCCGTCTCATCAGAAATAACGTATAAATTCTCTTCGCTCTTATCCATTTTCAATGATAGATATTTTGTAAACTCCGTCACTTCGGCACCCTCTTTAAATTATGTTGTCCTTATATACAAAAATACCCTAATGCTCACTGAATTGTAAGGATTAGGGCTCATTTTTATAATTATTGCATATTGAAGTAGTTTACAGCGATTTCTGTACCGACTTTAGCATTGTTATATACTAACTTGATGTTGGCTTCGAGTGATTTGCCTTCAGTTTTCTCTACAATTTTGCCAAGAAGGAACGGCGTTGAATCTTTACCGCCGATGCCGTTTTCTTCAGCTTCTTTAACTGCTTCAGCAACGATCTTGTCGATGTATTCTTTAGGCAGTTCATCGCTCTCTAAAATAGGGTTTGCGATTACTGTTCCGCCTTCAAGCTCAAGGTCATGTTTCGCTTTAATAATTGCAGCGATATCTTCAGTAGATTCTGCAACAGTGTTTAATTTAATATCACTTGTGCGTGTGAAGAACGCCGGAAGCACTTCAGTCTTGTAACCGATAACCGGTACACCTTTCGTTTCCAGGTATTCCATCGTTTTATCAAGATCTAAAATTGATTTGGCACCTGCACAGATTACAGCTACATCAGTTTTTCCTAACTCGTCAAGGTCTGCTGAAATATCCATAGTTTCTTCAACACCGCGGTGAACGCCGCCGATTCCGCCTGTAACAAAGAACTTAATACCGGCCATTTCTGCACAAATCATCGTAGATGCTACAGTCGTTGCACCGATACGTTTCGTTGCAATAATTTCTGCAAGGTCACGGCGTGAAACTTTAGCTACGCCTTCAGAGTTTCCTAACTTCTCAAGTAAAGCTTCATCAAGACCTACTTTGATCTTACCGTCCATAATTGCAATTGTTGCCGGAACAGCTCCGCCTTCGCGAACGATGCTCTCAACAGTTTTAGCCATCTCAACGTTTTGCGGATAAGGCATACCGTGTGAAATAATAGTTGATTCTAAAGCAATTACCGGTTTATTGTTTTCTAAAGCTTCTTTTACATCAGGGTGTAATTCGATTAAATGATTCATTTAACTTCCTCCATGTCTTTAATAAGTTGTTTTTCTGTTAAGTCCTGACGGACAGTATATTCTGTCTCTATAGTTTTACTGCTGTTAACCATCGCCATTCTCACAATATCATCTACAGGATAACCTTTAAGCCAGCCGAAGACAATTGCGCTTGAGAATGAATCTCCTGCACCTGTGACGTCTACAACTTTTTCTGATGGTATAATGCTGTAAATCTTACTGCCGTCCTCTTTACCGCTGTAAGCTATCGATTTGACGCCGTTCGTAACAATTACGTGACTGACACCGGATTCATTCCACATTTCAGCTGCTTTAAGCAGATCTTCGTCGCTGTTAATCTTAATATTAAAATGAGCTTCAGTTTCATCTCTGTTCACAATCAGCCAATCGACCGGATTAAGGTTCTCCGGCAGTCTGTTCATCTTAGGTCCTGATACAGGAATAAGCACAAGATTAATGTCGTGCTTCTCTGCATAGGCACACAAGAAGTCCAGTGAAACTTTAGGCGTGTTTAAATCAGCGATGATACATTTTGCACGCTTTAATATATATGTCTGTTTAATCAACACTTCAGGCGTCAGATAATCGTATATATTCATATCTGCAAAGCCGTATTCCATCTCGCCTTCGTGACTGATTAATGCTGTATAGCATCCTGTACTCTGCCCTTCAACATGTTCTGCAAAATCAAGGTTAATAAAAGTAGATGTCTGTTCCTCTATGGTCTTCCATTCACCATCATCGCCTCGCGTTGTGATTAACGCAACACTTTCACCAAGCCTGCCCAGGTTCTCACCAATGTTGCGCGCAACACCTCCGACGGAATGTGCAGACTGTATAGGGTTTGATGTACCGTGGATAAGTTCATTATGTACGAAAAACTTACGGTCCACGTTTGCAGCACCTACACAGACAATCGGATACTCTGCGTTCAGTACATAAGCCTGGCCCTGGATAAACTCTTTCTTAACAAGGTCAGATACTATCGCAGCTACAGCTGAACTCGTCAGTCCTACTTTTCTCGCAAGCTCAGTTTGTGAAATAAACGGGTTATCTTTTATGTATTTTAAAACGTCATTTTCTTTAGGATGCATTGTTATCCTCCTGACTTACTTTTTACTGCTATAAATAGCTATTTAAGCAATAAAAACTTATTTTAACACAAAACACTGATTATTTTGTGAATAATTAACAAAATAACATAAAATAATGAGAATTTTTTCACTAAAACGGTATAAGAGTAACATTCTATTCTAAATATACACTTAATTACCCTGTAATAACAAAGAAAGTAAACATAAATTGGCAAACAAAAAAACACTGTGTAATTAAACACAGTGTTTCTGTATACCACCGGTCGGGATCGAACCGACACTCTCTAACGAGAATTGGATTTTGAGTCCAACGCGTCTGCCTGTTCCGCCACGGTGGCTAAGTAAAAAAAAAGACTAATTAGCTGTCTAATTAGTTTAAATAATAAAGCGGAAGATAGGATTTGAACCTATGTCTTGCTTCAGGAAGAAGCATGTTCTAAACACTAAACTACTTCCGCATAAAATTAATATAAAGGCGCCAACCGGACTTGAACCGGTGATAGAGGATTTGCAGTCCTCGGCCTTACCACTTGGCTATGGCGCCAAAAGGAAATAAAAACTGGGCTGGAAGGATTCGAACCTTCGCGTCACGAGACCAAAACCCGTTGCCTTACCGCTTGGCTACAGCCCAAAAATGGGGCGGCTGATGGGGATCGAACCCACGCATGCCGGAACCACAATCCGGTGTGTTAACCACTTCACCACAACCGCCATTTTAAGAAATATGCAGGGGTAGTAGGAATCGAACCCACATCAAAGGTTTTGGAGACCTCTATATTACCATTATACGATACCCCTATACTAATGGAAGGGGGCAGATTCGAACTGCCGAACCCGAAGGAGCGGATTTACAGTCCGCCGCGTTTAGCCACTTCGCTACCCTTCCGTAAAAGAATGCCGGCCAGAGGACTTGAACCCCCAACCTACTGATTACAAGTCAGTTGCTCTACCAATTGAGCTAGGCCGGCTTAAATGGTGGTTCAGGACGGAATCGAACCGCCGACACTGTGAGCTTCAATCACATGCTCTACCAACTGAGCTACTAAACCACTTCATGAATTTTTCAAAATAAAAAAATGGCGGTCCCGACGGGAATCGAACCCGCGATCTCCTGCGTGACAGGCAGGCATGTTAACCGCTACACCACGGGACCTTAATATATTCTTACATAAAAATAATTGCGGGAGAAGGATTCGAACCTACGACCTCCGGGTTATGAGCCCGACGAGCTACCACTGCTCCATCCCGCGATAATAATATTAAAATAAAAATGGCGGAGGAAGAGGGATTCGAACCCCCGCGAGCCGTTAAGCCCCTGTCGGTTTTCAAGACCGATCCCTTCAGCCGAACTTGGGTATTCCTCCGCGATATAAAGTTTAAGCTATGGTGGACCTTGCAGGACTCGAACCTGCGACCCAACGGTTATGAGCCGTTTGCTCTGACCAACTGAGCTAAAGGTCCAATTATGGTGGCGGCAGAGGGGATCGAACCCCCGACCTCACGGGTATGAACCGTACGCTCTAGCCAGCTGAGCTACGCCGCCGAGTTAAATTAAGTATCACTATAACTAAGACTTTTTAAAAAATAATGGTGGAGACTAGCGGGATCGAACCGCTGACCTCCTGCGTGCAAGGCAGGCGCTCTCCCAGCTGAGCTAAGCCCCCATTAATTAATAGGTATTACATTTTTAAAAGAGTCGGGAAGACAGGATTCGAACCTGCGACCCCTTGGTCCCAAACCAAGTGCTCTACCAAGCTGAGCTACTTCCCGTTTCTATAAGCGCGCCCAAGAGGAGTCGAACCCCTAACCTTCTGATCCGTAGTCAGACGCTCTATCCAATTGAGCTATGGGCGCATTACAATATAAAATTCAATATGGTGCCGAGGACCGGAATCGAACCGGTACGATAATCACTTATCGCAGGATTTTAAGTCCTGTGCGTCTGCCAGTTCCGCCACCCCGGCTTAAAACTGGAGCGGAAGACGGGATTCGAACCCGCGACCCCCACCTTGGCAAGGTGATGTTCTACCACTGAACTACTTCCGCTGACTATACTATTGGTAAATCATTATTTTAAAAATGGTGCGGGTAAAGGGAGTCGAACCCCCACGCCGTGAAGCGCTAGATCCTAAGTCTAGTGCGTCTGCCAGTTCCGCCATACCCGCATA
Organism: Jeotgalicoccus saudimassiliensis; assembly: GCF_000756715.1. NCBI lineage: Bacteria > Bacillati > Bacillota > Bacilli > Caryophanales > Staphylococcaceae > Jeotgalicoccus > Jeotgalicoccus saudimassiliensis. Next base: position 1,264,119 of record NZ_CCSE01000001.1, read on the forward strand.
TTAGAATGTGAGCCATGCAGGATTCGAACCTGCGACCCTCTGATTAAAAGTCAGATGCTCTACCAACTGAGCTAATGGCTCCTGTTAAGAGATGGTGCCGGCCAGAGGACTTGAACCCCCAACCTACTGATTACAAGTCAGTTGCTCTACCAATTGAGCTAGGCCGGCTACATGGTGGAGAATGACGGGTTCGAACCGCCGACCCTCTGCTTGTAAGGCAGATGCTCTCCCAGCTGAGCTAATTCTCCATGTAAGATACTATTATCTTATATATTGATCGATAAATCAATCATTATTTTATTTATTTTTAAAAATTATGTAACAGCCTGGCAGCGTCCTACTCTTGCGGGACGTCAGTCCAACTACCATCGGCGCTGGAGAGCTTAACTGCTGTGTTCGACATGGGAACAGGTGTGGCCTCTCCGCCATCGCCGCCAGACTATTTGGTTGAATGTCATATTCGCCTGGCAGCGTCCTACTCTTGCGGGACGTCAGTCCAACTACCATCGGCGCTGGAGAGCTTAACTGCTGTGTTCGACATGGGAACAGGTGTGGCCTCTCCGCCATCGCCGCCAGACTATTTGGTTGAATGTCATATACATTCAAAACCGGATAGAAGTATCGAAAAGAGTGAACGCACTCTTTAAATTGTTCATTATTTACTTGAATAAGTCATCGATGGATTAGTATTTGTCCGCTGAATGTGTTACCACACTTACACGCCAAACCTATCAACCTCATAGTCTCTGAGGCATCTATTGGGGAAATCTCATCTTGAGGGGGGCTTCATGCTTAGATGCTTTCAGCATTTATCCCGTCCATACGTAGCTACCCAGCTATGCCGTTGGCACGACAACTGGTACACCAGTGGTATGTCCATCCCGGTCCTCTCGTACTAAGGACAGCGCCTCTCAAATTTCCTACGCCCACGACGGATAGGGACCGAACTGTCTCACGACGTTCTGAACCCAGCTCGCGTACCGCTTTAATGGGCGAACAGCCCAACCCTTGGGACCGACTACAGCCCCAGGATGCGATGAGCCGACATCGAGGTGCCAAACCTCCCCGTCGATGTGAACTCTTGGGGGAGATAAGCCTGTTATCCCCGGGGTAGCTTTTATCCGTTGAGCGATGGCCCTTCCATGCGGAACCACCGGATCACTAAGTCCGTCTTTCGACCCTGCTCGACTTGTAGGTCTCGCAGTCAAGCACCCTTATGCCTTTACACTCTGTGAATGATTTCCAACCATTCTGAGGGTACCTTTGAGCGCCTCCGTTACTCTTTAGGAGGCGACCGCCCCAGTCAAACTGTCCATCTGACACTGTCTCCCAGCCGGATCACGGCTGCGGGTTAGAATCTCAACCACACCAGGGTGGTATCCCACCAGTGCCTCCACATAGACTGACGTCCATGCTTCATTGGCTCCCACCTATCCTGTACAGGTGGAGTCAAGATTCAATATCAAATTACAGTAAAGCTCCACGGGGTCTTTCCGTCCTGTCGCGGGTAACCTGCATCTTCACAGGTACTATGATTTCACCGAGCCTCTCGTTGAGACAGTGCCCAAATCGTTACGCCTTTCGTGCGGGTCAGAACTTACCTGACAAGGAATTTCGCTACCTTAGGACCGTTATAGTTACGGCCGCCGTTTACTGGGGCTTCAATTCGTACCTTCGCTTGCGCTAAGCACTCCTCTTAACCTTCCAGCACCGGGCAGGCGTCAGCCCCTATACTTCACCTTTCGGTTTGGCAGAGACCTGTGTTTTTGGTAAACAGTCGCTTGGGCCTATTCACTGCGGCTTATATTTCTATAAGCACCCCTTCTCCCGAAGTTACGGGGTCATTTTGCCGAGTTCCTTAACGAGAGTTCGCTCGCTCACCTTAGAATTCTCTTCCCAACTACCTGTGTCGGTTTACGGTACGGGCAGTAGGATTACTTGCTAGAAGCTTTTCTTGGCAGTGTGAGTCCGTATGCTTCGCCTACTATTTTCGGCTCCCCATCACCACTCAGCTTTAATGCATGCCGGATTTGCCTAACATGCAGCCTTATGGCTTGGACGCGCTCTTCCTTCCGCGCGCTCATCTTTTCCTTCTGCGTCACTCCATCACTCAAATGCAATCTTACTGGTACAGGAATTTCTACCTGTTGTCCATCGCCTACGCTTTTCGCCTCGGCTTAGGTCCCGACTTACCCAGAGCGGACGAGCCTACCTCTGGAAACCTTAGTCGTTCGGTGGACGGGATTCTCACCCGTCTTTCGCTACTCACACCGGCATTCTCACTTCTAAGCGCTCCACATGTCCTTACGATCATGCTTCGCCGCACTTAGAACGCTCTCCTACCATTAAAATAAATTTTAATCCACAGTTTCGGTAATATGTTTAGCCCCGGTACATTTTCGGCGCAGCGTCACTCGACTAGTGAGCTATTACGCACTCTTTAAATGATGGCTGCTTCTAAGCCAACATCCTAGTTGTCTGTGCAACGCCACATCCTTTTCCACTTAACATATATTTGGGGACCTTAACTGGTGGTCTGGGCTGTTTCCCTCTCGACAATGGACCTTATCACCCACTGTCTGACTCCCATACATCACATCTGTGGCATTCGGAGTTTGTCTGAACTCGGTAACCCGGGATGGGCCCCTCATCCAAACAGTGCTCTACCTCCACGATGCTAATATGAGGCTATACCTAAATATATTTCGGAGAGAACGAGCTATCTCCAGGTTCGATTGGAATTTCACCCCTACCCACAACTCATCCGGTCACTTTTCAACGTAAGTCGGTTCGGCCCTCCATTCAGTGTTACCTGAACTTCAGCCTGGTCATGGGTAGATCACCTGGTTTCGCGTCTACAAACATATACTCAGTCGCCCTATTCAGACTCGCTTTCGCTGCGGCTCCACATTCGCTGCTTAACCTTGCATATATTCGTAACTCGCCGGTTCATTCTACAAAAGGCACGCCATCACCCATTAACGGGCTCTGACTACTTGTAAGCGCATGGTTTCAGGTTCTATTTCACTCCCCTCCCGGGGTGCTTTTCACCTTTCCCTCACGGTACTGGTTCACTATCGGTCAGCAAGGAGTATTTAGCCTTGGGAGATGGTCCTCCCGGATTCCGACGGAATTCCTCGTGTTCCGTCGTACTCAGGATACATTCTAAATTTATCAACTTTTTAACTACGGGACTCTTACCCCCTGCGGTTGGCCTTCCCAGACCATTCGTCTAAGTCTTTAAATCCGTTGTGAATGTCCTACAACCCCAGCCGAAGCTGGTTTGGGCTCTTCCCCGTTCGCTCGCCGCTACTTAGGGAATCGATGTTTCTTTCTCTTCCTCTGGATACTAAGATGTTTCAGTTCTCCAGGTGTCCTCCAA